>NZ_JADP01000005.1:0-266493 GCF_000518445.1 Shewanella sp. 38A_GOM-205m | reverse complement strand
GTATCGGCCGGCGACATGAAGCTTATAAATCAGGTTGTGAAGTAAGATAATGCCAACCTATCACCAAGTTGCGGTGACAATTGATTTGATGATGAGACAGTCAGACTGTTCTACTTAAAACCTGTTGAATCCATAGGCTCATCGTGAAGCCGCAAGGATGATGAGGAAAGTAGAAGCACATATCCATCAGGGCCAGAGATTTAACTCAGTAACAGGCCGAATATATGGGTGCAATGAACTCTTCTCAAATTGAAATCAAATGTCTTGCAAACGGGATGGGTCCATATATGTATTCACGCCGTGTCACAGGATCGCCTGTGCGAGAGCGCACCGCAGGTGATTGACCGCTGCTTAACCACGTTATTTTCGCCAACGGCTGTCGGCGACACCGAGGGGAATTATGGGTTCACAACAACTTCCCTGTTTAACGGCCAGCTCATCATCCATAACTCGCGCTCGAAAGCATGTTGCCACGCGACTCTCGCCATGTCACAGGATCGCCTGTGCGAAAGGCGCACCGCTGGTGATGGGCTACAACTTATCTAGCCGCTAGGACCAAGTTCATTGATGAGTTTTGGCTCAAAGCCATGTTAGCCGCTGTGCCCAAACTATTTGCGCTAAGGGGTTGCTTCAGCAACCAGCTTCAACACGATTCCGGGTTCAGAGCCAGATGCCAGTGCGCTACGCTCGACAAAACCACCGGCCAGCGCCAGCAGTCGGCCATTTTGCATCAGCAGCGGCACTCTGTCTCTAAGCCAGGGTGGCACTCCAAGTTCATGCCAGAGTTTCTTGAGCTCCCGCCCCTTGTCTCTATTGTGAGGCTGACAGCGGTAACTGCCCTTGAGCCCCATGACCAGTTCAGGTGCTGCAGCGGTATCTGATGGCTGAACTTTTGCACCTAGTGACGCCGATAGTGACGTCAGTAGCGGTGCCGATAGTGAAGCCATTAGAGGAGCCAGTTGTGGAGCCATGACCTGAGCCAGCGCCACCCTTGGCCCTGAGTCTGCCAATGTCAGCTCCAGGCGCTGCCAGGGGGCGGCAAGCCCAACACTCAGACTCTGCCCTTGGCTCAATGCTTGCAGCTGCTTTTGGCTCAGGGTCAGTTTCGAGGGGTTTGCTGCCACATCTTCAGCCGAACCTGCGCCATCAAGCAGCTGGAATGCTGCCCCCGGCAGAGGCGCCATGGCATAGATCTGTTGCCCATAACGCCTGAGGAGCAATCCATTAAAGCTAAGCTCAAGCTGAGCATCCTCCCTGGCATCGAGTAGCTGCGCCAAGGCTTGCTGTAACTGCACCTGAGCCGGTAAGGGCAAGCGCTGCATCTGAATAAACTGCCGCAGCAACTGCGCCTGCCACTGGGGTGACAGCACTTTGAGCCCGGCGCTATCCAGTACCCGAACGCCGCTGAAGCGGCAACGGCCGAGCAAGGGCTGCAACTTTTCGGCGCTGACTTCATCGAGCAGCAACTGCTGTTCGGCGCACAGCGCGGCGCTGCGCGAGGCCGTTGTGGCAATCGAAGGCCAGCGCTGCTTGAGTACAGGGATCACCTCGGCGCGTAGGAAGTTGCGGTCATACTGGGTGTCCTGATTACTCTCATCACTGATATAGGGCAGCTCGAGGCTCGCCACCGCCTGCTCTATCTGAGCCCGGCTGCTGTCCAACATGGGCCGTAATTGCCAGCATGGTGCACTTTCTGCCCTGGATATCCGAGCTAAGGAAGTAAAGGCCAAGTGCTGAGCTTGCCCCATGGCCGCCAGTCCCTTGGGGCCCTGACCACGCTTGAGCGCCAGCAGCAGCGTCTCCAACTGATCGTCCTGATGATGGGCCGTCAGCAGAATATCGCCGGGATTGAGCAACTCGGCAATCGCCTGATAGCGAGCGCGCCGCGCCTCGGCCTCGATACTGACACGCGAACCGAGCTCAAGTTGCACCTTCCGAAGAACAAAATTCAGGCCATAATGCTCGGCTCTTTGGCGACAATGGGCCGCCCAAGCATCGGCATTGCGGCTGAGGCCATGGTGTACGTGCACCAGGGAGATTTGATAAGGCGTATTGGGATGAGTCTCGCGAAAGCGCGCCAAGGTATAGGCCAGCAGCTCTGAGTCCATACCGCCGCTGTAACCCAGCCAGAGGTGGTTGTCAGCCGTGGCGCCGATTTGATCCAGCAGCGCCGTTAACTTGAGTATCAGGGTATCGACCAGAGTGTAGGGCATTAGAAGAGGATCCTGACCTTATCTGTGCCGAGCATGGCTTCCAGTGCCATCATGAGTTCATCACTGGGGTTCACCCGCCAGTCGTCACTCAAACGGAACTGCCCCTTGGCCAGGGCCTGACGATAGTTGATCGCCACAGGCACAGAGCCGCCGCGCCAGGGCGAAAGGGTCTCATAAAACTGTGTCAGCCATTCCGGGCTCAATATTGCCGCGTCGAGATCCAGCTCCACCGCCGCCGCAAAGTGGCTGCGGGCTTCGCCCATATCTATGATGTTGCGCGCCGTCATCCGGTTACCGCCGGAGAAGTCATCGAAGCTCACTTCACCTTCACAGATGAGGATCCTGTCTTTCTCCAGCAGGTGATTGAATTTCTCGAAGGCCTCGGTAAACAGCATCACTTCCAGACGGGCACTCTTGTCGTCCAGTGTCAGCAGCCCCATCTTGGAGCCTCGCTTGGTCAGCATCACCCGGGTGGCGACCACCAATCCGGCGGCCTTGACCGTCTTGCCCCTGTCTGTGGGGTGAATATCCTTGAGCCGCCCGGAGGTGTAGTGCCTGAGCTCTTTGAGATATTGGTTGATGGGGTGACCTGTGAGGTAAAGCCCCAGGGTTTCACGCTCCCCTTCCAACCAGACCTTGTCCGGCCAAGGTGGGCAGTCTACAAACTGTTGCTTGCTGTCCTGGGGGTCGTCGTTGAGCAGACCGAACATGTCGCACTGACCTATGGCTTCGGCCTTGGCGTGCTGATCGGCGGCGCGTATCGCCTCCGGCAAGGTAGCCATCATGGAAGCCCGGTGCGGCCCCAGATTGTCCATGGCGCCGGCATTGATCAGCTTCTCAATCACCCGGCGGTTGAGTTTTTTCAAATCCACCCTGGCGCAGAAGTCGAACAAGTCTTTGAACGGCCCACCCTTGCGGGCTTCCAGAATCGATTCGACCGGCCCCTCGCCCACGCCCTTGATGGCGCCTATACCGTAGACGATATTGAGCTCTTCATCGACGGTAAACTTGAACAGGCCCTTGTTGACATCCGGCGGGATCAGCTTGAGTCCCATGCGCTCACACTCATCCACCAGGGTCACTATCTTGTCTGTGTTGTCCATATCGGCGGACATTACCGCCGCCATAAATTCAGACGGATAGTGGGTCTTGAGCCAGAGTGTCTGATAAGACACCAGTGCATAGGCGGCCGAGTGTGATTTGTTGAAGCCGTAACCGGCGAATTTCTCCACCAGATCGAAGATCTTCATCGCCAGTTCGCCATCGACGCCGTTTTTTATCGCCCCGGCTTCAAAACCGGCACGCTGCTTGGCCATCTCTTCCGGCTTTTTCTTACCCATGGCCCGGCGCAGCATGTCTGCGCCGCCCAGGGTATAACCCGCCAGCGTCTGGGCAATCTGCATCACCTGTTCCTGATAGAGGATGATGCCGTAGGTAGGATCCAAAATCGGTTTAAGGCTCTCGTGTTGCCACTTCTCATCCGGGTAGGAGATGGCCTCGTGGCCGTGCTTACGCTCGATAAAGTTATCTACCATCCCCGACTGCAAGGGGCCTGGGCGGAACAGGGCCACCAGAGCGATCATATCTTCAAAGCAGTCGGGCTGCAGACGCTTGATAAGATCTTTCATGCCGCGGGATTCCAGCTGGAATACCGCCGTGGTTTCGTAGCGTTTCAGTACCCCGAAGGACTTGGCATCGTCCAGCGGAATGGCGGCAATATCGACCGGCGGCTTGCCGAGCTTGGCGAGCCTTGGATTAATCATCCCCAGTGCCCAGTCGATAATGGTCAAGGTTCTGAGACCCAGGAAGTCAAACTTCACCAGACCGGCGGTTTCCACGTCGTTCTTGTCGAACTGGGTCACCGGGTTTTTACCTTCGGCGTCGCAATAAAGCGGCGAGAAGTCGGTGATCTTGGTCGGCGCAATCACCACGCCCCCGGCGTGCTTACCCGCGTTACGGGTCACACCCTCAAGCTTGCGACACATGTCGATAAGGTCTTTGACATCCTCATCGGCCTCATAGGCTTCAGGCAGCGCAGGCTCGGCCTCGAAAGCCTTGGCCAGCGTCATCCCGGGCTCGGCCGGGATCATCTTGGAAATTCTGTCGACAAAACCATAGGGGTGACCCAGCACCCGGCCCACATCACGCACTACCGCCTTGGCGGCCATGGTACCGAAGGTGATGATCTGCGATACCGCATCCCGGCCATAGAGTTCGGCCACGTGATCGATAACCTCATCGCGCCTGTCCATACAGAAGTCGACGTCGAAGTCGGGCATCGACACCCGCTCGGGGTTAAGAAAACGTTCGAACAGCAGGTCAAATTCCAGCGGGTCCAAGTCAGTGATCTTAAGCGCATAGGCCACCAGGGAGCCGGCACCCGACCCCCGCCCCGGGCCCACGGGAATACCGTTGTCCTTACCCCACTGGATAAACTCCATCACGATAAGGAAGTAGCCGGGAAAGCCCATCTGGTTGATTACCTTGAGCTCAATATCCAAACGCTCGTCATACTCGCCGCGCTTTTCCGCCCGCTCCTGTGGGTCCGGAAACAGGAACTCGAGACGCTCTTCTAGCCCCTCTTTGGAACGCATCACCAGATAATCCGCGGTGGACAGCTCACCCGTGGGGAAGTTGGGCAGAAAGTACTCGCCGAGCCGCACGGTAACGTTACAACGCTTGGCTATCTCCACCGTGTTTTGCAGCGCTTCCGGAATATCGGCAAACAGCTCGCACATCTCAGCTTCTGTCTTGAGATACTGCTGCTCGCTGTATTTCTTGGGTCTACGGGGGTCAGCCAGAGTGTAGCCATCGTGGATAGCCACCCGGATTTCATGGGCCTCAAACTCTTCCGGGGTCATGAACACCACCTGGTTGGTGGCAACCACAGGCAGGCCTGTGTTGGCAGCATGTTCCACCGCCATGTGCAGGTAGCGCTCCTCATCCGGGCGCCCGGTGCGGATAAGTTCAATAAAGTAACGGTCGTTGAAGTGCTGCTTGTAGAAATCGGTCAGTTCCTGGGCCTGGTTCAGGTTGCCCTTGAGCAGCGCCTTGCCCAGGTCCCCTTCCCTAGCGCCGGAGAGCAGCAAAATACCGGCGCCGTGCTCCAGCAGCCACTCCTGATCGATAGCGACCCGGTCACGCACCTGACCGCGCAGATAGGCCTTGGAGATCAGCTGAGTCAGGTTCTGGTAGCCGTCGTTATCCATGGCCAGCACGGTAAGCGCGCAGAACTCATCTTCAAAGCCGGGCACCAACATCCAGAAGTCGGCCCCTATGATGGGCTTTATCCCGGCGCCATGGCAGCCACCGTAGAATTTCACTAGACCACAGAGGTTGTTCTGATCCGTCAGTGCCACTGCCGCCATGCCCTCATCGGCCACCTTGGCCAGAATGGGCTTGACCTTGGCCAGACCATCGGTCATGGAAAAGTCTGAGTGAACACGTAGATGGACGAAACGGGGCTGTGACATGAAAATCCGATTACTCTGACTGGCTGAAAATCAATAGGGAAAGATAACACGCCGGGAGAGGTTCACCAAAGTTAAAACCGGCCGCCTTGTCGGCAAAATCACGCCAAAGGCGTTATCTGGCGGCTTTTGCGACAAAATCAAAATCCAAGCGATGAAGCCGAGCCGGGCCTCTCCATTATTTACCTGTGACGAGGCGATAACCTATGCCGATTTCCGTCAGCAGGTATTTGGGGTTGGCGGGCTCAGCTTCTATCTTATTGCGCAGATGCTTCATATAAGTGCGCACATAGTGGCCATGCTCGACAAATGTCGGCCCCCAGACCTGTTTCAGCAGGCTTTGTTGAGTCAACACCTTGCCCGGCTGCTCCAGCAGGGCGTTCAGGAGCTTTAATTCCGTCTTGGTCAGATGCACGGGCTCGCCGTTGCGGCTCAGCTGCTGACGGCGGCGGTCGAACAAGACCTCTCCCAACTGCACCTGAGCTTCAGGCTCATGGCTGTGACGTAAGTGTCGCCTCAACGCCACCCGCACCCGGGCCAGCAGTTCCTCTATGCCGAAGGGCTTGCACAGGTAATCGTCGGCGCCGCTGTTAAGCGCCTGCACCTTGTCGGCTTCATCGCTGCGGGCCGACAGCACTATTACAGGAGCATCACTCCAGCTGCGAAAGCGGGGAATAAAGCTCTGGCCATCGCCATCGGGCAAGCCGAGATCCAGGATCACAGTATCCGGCTGCCGGGTCGAGGCCTCCATCAAGCCCTGATTGAGCGAGTGAGCGGTGAACACCTCAAGCCCCTGCTGCTGCAAGGCCTTACTGACAAACTGACAGATCTCCTGGGCATCATCTATCACCAATACCCTTCTGTGATGAAACGGCTGCGGCTCAATCAATGCTGGCATAACTGGATTCCTGCTCGGGTAAATACTCTTCTTCGCCGCACATCTCGGGCGGTGAAACATAGGGCAAGCTGAAGGTGAACACGGCGCCGCCCTGTTCGCGGTTATGGGCCCAGATGCGGCCACCGTGGGCCGAGACTATCGCCTGACAGATGGCCAAGCCGAGCCCCAGCCCGGGAATGCCACACTCCTTGTTGCCGCGCTCAAACTTGGTAAACAGCCAACTGGCATCCTCTGTGGGAAGCCCGGGTCCGTTGTCGGCCACTTCGATATAAAACTGCTCGGCATCCAACTGAGCACTGATGCTTATCTGTACCTTTGGCGGGCCATATTTAAATGCATTTTCCAAAAGATTCAACAGCACCCGCTGAATGAGATTGCCATCGCAATAGATAAGCGGCAGCTCGGCAGGGATATTCAACCGAACCTGGGTTCTGGGTTCCAGTTGCCTTAGCGTCACCCCGAGGATCTCCTCCAGATCCTGCCAGTCAAGCTGCAAAATAAAATGGCACGACTCGAGGCGGATCATCTCCATCACATTGTTGGTCAGGCGAATGGTTTCGCCTATCCGCTGTGCCAGTTGGCGCGCCTGCTGACACTGCTCGGGGAAAGGCGCCAGACTGGTCACCAGGCTGTCGCTCTGGTTGCGGATAAGCGTCAGCGGCGTGCGCAAGTCATGGGACAGGGAAGAGAGCATGGTGCTGCGCATCTTTTCGGTTTCCACATTCAACTGCGCCTGCTTGGAGGCCTTGGCCAGCTCGAGCCGCTCAAGCGCCTGCGCCAACAGGCAAACAAAGGCATTGAGCAGCCTTTGCTGCTCAGGTGCCAGCCAACCGCTGAGACTCACAGGCTCGAGCACCACCATGGCCAGCACCCGCTGCTCTATAGCTACCGGCTGATAGTAGCAACCGGCATTGGGCAGGGTATCTGTTCCGGCTCCGGCTGCGCAGTTGTTGGCAATGCTCCACTTGGCAATGGCCGAATCATAACGGGTAAAACCCTTGGTCAACAGCAAGGTCCCCTGTTCTTCGGCCTTCAATACCGCCACCGCCGCGGCGAAGCTCTTGCCGATATGCTGCTGGGCGATGGCAGCCATCTCCCGCTCGGTTTGCGCCGAGCCCAGTTGCTGCGACATCTCAAACAGCTGATAGGTGCGCAGCTCCCGCTGCCGGGCCATTTGCGCCTGAATCCGCATGGTATGCGTGAGTTGGGTGATGGCGATACTGACTATGGCCATGGCGAAGAAGGTCATCAGATATTGAGCATCGGCAACCGAGAAGGAGAACCTGGGCTCGACAAAGAAGAGGTCAAAGCAGGCCACATTGACCAAAGTTGCCAACAAGGCGCTCATTCTGTCGAGCCTGAGCGATAGCAAGACAGTGCCCAAGAGGTAGATCATCACTATGTTGGTGGCGTGAAACCAGGGCGCCAGCCAATAGCCAAGCAAGGTACAAAAGGCCGACATACCCAGGGCCAGGGCAATATTCGCCGGGCGCAGTCTTGGCCAGGCTCTGGGATTGGCGGCCTTGGGCTGCTTAGTGGCTTGATCAAGGTTGAGGCTGATAATCTCCTCATCTGCGGCGCGCTTTCTCAAACGCTGGCCCAGCTCCCGGCGCCATGGCAGCTGCCGCTTGCCGCTGTGGTGGCCGATAAGGACCCGCTCCAACCTGTGTTCGCCGGCAAATTCCAGCAAGCCGTGGCAGATATCATGATCCACCAGAGTCGCGGTCTCGGCCCCCAGGCTCTCGGCCAGCTTGAGGTTATCCTGCAGCTGTTGCCGCTTGCTATCATCCCACTGCTGCACCTCGGGCGTTTCCACATGCAGGGCATACCAGCGGCAGTTGAGGCGCTTGGCCAGACGCATGGCATGGCGAATAAGCTTCTCCTGCTGCTCACCATGGGTCAGCCCCAGCAGCAGGCCGCCCCTGAGGCCGGGCTCATTGTCCTGACGCCTGCGCTGCTCCAGCCGCTCGGCGGTGGCGTTGAGGGCCAACTCCCTGAGCGCGGTGAGATTCTGACGGTTGAAGAAGTTTTCTATCGCCCTTTCCACCTGGGATGAGAGATAGATTTTACCCTCACGCATTCGCTGCATCAGGTCATCGGGTGGCAGGTCCACCAGCACCACTTCGTCGGCCTCATAAAACACTGAGTCCGGCAGGGTTTCCGACACCTTGATACCGGTAATGCCGCCCACCAGATCGTTGAGGCTTTCAAGATGCTGCACATTGACTGTGGTAAACACATCTATACCGGCATCCAGCAACTCTTTGACATCCTGCCAGCGTTTGCGGTGACGGCATCCCGGGGCATTGCTGTGGGCCAGCTCATCGACCAATACCAGCGCCGGATGCCGGGCAAGCACGGCATCGATATCAAACTCCTGATAACGCCGGTGCATTACGCTCAGCACTTTGGGCGGCAGCAGCTCCAGGCCTTCGAGCAAGGCCGCCGTCTCATCTCTGCCGTGGGTTTCCACCAATCCGGCCAGTACATCCAGCCCCTGCAGTCTTAGCCTGCGAGCCTCGCTGAGCATGGCATAGGTTTTGCCCACCCCGGCAAAGGCGCCGAAGAAGATTTTGAGCCGCCCCCGGGAGGACGGCTGTTGCTGTAGCAGCAAATCGGCATTGGGCCTGATTTCTGACAAGTGATTACTCCATTCTGCTCAATGCCAGGTTCAGCAATAAAACATTGACCGTGGGCTGGCCGATAAAGGGCAAGGGCGGCTGTCGAATATGGCTGTCAATCAGTGCCTTTAACCGCGCCTCTGATACCCCTCTCGCCTTGGCGACTCGCCCCAGCTGCCAGTAGGCGGCCTCGGGTGAGATATGAGGGTCCAGACCACTACCGGAGGCAGTGACCAGCAGCCCAGGCACAGACGAATTTCCAGGGTTGTGGGCATTCAAGGCCGCGGCTCGCTGCTGCCACAGGGATTGCAACTCACGGCTGTGGGGCGACAGATTACTGCCGCCGGAAGCCTGGGCGTCATAAGCCGAGGCCGAGGCGCGGCCATGGAAAAATCCGTCCGTCTTGTACTCCTGCCCGATAAGCTCTGAGCCCAGTAAGACGCCATCTCGCTCTATTATGCTACCTCCCGCCTGATGCGGGAACAGTGCCGTGGCGCCAACGGTGACCAGCAGCGGATAGACCAACCCGGTCACGACAAAGATAACGCCGAAGACCCACAAGCCCATTTTCAAGGTTTTCATAACATACTCCAATCAGATCCAGCCAGTGGCGGCAAGCAATGCGTCTATGACTTTAATGGCAACAAAGGGCAACAGCAGGCCGCCAACCCCATAAAACAACAGGTTGCGTTTGAGCACTGCGGCGGCCGCCATGGCGCGATAACGCACGCCCTTGAGCGCCAGCGGCAACAGCGCCACCAGGATCAGCGCATTGAAGATCACCGCCGAAATGACCGCCGACTCAGGCGAGTGCAGTCGCATCAGATTGAGGCTCTCGAGCGCCGGAAAGGTGGTGCTGAAGGCCGCGGGAATGATGGCAAAATACTTGGCCAGATCGTTGGCTATGCTGAAGCTGGTGAGCGAGCCACGGGTCATCAACATCTGTTTGCCGATATGCACCACTTCGATAAGCTTGGTGGGGTTGGAGTCGAGATCCACCATATTGCCGGCCTCCTTGGCCGCCTGGGTGCCCGAGTTCATTGCCAATGCCACATCCGACTGTGCCAGCGCAGGTGCGTCATTGGTGCCATCGCCTGTCATGGCCACCAGGCGGCCCTCATTCTGGTATTGCCGAATCAGCGCCAGTTTGGCTTCGGGCGTGGCCTCGGCCAGATACTCATCCACCCCGGCCTCGGCGGCAATGGCCGCGGCGGTGAGCGGGTTATCGCCGGTGATCATCACGGTTTTGATGCCCATCTTGCGCAGCTGGATAAAGCGCTCCTTGATACCGCCTTTGACTATGTCCTTGAGCGCTATCACCCCGAGAAGTTTGTTGCCTTCGGCCACCACCAGAGGAGTGGAGCCCTGCTTGGCCACCTTATCCACCAGGGCTCCCAGTTCTTTGGGAACCTCGCCGCCGTTGGCCTTCACATATTGGCTGATGGCATCGAAAGAACCTTTGCGTATCTGCCTCGTCCCCAGATTGATACCGCTCATGCGGGTTTGGGCAGTAAAGGGAATAAAACTGGCGTCGAGTTCGGCAAGACTGCGCTCCCGGATGGCAAACTTCTGTTTTGCCAGCACCACTATGCTACGCCCCTCCGGGGTTTCATCGGCAAGAGAGGCCAGCTGCGCCGCATTGGCCAACGCCTCTTCAGCTATACCGGCCACAGGCAGAAAATCACTCGCCTGGCGATTGCCCAGGGTGATGGTGCCTGTCTTGTCCAGCAAGAGCACATCCACATCACCGGCGGCTTCCACCGCCCTTCCCGAAGTGGCTATCACATTGACGCCTATCATGCGGCTCATGCCGGCGATACCCACGGTAGACAGCAGCCCGCCTATGGTGGTGGGGATGAGGCAGATGAGCAGCGCCAGAAGCACTGTCATCGAGATAGGCTCGCCGCCGCTGCCCATGGCACCATAAGCGGAAAATGGCGCCAGAGTCACAGTGACCAACAGGAAAATCAGCGTCAGGGTGATCAGCAAAATATTCAGCGCCACCTCATTGGGGGTCTTGCGCCGCTTGGCGCCGTCCACCATGGCAATCATGCGTTCGAGGAAGGTATTGCCGCTCTCCTGGGCGCAGCGCACTACCAGCCAGTCTGACAACAGCCGGGTTCCACCCACCACAGAGCTTAAGTCGCCGCCGGACTCGCGGATAACGGGTGCCGACTCACCGGTAATGGCGCTCTCATCCACAGAGGCAACCCCTTGAATAATCTCCCCGTCGCAGGGAATGATCTCACCGGCTTCCACCCGCACGATATCACCGCACTTCAGGGTATCGGCGAGCACTTTCTCAAGCCCCTTGTCTGTCTGCTTGTTGGCCCAGCTGCTGCGTCGAAGCCCCCGCAGACTGTCGGCCTGCGCCTTGCTGCGTCCCTCGGCCAGTGCCTCGGCAAAGTTGGCAAACAGCAAGGTCAGCCACAGCCAGATGGCGATAATACCGCTGAACCAGGGATTTCCGGCGCGCCAACCCAAGCCTATGGCCACAGCCTCCAGCGACAGAAGGATACTGGCGACATAAACCACAAACATGATGGGGTTCTTCAGCTGCACTCTAGGGTCCAGCTTGGTCAGCGCGCTTAGCAGCGTTTGCCTCAGCATGGCGGCATCTATCTGCAGCACAGGATGACGCTTGTTGCAGCCTGTCTCTCTTGGATGATCAGGCGTTATATCAAAACTGAAGGTTTTCATTGTCTGTTTCTCCCTGAATTCATTGAGCTGTCATCAGTGCTTGCGGCAACGGGAAAGTCAGCTGCTCGGCCACAGGCCCGAGAGTCAATGCCGGAATAAAGGTCAAGGCGCCAAAGAGCAAGAGGGTTCCCAGCAACATGCTGGCAAACAACCAGCCATAGGTGGGCAAGGTGCCTGGGCCTGCCTCTTGGGCGGGTTTGGCAGCCATACTGCCGGCTATCATCAGCACAGGTAGGATCACGCCAAAGCGCCCAAGTAGCATGGCCGCCGCCAGCAGAAGGTTGTAAAAAGGCGTATTGGCGTTGAAGCCACCAAAGGCGCTGCCGTTGTTGTTGGCCGCCGATGACAGGGCGTACAGCAGCTCGCTGAAGCCATGGGGCCCGGTTTCCTGCAGCGACTCGGGAGAGAGCACCAAGCCAAGCGCCGCGCCGGAAAGCACTATCACAGGCGAACAGAGCAAAGCCAGACAGACGAGTTTCATCTCCCGGGTTTCAATCTTCTTGCCCAGATACTCGGGGCTGCGGCCTATCATCAGCCCGGCAATAAACACTGTCAGGAATACAAACAGCAAGATGCCGTAAAAACCGCTGCCAACGCCGCCGAAGATCACCTCGCCAAGTTGCATCAACCACATGGGCATCATGCCGCCGAGCGCGGTAAAGGAGTCGTGCATGGCATTCACTGCGCCGCAGGAAGCTGCCGTGGTGACAGTGGCAAACAGGCTGCTTGCTCCGATGCTAAAGCGAGTCTCCTTGCCTTCCATATTGCCGGGGAAGTGAATGTCGGCCATCTGCTGCAGTTGCAGCTCAGAGTGATTTATCCATAGAAAGGCCGCCACAAACACCAATGCCATACACCCCAAAATACTCGCCCCCTGGCGCCAATCCCCGGCGCAGAGACCAAAGGCGATAACCAGGCTGCAGGGCAACAGGAAAATACTCAGCATCTGCAGCAGATTGCTCAGCGCCGTGGGATTTTCAAAGGGGTGCGCCGAATTGGCACCAAAGAAACCGCCGCCATTGGTACCCAGCATCTTAATCGCTTCCTGGGATGCTACCGGCCCCATGGGCAACAGCTGTTGTTGCCCTTCCAATCCGGTCACCGGCAGATAAGCGGCAAGATTCTGAATGACGCCCTGCTGCACCAGCAAGAGGGCGATCAACAAGGCCAGAGGCAACAGCAGATAGAGGTTCACCCTCAGCAAATCCAACCAAGCATTGCCGAGCATAGTCTGCCCATTGGTTGTCAAGGCTCTGATTATGGCAAAGGCCACCACCATACCCGTGGCGGCCGAGCAGAAGTTCTGCACCGTCAGCCCCGCCATCTGGCTGAAGTAACTGAGACTGGTTTCGCCCGAATAGGCCTGCCAATTGGTGTTGGTCACAAAGCTGATTGAAGTGTTGAACGCCAGTTGCCAATCCATCCCCGGCAGGTTTTGCGGGTTAAGCGGCAGATATTGCTGCAACAGCAGGATAAGCATCAGGCACAGGGCGCCAAGGGTGTTGAAACACAAGAGCGCCGCCGCATATTGGCGCCAGTTCATCTCCTCAAATACCGCGGCCATCCCGGACCATAGCGCCGCCTCGCGTTTGAAAGGCTTTTGATGCCGGATTAATAACGCCAACGGCTTTGCCAACAATAGGGATGCCGCCAACAAGAGCCCTAGAAAAATCGCCAGCAAACCTAAGGATTCCATAGTCAACATAGTCAGAAATCCTCTGGATGCAACAGGGCAAAAAACAGATAGCCAAATAATCCCAAGGCCAGCAGCAAAGCGGCCCACTCCATAACAGCCATAGTGAATATCTCCTGAAAAAGACTTTAATTTCAGGGTCAAAGCTTATGAAAACCGGTATAAAAACGGGGTGTAAATATCCGTAGGGTTTGTATAAAAGTTGTATAAATGGCGAAAACCATCAATAGATGTTACGGGGTGATAACCGACAAAAAAGGGCAGCTGCTGCTGCCCTTTTGGTTGCATCTTTAGGTTTCAGAACGGCTTATGAATGCTGCTCCAGCCATTCGCGTACCGGCCGGAAGCTGCGTCTGTGCTCAGGCAAGACACCGTGTTGACTCAAGGCTTCGAAATGCGCCTTGGTGGGGTAGCCCTTATGGGCGGCAAAACCATACTCAGGGTGGCGGAGGTCAAGCTCGGCCATCTCCCGGTCGCGGGTGACCTTGGCTATGATAGAGGCGGCACTGATGGCCGGGATTAAACCATCGCCCTTAACCACTGCGGCTGAATGCAGGCCAAAATCCGGGGTCCGATTACCATCTACCAAGACTTTCTCGGGACGCACCTTCAAGCCCGCCACGGCGCGCTGCATCGCCAACATGGTGGCATGTAATATGTTGAGCTCATCGATTTCCGCCGGGCTGGCTCGACCGACTGAGACCGCCAGCGCCTTGGCCAGGATCTCTTCATAGAGGGCATCGCGTTTCTTTTCGCTGAGCTTCTTGGAATCATTAAGGCCGCTAATTGGATTGGCGGGATCCAGGATCACCGCCGCGGTGACCACATCGCCGACCAAGGGGCCACGCCCCACTTCATCTACCCCGGCGACCAGCCCCTGGCACAACAGCTGCGCTTCGGCTTCCGAGAGTTGCTTATAAACTGTCATCTTTCCTCGGCTTTTTTATCGAGCAAGGCCACAACCGCCTGGGCCGCCTTTTCACTGGCGTTGCAGGCCAGCAGGCTGTGCAGCTTAGTAAACTCGGCCAGCAGCGGCCGGTTATCTTTATCCAGCAATTTGCCCACCTCTTCGGCTATCCGCTCGGCAGTGCAATCATCTTGGATAAGCTCCGGCACCAACTCCCTTCCGGCCAACAAATTGGGCAAAGAAAAGTGGTTTATCTGCATCATCCGCTTGGCAATACGGTAAGTGATAGGGCTAACCCGATAGCCGACCACCATGGGGCGCTTGACCAACATGGCTTCCAGCGTGGCGGTGCCCGATGCCAACAAGATGGTATCGCTGGCAGCCATCACTTCCCGAGAGCGCCCTTCCGTCATATGAATTTCCAGATCCGGCGCATAGGTTTCCAGTGCGGCAAGAAACTGCTCGCGGCGTTTTTCATTCACCAGGGGGGTAATAAACTTGAGATCCGGATAGCGCTGTTTCAGCAGCCTGGCCGCCTCCACAAAGGGTTGGGCCAACATCTTCAGCTCACCACCACGGGAACCCGGCAGGATAGCCAGATATTCGGCTTCGACTTTCAAGCCGAGTGCTTCTCTGGCAAGACGCTTGTCATTCTCCATCGGTATCTCATCGGCCAGAGTGTGGCCGACAAAAGTACAAGGCACCTGATGCTTGTCGTAAAAGGCTTTTTCAAACGGCAGCAGTGACAACACCATGTTGGTAGCGCGGGCGATTTTGAATATCCGCTTAGGGCGCCAGGCCCAAACCGACGGACTGACATAATGCACCGTCTTGATCCCGCGCGCCTTGAGCTTGAGCTCCAGGCCGATATTGAAGTCCGGGGCATCTATGCCGATAAAGCAATCCGGCTGCAGCGCGGTTATCTGTTTGACCAGACTCGAGCGTATCTTCAGCAATCTGGGCAGGCGGGAGAGCACCTCGGCAATTCCCATCACGGCCAACTCTTCCATGGCAAACAGCGACTCGAATCCGAGTGCTTCCATGCGGGGGCCACCGATACCGATAAAACGGGCGTCCGGATAGCGCTGTTGCAATGCTTTCATCAGGCCGGCACCTAAAATATCGCCGGAGATTTCTCCGGCGACCATTGCAAAGACTAACTTTCTATTTTGTGTCATTCGTTCTCACTGTGTCAGCGAATAATTCCTCGATTAGAGGAGGTCACAAAATCAACAAATGCTTGTACCTGCGGCTCTTTTGCGGCGTCTTCAGCCATGGCGGCAACGGCCTCTTCCAGAGTCAGGCTGCTGCGATACAGGGTCTTGTAGGCCCGGCGCAGCGCTTGCTGGGTCTCTTTGGCAAAACCGCGGCGCTTCATGCCTTCCATATTCAGACCACGTGGTATGGCCGCCTGGCCAGAGGCCATCACGAAAGGAGGCACGTCCTGCAGCACCAAAGAGCAACCTGCGGTAAAGGCATGGGCACCTATGTGCACAAACTGGTGCACCCCTGTCATACCGCCGAGAATAGCCCAGTCACCCACATGGCAATGACCGGCAATAGAGGCGTTATTGGCCATGATCACATTGTCGCCCACCACGCAGTCGTGGGCGATATGCACATAGGCCATAAACAGGTTATTGGAGCCGATACGGGTCTCGCTGTTGTCCTGCACCGTACCGCGGTGAATGGTGACAGACTCACGGATGATATTGTTATCACCCATGATAAGCCGGGTAGGTTCACCGGCATATTTCTTGTCCTGGCAATCTTCACCAACGGAGGCAAACTGGAAAATCCGGTTGCCCTTGCCAATGATGCTGGGTCCCTTGATAACCACGTGGGAACTGATCCAGCAGTCATCGCCGATCTCCACATCCGCCCCTATGTAGCT
Source organism: Shewanella sp. 38A_GOM-205m (assembly GCF_000518445.1). Lineage (NCBI taxonomy): Bacteria > Pseudomonadati > Pseudomonadota > Gammaproteobacteria > Alteromonadales > Shewanellaceae > Shewanella > Shewanella sp. 38A_GOM-205m. The sequence goes on along the minus strand of NZ_JADP01000005.1, from coordinate 250,097 downwards.
CCAGGGGCCGATAGTGACATTTTTACCTATCTTGGCTTCGGGGTGAACGAAAGCTAATTTATCTATCACTTGCTAATCTCTCTGCGGGCACACATGATTTCGGCTGAACACACCAGCTCACCATCCACTTTGGCCTCGCCGTAGAAAACGCCAATCCCGCGGCGTTCCTTGATCATCTTCACTTCAAAGTGCAGCTGATCACCTGGCTCAACAACCCGCTTGAAACGAGCATTGTCGATACCGGCAAAATAATACAGCACGTCCGGAGACGGCTTGTCGCTCATGGTCTTGAACGCCAACAAGCCGGTGGCCTGCGCCATGGCCTCCAGAATGAGCACACCAGGCATAACCGGCTGAACAGGGAAATGCCCCTGGAAGAAAGGCTCATTGATGGTGACGTTCTTGATCGCATGCAGAGTTTCACCCGGAGTAAAATCCAGTACTCTATCGATCAACAAAAATGGATATCTATGTGGCAGGTAAGCCAAAATCTCTTTGATATCCATTGTATTTAATTGATTAGACACGAACTCGTTTCCTCATGCCGCTTAACGCACAGCGGTATTAATCTTGGGGTTTAACGGTTTTTTCCAGGGTTTTGACCCGCTGGAACAGCTCGTCCAACTGACGGAAGCGAACCGTATTTTTACGCCACAGCCTGTTGGGCATGGCCACAGTGGCCGAGGAGTATACCCCAGGTTCACGAACATCGTTAGTAATGTTGGTGCTGCCAGTGACGTGCACCCCATCCGTAATGCTCAGATGACCGGAAATCGCGCAGTTACCACCAATAATACAATGTTTACCTATAGTCACGCTGCCTGCCAGTACTGTGCAGCCGGCAATCGCAGTGTTGGCACCTATGATATCGTTGTGAGCTACCTGCACCTGGTTGTCGATTATCACGCCATCATGGATTTCAGTATGATCGATCGCGCCGCGATCTATAGTAGTACCGGCGCCAATCTCCACTCTGTCACCTATGCGCACGCCGCCGGTCTGAGGGATTTTGATCCACTGACCGCGTTCGTTGGCATAACCGAAACCATCGGAGCCGATAACGGCCCCAGAGTGAACGATACAGTTTTGCCCCAAATGTACATCGTGATAGACGGTGACATTGGCCCACAGGCGGCTGCCCGAGCCTATGATGACATCCTGACCAACCACTGTACCGGCACCTATCTGGACATTTTCGCCCAAAATACTGTTGGCGCCGATGACCGCATTGGCGCCAATAGCAACGCCCTCACCCAGTTTGGCACTGGGATGAATTTGCGCCGAGGGATGGATATCCTCTGCCGCAACCGGCGTGCTGTCCAGCAATTGCGCAACTCTGGCAAAGCCGACATAAGGGTCATTGAGTACCAAGGCGTTACCGGCAAAACCGTCCAACTCTTTAGGCGAGATCAATACCGCACCAGCCTGAGTATGCTCCAGCTGGCTACGGTATTTGGTGTTGGCCAGAAAGGTGATCTGATCCGGCCGCGCCTTTTCAAGTGTCGCCACAGAGGAGACAGTCACACTGTCATCCCCACGAACTTCGGCCCCCAACAGCTGGCCAAGCTCTTTCAACGAAAAAGACTTCATCGATTTACTTGCCTTTGCTCAAGGCTTCAACCACTTTGGAGCTGATGTCGGCAGCTGGCTTAACATAAACCACGGCGCCGCGTTGCAGTACCATGTCGTACTTCTCTTTTTCAGCTATGGTGTTGATAGCCTTCTGCACTTTTACCAGCAGTTTGTTTTGCTCTTCACCCTGACGACGACGCAGATCTTCATCCAGCGCCTTACCTTTGAGCTGATAGTCAGCCTTCAGGGATTCCATTTTACGAACCAGTTCGGTCTTTTGCGTTTCGCTCATCAGCGCGGCATCACGCTGCTGCTTTTCCAGCAAACCACGGAGGTCTTCCTGCAGCTTCTGTACTTCAGCCATACGATCGCCGAATTCAGTCTTGAGTGCGTTGCTGATCTGCTCGCGTTGTGGCAGTTGTTCAAACACGGCGCCCATATCGACAACCGCCAGTTTCTCCGCTTGTGCGGCCAGGGGAGCACCCATCAACATCAGCGTCATCAGTGCGCCGTTTACCATTTTTTTCAAAATCAGACTCCTTGTTTTTCTTCAGCAATGCTTGCCGAGTTTATGTAATTTAGAAAGTTTTGCCAATATTGAACGAGAAGATCTCGGTCTCGTCATCGTCGTATTCCTTAACAGGCCAGGCCAGGCTGAACACCATGGGGCCCATGGGTGACAGCCATTGCAGGCTAAGACCCCAGGAAGCACGGATACGGCTCGGATCACTGTAATCGGCCAACTTGGAAAACTCATCTGCCGGCAAGAAACGATAGGAGTCATAATCAAACTCCGTATCCCAGACGTTACCCGCATCGATAAAGAAGCTGGTACGTACTGAGTTGCTATAGGCCTCATCCAGGAAAGGAGTCGGCACAATCAGCTCCATACTGGCCGTGGCGATGGCGTTACCACCGATAGAACGGCCTGAACTGATGTAAACTTGGTTTGGATCGCCCGGCAGACTACAGCCTTCACCATCCGGATTGGGTGAACAAGGCTCGCTGCCACGATACAGATAGAAAGCCCTTGGGCCCACAGAGTTGGACTTGAAGCCACGCAGTGAGCTGGAACCACCTGAGTAGTAGTTTTCCCAGAATGGCAGGATCTGGTCGTTTTCATTGAAACCACCGTAACCGTTACCATACCCCAAACGGGCACGGGTCAAGAGCACAAACTTGTGGCTGCGGGTCAGCGGCCAGTAAAAGCTGGTGTCAAAGTCGGTCTTGAAGTACTGCAGATCAGAACCTGGAACCGTGATCTTACCGCTCAAACGCTGGGATGAACCATCGGTTGGGAAGGTTCCGCGGTTAAGGGTACTGCGATACCAGCCGAGGCTGAGCTCGAAGTTGTCGAAGCTCAAGTCAGAGTTGGGGTCATCACTGTCACGGTAAATGTTATAGAAACGGATCGCCTGCTCATAACTGGAAATTTCAGAAATGGTGTTATGGCGATAGCCTATGCCGCCGTTGATCCTGTTGTACTCGTTAATGGGGAAACCGCTGTTGAGTGCAATCCCATAGGAGCTGTTCTTATAACGCTCGAGGTTGGCCTCGTTGGCATCGAACTCGTTCCAGTAGATGCTGCCACCCAGGCTGACCCCATCCTTGGTGAAATAAGGATCGGTATAAGACAGGTTGACGTTCTTGGAGTACTTGTTGGTGTTCAGGTTAATCCCGGCCTGATTACCCGTACCGAGGAAGTTGGACTGCTGAACCCCGAACTGCAGACTCAGTCCTGACTCGGTACCATAACCTACACCAGCGTTAAAGGAGCCTGATGGCTGCTCTTTCACCTTGAAGGCCACATCCACCAAGTCGTCTGTGCCCGGCACCTGCACGGTTTCGGTATCGACAGTTTCAAAGTAGCCCAAACGGTTGAGGCGCGCCTTGGATTGCTCGACCAAGGCCGAGTTCAACCAGGCCCCTTCCATCTGTCTCAGCTCACGGCGCATCACTTCATCTTTGGTCACTGTATTACCGGTGAAGTTGATGGAACGGACATAAACACGCTTGCCGGGCTTGACGTTAACATTCAGGGTGACTTCCTTGGTTTCATCATCGATCTCAGGGAAAGTCTTCACCTCTGGATAGGCATAACCGAAACGACCCAGATACTTGCTGTACATCTCTTCGGTAAAGGTGACATCGGCGCCGTTGTATTGCTCACCGGCTTTGATAGGCAAGATACCCTTGAGCAACTCTTCTCGGCCCATGAGTTCACCGGTCAGGTTGACTTCCTTAACCTTGTACTGGTCGCCTTCATCGACGTTAATGGTGATGTAGAGGCCCTTACGGTCCGGCGTCATCGCCACCTGAGTCGAGGTCACCTTGAAACGGATATAACCATTGTTGTGGTAGTGGGTCTTGATGGTTTCGAGGTCGGCCTGCAGCTTTTGCTTCTGATAACGGCGCTCGCCGAACAGATCCCACCAGGCCACATAGTCTTTGAGCTCCAGCATACCGATAAGGTCGGCATCGCTGAAACGCTCGTTACCCACTATGTTGATCTGACGGATTTCGGCCGCCAGACCTTCGGTAAACTTGAACTTGAGTTCTACCCGGTTACGAGGCAGGTTAATCACCTGAGCCTCGACCTTGGCGCCGTATTTACCCACGCCGTAGTAGAAGTCCTGCAGGCCTTTCTCAATACCCGAGAGCATAGTGCGGTCGAGGGCTTCGCCCACCTTCACACCACTGCCGTCCAGGCTTTCCTGCAGCTGTTCATCTTTGATGTCCTTGTTACCTTCGAAGGTAACGGCGCTGATGGTCGGTCTTTCACGTACCGACACTATCAGCACCCCGCCATCGCGGGACACCTGAACATTTTCAAAGTTACTGGAGGCATACAGGCTCTTTATCGCCTGTTGCAACTTGAGTTGATCGACTGTGTCGCCCACTTTGACAGGCAAACTCAGCAAGGCCGCACCGAGTGCCACTCGTTGCAAACCTTCAACTTGGATGTCGGTCACTTCAAAAGGCTGGAAAGACTCTGCCCAACCATTCCCTGAAAACGACGCGCCGACTAATAACATCGAGGCAAAAAGTTTATTCAATCGCATAGCGCACTTCTAATTATTTGTCTGTCCTTGCTCAGAGTCGGGCAAAATCATTGAAAAGGGCAATGCTCATCAACATCAGCAGCAACGCCGCCCCAAATCTGAATCCAATTTCCTGTACCCGTTCGGATACAGGCTTACCTGTTATTACTTCCACCAAGTAATACATCAAGTGTCCCCCGTCCAGCACTGGCAACGGCAAAAGGTTAATAATGCCGAGGTTTACGCTTATCAGGGCGAGGAACCCGAGAAAATAGACCAACCCTATGTTGGCGCTGTTACCGGCCCCCTGCGCGATGGAGATGGGGCCGCTCAAATTTTTAACCGAAACATCACCGGTAAACAACTTGGCAATCATCTTAAAGCTGACTACCACAAGTTGCCATGTTTTATCTGCCGCCACCGAGATAGACTCAAGCGGGCCATACTGCAGATCCAGCAGCATATTGTCCGGCCACTTGGGAGCTTTGGGCGCCAGGCCGATGACACCTTCCATTTCCCCATTGGCACCCTTGCGGCTGTCCGGGATAAGAGTGAAGGTCTGTTGCTCACCGCCGCGTTTAACCGTCAGTTGCAGCGGCTTTCCGGCAGATACTTTAATTTGTCCGACAAAGGTTTGCCAGTCGCTGTATGCCTCACCATTGACGGCCACCAGAATATCCCCGGCCTTGACCCCGGCCTTGGCGGCCGCACCGCCCTCGGTAACCGTCTCCACTTCAGGGATCACATCCGGACGGAAGATATCCAGCCCCAGGGTGCTGAAGGGGGATTCTTTTTCCGGATCGAAACGCCAGTTGCGAATATCCAACTGATAGGTGCGTCCGGAAGGCTCAAGCCCATCATCTGGCTGAGATACCTGGCTGAGAGGCCTCAGGGTCAAGCTCATGCTGTCATCGCCGATATGACCGACCAGCGCCAGATTCACCTCTTCCCAGTTGCGTACCTTTTGCCCGGAAACCGCCACTATCTGCTGTGGGCCATCTATCTGCATCACGGCCGCAGGCGAGCCTGGTCTGACATCGCTGATCACCGGCTTGAGTGAAGGCACGCCGATGAGATACATAATATAGAGCGCGAAAATGGCAAAGATAAAGTTGGCTATCGGCCCGGCAGCGACTATCGCGATACGCGCCCAGACACTCTTGCGATTAAATGCCTGATCTTTAAGCTCTTCGGGCACGTCCTCGACCCGTTCGTCGAGCATTTTGACATAGCCCCCAAGCGGGATCATGGCTATCACATATTCGGTGCCATCTTTACCGAGGCGACGCCAAATCGCCTTACCAAAGCCGATGGAGAAACGCTCTACCTTGACACCACAGCGCCTGGCTACCCAAAAGTGGCCATATTCATGGGCGGTGATCAGTATCCCCAAGGCGACGATAAAAGCGCCCAGGTTCCATAAAAAATCAAACATCAGACCTTATTTTCCTCACTTGCATCCGGCGATAGCTTCCTGAGCATACTGACGGCTTTGGCCGTCCAATGCCAGAATATCCGCTATGGAATTTAAAGGCGATTGGGGCACACGCGCCAAACAGGCTTCATTGACCCGGGCGATATCGGTAAAGCCGATTTCCCCTTTAAGGAAGCTGGCGACGGCCATTTCATTGGCTGCATTAAGCACTGTAGTGGCTTCCTGGCCCGAGGCGCAGGCACTCATTGCCAGCTCCAGACAGGGATAGCGGGCAAAATCCGGCTCACAGAAGCTCAATTGTCCGACTTTGAAAAAGTCCAAAGGTTCAACCCCGGAGACAATTCTCTCTGGATAGGCCATGCAATGGGCTATCGGGGTGCGCATATCCGGATTACCCAGCTGTGCCAGCACGCTGCCATCCTGATACTGCACCATGGAGTGAATCACACTCTGGGGGTGGATAACCACCTTGAGCTGCTCGGCACTGGCGTTGAAGAGCCAACGAGCCTCTACATACTCAAGCCCTTTATTCATCATGGTCGCCGAATCGACAGAAATTTTAGGCCCCATGGACCAGTTGGGATGCTTGATAGCCTGGGCCGGCGTCACACTCGCCAGACTGGCAAGATCGGCGCTCAAAAATGGCCCGCCTGAGCCGGTGAGCAGAATCGATGAAATCCCTGCACCTTGAAGGTTGCAATAACCCAGCTGTTGCTGCACGGCTTCCGGCAGGCATTGGAAAATAGCGTTGTGCTCGCTGTCTACCGGCAGCAGAGTCGCGCCCGATTGGCGGGTGGCTTCCATAAATAAGCGCCCGGACATTACCAGCGCCTCTTTGTTGGCCAGCAGCACTCGCTTACCTGCCTTGACCGATGCCAGCGTTGGTATCATACCGGCGGCGCCAACTATGGCCGCCATCACGGTATCGACCCGGCTGTGAGTCACCAGCTCCAGCAGTTCGGACTCGCCGGTACTGACCCGGGTATCCGAGCCGGCACCCAAACGCTCGGCCAATGCCTTGGCCGCTTGAGGGCAAACCATATGGGCAATTTCAGGTCGGTGGATCGCACACAACTCGGCCATCTTGTCCACATTGGTATTGGCCACCAGCGCATAAACATGATATGCCGCCGGATTATGTTGGATCACACTGAGGGTACTGGCACCAATTGAGCCAGTCGCTCCTAAAATCACCATGTTTTGCATAGCACTACATCCAGAATGCAATATAGATAAGGGTAAAGACGGGCAAGGCTGCGGTCAGGCTGTCGATGCGATCCAGCACACCACCGTGGCCGGGCAATATGGTGCCCGAGTCTTTAATTTTAGCGGCGCGCTTGAACATGCTCTCGGACAGATCGCCAAGCGCCGAGGCAAGTGCGGTAAACAGGGTCACGGCAACCAGCAGTCCAAGCTCCTGTTCGGGAGAGAAATAGCAAACACCGGCCACTACCACCATGGTGGTCAGCAGGCCACCCAGCAAACCTTCCAGGGTCTTGGCCGGGCTGACATTGGGCATGAGTTTAATCCGCCCCAACGCCTTACCGGCAAAGTAGGCCCCTGAATCAGCGGCCCATACCGTCAGCATCACCAAAAACACCAGGATACCGCCAAAATAAGGGTCAGCAGGACTGCTGAGCGCTTTGAGGGATATCAGGGAAGCGAAACAAGGTAGCAGGGTCAACTGGCCGAACATGGACTTGAGCATAGGGCTGCCCTGCCAAAGTTTGGCGCTGCGGGGATAGGAGATCACCAGCACCAGAGAGAACAACCACCAACAGGCACCGATAAGAATGATGGCCAGCATAATGGGGTGTAACTGGCCCCTGGACCAGACGGCATCGGCCGGCACCAGAAGATTAATCGCCACCAGCACTATCGCCAGGGTAGCGGTAAAACTCCATTGAGTGACCTCACAGCGGCTGTCGATAATGCGGCCCCATTCTTTTGCCGCAATCAGAAATACCGCCACCAAGGCCCATGAAAAATAACTTGCCGGGAGCAAAAAGATAGCCCCCATAACCAGTGGGATTAACCAAATTGCTGTTATTATTCGTTGTTTTAGCAAAAAAATGTCCCTCGTAAGATGTTATACGCTGCGTATTTCTTCTATCTGACTTCCGGTCAGACCAAAACGACGCTGGCGGCTGGCAAAAGTCGCCACTGCCTGGCGAAACGCCTGCTCATCAAAATCCGGCCAAAGGGTGTCGGTAAAGACCAACTCGGCATAAGCCGCCTGCCAGAGAATAAAATTACTGATGCGGTAATCCCCGCCCGTACGGATCATTAAATCAACTTCATGTTGATTTTGCATGCACAAATGTTCTGCCAAGGCCTCTTCGCTGAACTGACTGCTGGTCATTTCACCGGATTCTACTTTTTCGGCCAGTTTACGAGCAGCTTGCATTATGTCCCAGCGGCCACCATAGTTGGCGGCAACATTGAGGATAAGCTCTGAGTTGGCGGCGGTTTTCTCTTCGGCTGCGCGGATCTGCTTTTGCAGTCTCTCGGAGAAGCGGCTGGTATCACCTATGATGTTCAGCCGGACACCGTTTTGGTGCAGCAGTTTGATTTCCCGGCGCAGCACGGTAAAAAACAGTTCCATCAGCAGGCTGACTTCCTGATCCGGACGACGCCAGTTTTCACTGGAAAACGCAAACAGGGTCAGTGAACGTACCCCGAGTTGCCTGGCGGTACTCACGGCGCGGCGCACAGCCTTGACACCGGCCTTATGGCCTATGACTCTGGGTTTACCCTGGGCCTGAGCCCAACGGCCGTTACCATCCATAATGATAGCCACATGCTGCGGGATAGACTGCTTTACCAGCTCTGAAAGCTGCTCCGGTAAGCACTCAGAGGTCAGGCAGTCGCCGGTGCTGGTTGGAGTCGTAGGATCGGCTTCCATATTGGATGACATCTGAATAAACAACCCTTATAAATAGACAAACGCCGCGTAGTATACCCCTACACGGCGCATCAACTCTAGTTTAGCGAGTCAATATCAGACTTCCATCAATTCCGCTTCTTTTGCGGCCAACAGCTCGTCTATCTTCTTGATATGTGCGTCAGTTATCTTCTGCACTTCCTCTTCGCTACGGCGTACATCGTCCTCGGTACACTCTTTTTCCTTCTCCAGGTTCTTCACCGCAGAGTTGGCATCACGACGAACGTTACGCACAGCCACGCGGCCGTTTTCGGCTTCGGCGCGAACCACTTTAACCAGATCACGACGACGCTCTTCGGTCAGAGCCGGCAGAGGGATACGGATAGTGGCACCAGCAGACATAGGGTTCAGGCCCAAATCTGAGCTCATGATCGCCTTCTCTACGGCCTGGATCATGCTACGGTCGAATACGTTAACCGCCAGAGTGCGGCTGTCTTCAACAGAGATATTACCCACCTGCTTGAGCGGGGTCATGGTGCCGTAGTAAGACACCTGGATAGAGTCCAGCAATGCAGGGTGAGCACGGCCGGTACGCACTTTGGCCATTTGCGCCTTGGTGGCATCTACACACTTGTCCATACGAACCTGTGCATCTTCTTTAATCGCATCAATCACGTTAAATGTCCTTTTTGCAATCAGTCGGTTATTTCGTTTTGATCAGCGTGCCTTCGGCTTCTTCACCCATGATCACCCGGCGCAGTGCGCCTGGCTTATTCATATTGAAGACCAATATAGGCATGTCGTGGTCACGGGCCATGGTGAAGGCGGCCAGATCCATGACTTTCAATTCTTTATCCAGAACTTCAGTGTAACTCAGTTCATCGTATTTGACGGCTTCGGGGTTCTTCATCGGATCATCCGAATATACGCCGTCAACTTTAGTGCCTTTTAGCACGACTTCTGCTTCAATTTCAATCCCTCTCAGGCAAGCAGCAGAGTCTGTAGTACAGAATGGGTTACCGGTACCGGCAGCAAAAATCACCACACGTCCGGACTTGAGCAGGCTGATAGCCTCGGCCCAGTTGTATCTATCGCACACACCATTGAGCGGAATAGCAGACATCAGACGGGCATTAACATAGGCACGGTGCAGCGCATCACGCATCGCCAGACCATTCATCACTGTCGCCAGCATACCCATGTGATCGCCCACCACGCGGTTCATACCAGCTTTGGCCAGTCCTTCACCACGGAACAGGTTTCCGCCACCGATGACCACGCCAACCTGAATGCCGAGCTCAACCAGCTCTTTAATCTCCTGGGCCATACGATCCAGTACCTTGGGATCGATACCGAAGCCTTCTTCGCCCATCAGGGCTTCGCCACTCAGTTTCAGCAGAATACGTCGAAATGCAGGTTTTGGGTTGGTGCTCATCTTTTTCTGTCCTGGTCATAACAAGACCGCAGCGGCTGCTGCGGTCTTGGGAGGGTTAAGAATTGGCGATTAAGCCTTCTTGGAAGCAGCGATTTGGGCAGCTACTTCAGAAGCGAAATCTTCTTCTTTCTTCTCGATACCTTCACCCACTTCCAGGCGGATGAAGTTAGTCACAGTGGCGCCTTTCTCTTTCAGAACTTCACCAACAGTTTTCTTTGGCTCCATGATGAATGGCTGACCAGTCAGAGAAACCTCACCGGTGAACTTCTTCATGCGGCCGGCAACCATCTTCTCAGCGATTTCCTGAGGCTTGCCTTCGTTCATAGCGATTTCAACTTGAACGGAACGCTCTTTCTCAACCACTTCGGCTGGAACGTCTTCTGGGTTAACGTACTCAGGCTTAGAGGCAGCAACGTGCATTGCAATGTGCTTCAGCGTTTCTTCATCGGCTTCACCGGTAACAACTACACCGATGCGATCGCCGTGACGGTAGAAAGCCATCTTGTCACCGTCGATGTACTCAACGCGACGAACATTGATGTTTTCACCGATTTTGGCAACCAGGGCAACACGCGCTTCTTCGAACTGAGCTTTCAGATCTTCAACAGTCACTTTGGCAGCAGCGGCAGCGTCCAGAACTTCGTTGGCGAAAGCCAGGAAGTTGGAGTCTTTTGCTACGAAGTCAGTCTGGCAGTTAACTTCAACCAGAGCAGTGTAACCAGCACCGTTTTTGATCAGGATAGTACCTTCGGCAGCGATGTTACCGGCTTTCTTGGCCGCTTTGGCCGCGCCGCTCTTACGCATGTTATCGATTGCAGCTTCGATATCACCGTTAGTTTCGGTCAGGGCTTTTTTACAATCCATCATGCCTGCGCCAGTACGGTCGCGCAGTTCTTTAACCAGGGCAGCAGTAATTGCCATTGTTAAATCCTCAATTGATAATTCGACAAATTTAACCTGTTGATAATCAGGTATAAAACAGGGGCCATATGGCCCCTGTTAACCAATCATATCTCTTGGTTAATAAGGGTGATGTACTAGCATCGCACCTTATTATTCAGCTTCGATGAAACCGTCTTCTTCAGCTTGAACAGCCAGGTCCTGACCACGGCCAGCTTTGGCAGCAGCAGCTACAGACTCAGCATACAAACGGATTGCACGCATAGCGTCGTCGTTACCAGGAATGATGTAGTCAACGCCATCTGGAGCAGAGTTGGTATCTACTACGGCAACAACTGGGATACCCAGGTTGTTGGCTTCTTTGATAGCGATGTGTTCATGGTCGGCACCGATAACGAAAATGGCGTCTGGCAGACCGCCCATGTTCTTGATACCACCCAGAGACTTCTCAAGCTTTTCCAGCTCACGGGTGCGCATCAGCGCTTCTTTCTTGGTCAGCTTGTCGAAAGTACCGTCAACAGACTGGGTTTCCAGATCTTTCAGGCGCTTGATTGACTGACGAACGGTTTTCCAGTTGGTCAGCATACCGCCGAGCCAGCGCTTGTCCACGTAGAACTGCTCGCAAGATACGGCAGCTTCTTTGATGGCTTCACTGGCAGCGCGCTTGGTGCCTACGAACAGGATTTTACCTTTCTTGGAAGCAATGTTGCTGATGAAAGCCAGAGCTTCATTGAACATTGGCACAGTGTGCTCGAGGTTGATGATGTGTACACCGTTGCGGGCGCCGAAGATGAAAGGCTTCATCTTAGGGTTCCAGTAACGGGTTTGGTGACCGAAGTGTACACCGGCCTGGAGCATATCGCGCATTGAAACTGTAGTCATTTTCTATACCTTAATTTAAGGGGTTAGACCTCCACGCATCCCATGTCTTCGACCCTTTGGCCAAGCCGCGGGCACCCCGAAGAATGTGTCGATACGTGTGTGATTTAGTATTTGAGTTAAATGCCATGTATAATGGCCGCCATCTTTACTCTGACCTGCCAACGAAATGGGATCCCCCACCGAAGGCAGCCCGACTTGAAGTCAATTCGAACTCGTAGAGTCGTCAGCTCAAAGTCACTTAGAGTCAAACATAACGGCGCGCTTTATACCATAAATCGCCGGCAAACACAAATTTTTTACCGCTCATATGTCGGCCTTAAACTCAGTTCAAAGCCGCGCCAGGAGCGTTATTTTACCGTTTCACAAACAAGTTGGATTGGCCTTGGCCAAGACACAGGTTATTAAGAGAAAACCCCCATGAGTATAGTCATCAAGACAGCAGACGAAATTGAGAAAATGCGTGCCGCCGGCAAGCTGGCCGCCAGTGTACTGGAAATGATAGCCCCGCACGTCAAGGCCGGGGTCAGCACCAACGAGCTCAACGATATCTGCGCCAAGTACACGGAAGAACAAGGCGCCATCTCTGCGCCACTCAACTACCATGGTTTTCCCAAGTCCATCTGTACCTCTATCAATGAGGTGATCTGCCACGGTATTCCCAGCGATCGCGTGCTCAAGGACGGCGATATTCTCAATATCGACATCACTGTCATCAAGGATGGCTATCACGGCGACACTTCCAAAATGTTCCTGATTGGCGATGTCAGCCCAAAAGATCGCCGCCTGTGCCGTATCGCTCAGGAAAGCCTCTACGCCGCCATCCGCAAGGTTCGCCCCGGCATGCAGTTGGGTGAAATTGGCACCACGGTCGAGAAGTTTATCAAGGCCAGCAAGTCAGGCCTGGACAAATATTCGATAGTGCAGGATTACTGCGGTCACGGTATCGGCGCCGGTTTCCACGAAGAGCCACAGGTAGTGCACTACAAAAACAACGATAAGACCATACTGCGTCCAGGCATGTGCTTTACCATTGAGCCGATGATCAACGCCGGTCGCCACACTTCTGTATTGAACAAGGATGACGGCTGGACTGTCACCACCTCAGATGGTAAAAATTCAGCTCAGTGGGAACATACTCTGTTGATCACCCAGACCGGCGTAGAAGTTCTGACGCTGCGCGCCGAGGAAGATTTCCCGAGGATCATCAATCACGCCAAATAAGGCGTCACCCAAGGAATAGAATGAGCACAGCGCTGGCAGCCAAAACGGCACTTTGTGAGCAGAATCAGGCCCTGTTTGACAGGTTTACCTCGCGAGAAAAGATAGTCGAACTGGTTACCAGCCGCTGTCGCTTTGTCGATAAGCAGCTGATTGAACAATGGCAAGCCCAGGGGCTGAATGATTATCCCATCGCCCTTATCGCCGTTGGCGGCTATGGCCGCGGCGAGCTGCACCCCTATTCAGACATAGATCTGCTGTTTCTGGTGGATGACAACCTGGCCCCGGCAGCCGAGAGCAGGCTCAGCGCCTATATCGCCTTTCTCTGGGACGCAGGTCTTGAAATCGGTCACAGTGTCAGAACCCTGGGCGAAACCCTGCAGCAGGGTCGCCAGGACATCACCATAGCCACCAATCTATTGGAAGCCAGGCTGCTTACCGGTCCGGAAATCCTGTTTGATACTCTCTACGACGCGATTCGCGAGCACCAATTCTGGCCATCGAACGAGTTTTTCAGCGCCAAGCGCGATGAACAGCGCGCCCGCCACGCCAGGGCCAATGCCTTCGATCTTGAACCCAATATCAAGACCTGCCCCGGCGGCCTCAGGGATATTCAAACCATAGCCTGGGTCGCCATGCGCCACTTCGATGCCGCCAAACTCGAAGAGTTGGTCGGGCACGGTTTTCTGGAGCAGGCCGAACTCGAAGAGCTGCTGGAGTGTCAGCACTTCCTCTGGGAGCTGAGATTTGCCCTGCACCTGGCTTCGGGCCGTGACGAAAACCGTTTGCTGTTTGACTTGCAGCGTCAGGTCGCAGGCTTGATGGGCTACGAAGATGCCACCCAACTGGCGGTCGAGCAGATGATGAAGCGCTATTACCGCACAGTACGGCGGGTGATGGAGCTCAACGAGATGCTGCTGCAACTGTTCAAGCGTGCCACCCTGGGGCACACCCAGGCGCTGGAAATCCAGCCTATAGATGAACACTATCAGCGCCGCGGCCGCTTTATCGAGGCGCTGGACTTGGCACTGTTTGACGATCCGGAAGAGATCGTCAGGCTGTTTTTGCATGTGGCCCGCAATTCCAACATTCAGGGGATTTATGCCCCGACTCTGAGGGCACTTAGAAGGGCCAGACGCGCCCAGCCGCAACCTCTGATGGCCTGGGAAGGCTGCCGCGGGGTATTTATGGAAATCCTCCGCCATCCTCGTGGCATTGCGGCTCTGTCGCTAATGCACAAACATGGGGTGATGTCGGCTTATTTGCCTGCCTGGCGCGCCATTGAGGGCCAGATGCAGTTTGACCTCTTCCATGCCTACACTGTAGATGAACACACCCACAGGCTGCTGCTCAATATCGACAAATTTGCCCAGGCAGAGCAGAAAGAGGAGTTCCCACTCGGCTCTGTACTGATCAATCAGTTGCCGAAAAAAGGGCTTCTGGTCTTGGCGGCCATTTTCCACGACATCGCCAAGGGTCGCGGCGGCGATCACAGTAAACTCGGCGCCGTGGATGCGCAGGAGTTTTGTAAACTCCATGGCCTCAACGACCACGACGGCCGCTTGGTCAGCTGGTTAGTGGAGAATCATCTGTTGATGTCGATTGTTGCCCAGCGCCGGGATATTTCCGATCCCGAAGTAGTCGCCGACTTTGCCGACAAGGTTCGTGATGCGGTGCACTTGAGTTATCTCTACTGCCTGACAGTGGCCGATATCTGTGCCACCAATGAAAAAACCTGGAACAACTGGAAGGGCTCCCTGCTGAGGGATCTCTATTTTGCCACCCAGAGGGTACTCGCCCGCGGCAAAGAAAAGCCGGTGGATATTCGTGCCCGGGTGCGGGAGCATCAGGCCAAGGCCAAGAAAGAGTTGCTGCGGCGCGGCTTCAAGGAAAAGGCGCTGGATCAGCTGTGGCAGAGATTCAAGGCCGATTACTTTTTGCGTCATCAACCCAATCAAATCGCCTGGCACGCCGAGGCGATTCTCAAGCACAAGCAGGATGAGCCACTGGTGATGGTATCCAAACACACCACCCGTGGCGGTACCGAGCTGTTTGTCTATTGCCAGGACAAACCCAAGCTGTTTGCCACTGTGATGGCGGTGCTGGACAACAAGAATATCAATGTTCATGATGCCAACATCATGACATCCAAGGACAACTACGCCCTGGATACCTTTGTGATCCTCGAACAGGACGGCAAGGCGGTCAGTCAGCTGTCGCGGATACAAAGCATACGCAAGACCCTTGGCAAAGCGCTTAGCGGCGAGCAACCCAAGATCCCGCGCTTTCGCAAGTTGTCGCGCAAGATGAAACCTTTTAAAGTTCCGACTCAGGTCAGTTTCCTGCCGACCCGCCGCCATGGTACAAGTATGATGGAACTGATAGCCTTGGATAGCCCGGGCCTGTTGGCCAAGATAGGTGAAACCTTCTATCGCTGTGATGTCACCCTGCTGGCGGCCAAGATCACCACGATAGGCGAGCGCGCCGAGGACTTTTTTATTCTACAAACCAATCAGGGACTGGCACTGGATGAAGCCCAGCAACAAAGGCTGAAAGAGTCACTGATCAGTGCCCTGTCCCAATTCGGGACCCCAACAACCTAAGTAAACGGGAGAAACCAATGGAGGCTTTACGCCAACGTATTGAGGCGGCTTTTGAAGCTCGCGCACAGATAAGCCCAACCACAGTTGACGCCGAGCTGCGTGCCGATGTGGAACGAGTGATTGACATGCTGGACAGAGGCGAGGCCAGAGTGGCCGAGAAACTGGACGGCCAGTGGCATGTGCACCAATGGCTCAAGAAAGCCGTTTTGCTGTCTTTCCGTATCTTCGACAATGGCGTAATCGATGGGGCCGAAACCAAGTATTTCGACAAGGTACCACAAAAGTTTGCCGACTATGATGAAGCGCGTTTTCGCGCCGAAGCCATACGCGTTGTGCCACCTGCTGCGGTGCGCAAAGGCTCTTTCATAGGTAAAAACACTGTGCTTATGCCCTCTTATGTTAACCTGGGCGCCTATGTAGATGAAGGCACCATGGTCGACACCTGGGCCACGGTTGGCTCCTGTGCGCAAATTGGTAAAAACGTGCATCTCTCAGGCGGTGTCGGTATTGGTGGCGTGCTCGAGCCGCTGCAGGCCGGCCCGACCATTATTGAAGACAACTGCTTTATCGGTGCCCGCTCTGAAATCGTTGAAGGGGTAGTGGTCGAGGAAGGCTCAGTGATCTCCATGGGGGTCTATATCGGCCAGAGCACCCGCATCTATGACCGCGAAACTGGTGAAATTCACTATGGCCGGGTTCCAGCAGGTTCTGTAGTGGTGTCAGGCACTCTGCCCTCCAGCTGCGGCAAGTACAATCTTTACGCCGCCATCATAGTCAAAAAGGTAGACGAGAAGACCCGCGGTAAAGTGGGTATCAACGAACTGCTGCGGATGGTCGACTGACCCTTGCCCTCGGGAGCTGACCTCGAGCAATAAGCGCTTTAGCAGGTCAGCAACCCCATCTATGTGTCTGTCTGCTCTGCCCATAAGGGCGCAGGCAGACACATTTACTTACCAAGAGACAAACTTCCACACCTTGGGACACGCCTTGCCCAAGCAGCAACAACTGCTGACAGAAAGCCTCTATTCAATTGCTGGCAAATGCCCCGGCTGCGACTGTACTTAAATGGTACTTGAAGCATCCCCAAAAGGAGCAAGCCATGAACCTTTGCCAACGTACCCGCACCGGCGCCGTATTACTGGCTGTCGCCGGCCTGAGCTTCGGCTCTCTCAGTGCCCAGGCCGCAATGGATCCTTATATTGAGCAGGCATTGATCCAGGTCTGTAAGTCCAGTGCCAGCAACAGCATGATAGCGTTTTCCAACACCCTGCGTGAGTACCGGATCAATGAACAGCGAGTGTTCCCCCGTCTGGTGTGCAATGGTGAGTCACTGCATCAGTTTGCCATGAGTCACGGCGCCGATCGCACCGCCAAAAAGATTAGCCGCTTCCTGACCGGCAAAGTGACCATTTCCGATATGGCCATGATCCCAGAGGAGGAAAAACTCTACGTGAGTTTCCGCTGAACCTACTGAGCCCAAAACACTCGGGTTAAAACACCAAGGTCTTGTTACCGTACACCACGACCTGTTCATTGAGTACCAGCGCCAGAGCCCGGCTGAGAACACTTTTTTCCACATCTCGGCCGGCTTTGGCCATATCTGCCGCACTGTAACTATGATCCACAGGGATCACATCCTGCTTGATGATAGGTCCCTCATCCAAGCAGTTATTCACAAAGTGCGCCGTGGCACCAATAATCTTCACCCCGCGCTCCCACGCCTGACGATAGGGATTGGCGCCGATAAAGGCCGGCAGGAAGGAGTGATGAATATTGATGATCTTATTGGGATACTGCTCGACAAACTCTGGGGTGAGTACCCGCATATATTTGGCCAGTACCAGGTACTCAGGCTGGTAGCCGGCGATAATCTCCAACATGGCGCGCTCGTGGGCGCAGCGATCCAACCCCTGATGACAGACGTGATGAAAAGGCACCTCAAACTTGGCCGCCAGCGGTGCCAGGGTGTCGTAGTTGGCCACTATGGCGGCTATCTCCACATCGAGAGCACCATAGTAGGTTTTCATCAAGAGATCCCCGAGGCAATGGGCCTCCTTGGTCGCCAGCACCACTATGCGCTTGCGTCCGGCATCCACCAGTTTCATATGGTTTTGTTTAGGCAGGACCTCGGCCAACTCCTTTAGCAGCTTAGTTTCATCGAACTCACCTTCAAGTTCGGTACGCATGAAAAAGCGCCCCTGCTGATTATCGACAAACTCGTTGTTCTTGATGATGTTCAGTCTGTGCTGAAAGCATACCCCAGTGACTCTGGCGATAAGCCCATATTCATCGGCACAATCAATCATCAGTATTTTGCGTGGCATATCGGCTCCTGTCGCTGCATCAAAGTTTGAATATGCCACAGTCTCGCCGCTGGCGCGCTTAAAATTTATTCATCAAAAGCAGCCCGTTATCTCCGGCTTGCCTGGCGACTGTCCAGATACTTTTGCAAAAGCCCTCTCAAGGTCTCGGCCTTGGTGCCAAACACTACCTGGACGCCCTGCCCCACCACTATCACGCCCTTGGCTCCCAATCCCAACAGGCGGGACTTGTCCACCAGCTCTGGGCGTTCGACACTCAGGCGCAAGCGGGTCATACAGGCGCTGAGATTGCGGATATTGGCGGCGCCGCCGAGGGCGCCTATCATGGCCAGCAGATTGCCGCCCGAGGCATTTTCCGGCTCCAGCCGCCCCGGCGTCTTGAGGTTGAATGCCATGATGGAAGCGCGGAAAATCAGATAATAGATGACTGCGGTCAAGGGGCCCAGGATCAGAAACCAACCGGCGTTGGCAGATTGATGCCACAGAAGGGCAAAATCCAGCAAACCATTGGAAAACACCAGCCCATAGTGAATGTCGAACCAGATACAGACAGCATAAGCCAGCCCGGTCAGCAGCGCGTGCACCAGATACAGCAAAGGCGCCACAAACAGGAAGGCAAACTCAATCGGCTCAGTCACCCCGGTAAGCCAACTGGTTGCCGCCGCCGACAGCATGATGCCGGCCACCCGATTGCGTTCACTCTTGTCGGCACAGCGCCAAATCGCCAGGGCCGCCGCCGGCAGGCCCCACATCTTGATGAGATAGCCACCGGCCAGATTGCCGGCCTGGGGATCGCCGGCGAGGTAGCGTGCCACTTCGCCTCTGAGCCATTCACCATCCTGATAATACTGCCCAAGCTCCAGGTAGAAAGGCGCATTCCAGATATGGTGCAGCCCAAGTGGCAACAAGAGGCGTTCCACTGTGCCATAGATGGCAAAGGCCAGCTGCGGCTTTTGATACACAGCCCAGTTGGAGAACACCTCAATATAGTGAGCCAAAGGTGGCCAGATAAGCGCCAGCAAATAGGCCAGCAACACAGCCAACGGCAACATCAGCAACGGCGCGCTGCGACGTCCCTCAAAGAAGGAAAAGATAGCCGGCAAACGCAAGTGACGACTCATGGCCATCGCCAGGCAGGTCATCACCCCGAGCAACATACCACCGGCAATACCTGTATCTATGGTCTCCACTCCGAGCCAAACCGAAGTGTGCACGGGGTTTTGCGAGGCCAACAGCGATAAGGTGGAACTGAATACCCCAAAGCCGAACGCCGCACTGAAGGCGGCAATCCCCTGATCGCGACAAAAGCCTATGGCAATGGCGATGGCAAACAGCAGCGGCATCATAGTGAAGATGAGATTGCCTGTGGTGGCAAACAGCTCATTGAGCGAAGGAGACAAAATACCTGTCGGCGTACTGGCCAGGCCTTTCATCACCCCGGCAGCAGGCAGGATAGCTATGGGGACAAGCAGCGCCTGACTCAGGCGCTGGGCAAACTTAAACCAATGTTGTGAAAAGCCTTTCAGGCGCCCGGTTCTGTTTTCAGCAGGGGTAGCCAGTTGTTGAGCCATGCTTGAGCCTCGACCTCGGGTTCCATGGTTTCGCAGGCATCAATCTCCAAACGCTCACCGACACGTTTGGCACCAAGCTCCGCAAACAGTTCATCCAATTGTTTACCTGCGCCGCAGAAAGTCTCATAACTCGAGTCTCCCAGGGCAATAACCCCGTATCTAAGGTCTGGTAAGTAAGGGGCCGTGTCTTTCAGTTCCAAAAACCAGGGCAAAATATCATCCGGAAGATCCCCTTGGCCGGTAGTGGAAGAGACCAGCAACAAATACTCATCGGCAGTCGGTACATATCCTTTAAGCTCATGACTTTGCCAAAGTTTGGCATCCACACCATGAGTCTGGAGCTGCTTCAGGAGTGTCTCGGCAACAAACTGGGCGTTACCATAGACAGTTCCAAACACCAGGTTCACTTTTTTCATGTTATACTCTGCACCTCGGAGCCAATATTCATTGTTCTCCACCATACTGTATCGTCTGCTTGTGCTGCAAGCACAAGCATCAACAGACACCAAGCCGACACGCCACTGGCGATAAGGAAACGCAGCGATGCGACAGAGCAGCAGGCAGAAACTTCAGAAGCAACACCAAAGGGCAACTCATGTCCGCCGTATGTGTTACTTCAGAGCCGCTCAACAAGACCAACACCACGCCCACTATCCACTCGACGCCTATCGTCCCTTACTTGACATGATGCACAAGCGCACCAATAAAGACGAAACCTAAGCCAGCAGCAAACTGCTGTCTGACTCAAGCTGGGACTCGTCCCAGCCCAGGCCTTCGAACACTTGCAGCCATTCGGCCTCCGGCTCTGTCACTATGGTGACGGGTTCGCCTGTCGTTGGGTGAGTGAAACTCAAGCTCTGAGCCAACAACCATAAACGGTTGAGGCCGAAGTGTTCGCGAAAGAAACGGTTTTGCTTGCCATCGCCATGGGTGGTGTCACCTATGATGGGGTGACGCAGATGAGCCATATGCCTTCTGAGCTGATGCTTGCGCCCAGTCTGCGGCGAGAGACGTATCAAGGCAAAACGACTGCTGGGGTAACGCCCTGACGGGAAAGGGATTTCGGCATTGAGCAGCGGCGCATATTGAGTAATGGCGTCCTGGACTTCCTTGTTGCGGTCGGCATGTTTATCGGCCACGGCATCGAGCTCTTCTTTGAGTGAATAGTCCAGCGTACCGGCTTGGTGCATATTGCCGCGCACCAGGGCCAGATACTCCTTGCGTGTCTCGCGCCCGGCAAACTGCTGACATAAAATAGCGGCAATTTCACTGCTCTTGGCGAACAACAAGACACCCGAGGTCGGCCTATCCAACCTGTGCACAGGAAACACATGGCAACCTACCAGATCCCGGGTCAGCTGCATGGCGAAAAAACGCTCTTTTCGCGCCAGATAGGTTCTATGCACCAGTAATCCCGCCGGTTTATGGATGGCAACCAAGTGTTCATCTTCATAGAGGATACGGATCTCGGGGCACTCTTCATCCACAGGTGTCAAAGCTTGCTCCGAAATCTCGGCTTGAAGCTGGGTCTCATCTTGCTTGTTTGGTAAGGAGTTCATCCAAGGTTCTCAACAAAGTGATCAAATTACGGTATGTGGGCGCTTCGCCCCAGACATGCTCGGCCATAGGTGCAGTTGCTATGGCTGATGGCAGCGGCATTTCGGCGTCTATCAGCGTGCGCATTTTTGGCAACAAAATAAACTGCAACCAGGCTTCAAATGCCATGCTGTCGCAGGCAAAGGGCGCCTGACTGGCCATGGCTGCCGCGCCAGGTTCGGTTGCGCTCCACATTCCCTGCGCTTTCAACTCGGCCTCTATGGCCAACAGGAGTTTTTCAGTCGCCAGAAAAGGCATCTGTCACCTCGCAGATCCAAAACAATAAATTGGCACCAATCATACCATCGGGCCAAGCTTATCCCTATAATGCACCGCATTTGTTGTACAAGAGTCAAACGAGCATGGACAGTATCACTACCCTCAGCGAACTTCTCAGCGCCGCCAACACCCAATATCAGGTCTATGATCTCGGCCGCCGGGTGCAACACATAGATCCCATGGCGTTTCATCAGATAGAGGCCCTTCAAAGCCCCTATCCCTTCCCCATACAAGGGCATGCCCAGTTTGCCCTGGTGTTCTGGGATGGCAGTAATCAGCAATATATCTGGTTCCTGAAATTACCTTTGGATGAGCGCGGACTCCTGGTCCCTGCTGCACGCAGCCAGTTTATTCAGATGTTGCTTGAAGCCATGGGGGAAAACCTGACCCGTGAACTGACCGAAGCCCAACAGCAACAGATGGCCAATCATCCCTTCAGTTTCAAGCCGCCGCAGGAAAAACTAGCCCTGTTCAACGCCTTGGTGCGCAAACAACTGGGACAAGCCGCTTCTGTGCAGTATGAATATGCCTGCCAATACCTGAGCGGCAAGGTGGCTGCCGAAAACTGGCAACATTTGGGACTGCAAGGGCTGGCGGATATCTGTGCCCGGGTCAATGAACTGGATCACTCAGCCCTGTTGCAACAAGGGTTGAGCAAAGGCGCCACCGAGGTGCAAATTGCCCTTTGCCAGCAACTGGAACATATACTATTGCCAGAGCCGCTTGCCGAAACGCTCTTCCAGGCATTCAAAGACGCTGCCCCCGAGCATAAGGTTTACTTCCTTCGCGCCTTGGCATCTCACCCTGAACTCTGCCAACAGGCGATAACAGAGCTGGATAGTCAGCAGGCGCTGAATATTGACGCCTTGATCGCCATCGCCGCCCGTTGCTGGTATAGCCTGAAACAGGATGAGTGCCGCAAAATTTATCTCGAGGCTCTGGCTTTGCAGGAGCAAAGCTTCTTTAATCAAATCTTTGCTGATATTGTGGCCATACCCGGGATACGTACCCAGGTATTGAGCGAACTTCGCAATCCTCACCGCAGTGACCGCCTATCAGGCGCCATCGGCGGTCTGTTCAGGGCGACCACAGAATGATGACAGATTTTCTCCTGATCGCAGCGCTGGTAATGATTGCTGCGTTTTTCTGGCAGTTGCGACAAATGGCCGAACTCAGTCGGATATTTGCCGAGCGGGAATGCCAACGGCAAAAGGTGCAGATGCTGGCCATCGCCATGGAGTCAGCCCGACCCAGCATAGGCGGCAAGAACGGCCTGTGCTGGAATGCACGCTTTATGTTTGAGTTCAGTACCGATGGCATCAACCAGTATCGCGGCCATATCCTGATGCACGGTAAACAGATCCAGAAAATTGAATGGCCAATATTTCCCGAACCCGAGTGGCATGAAGCGCCAACTGCCAGAGGCAGCGTCGGTGGCGGTTGTGGCTCCCGCGGAGGTTGCAGTTCGGGTAAGTGCCGCTGATATTTTGCTGCATCTGACAGAAAACTGAGCCGCCCCTGTCGTTGAAGAATCAGTAAAGTTTGCCAGGTTACACAGATAAAGAATCAGAAAAATGGCAGCAGACTCTTGCGCCATCAAAGTTTGAGAACCATTTAAGTCCCCAAATAAAAAATCCCTAAAATAAGAAAGGGCGCGACAATTAAGCCGCGCCCATCTGTTTCTCTGTTAAGCCTTCCAGCTATTAAGTTGCTTCCCTGCACCATCCATGCGTATGCCGTGCGTCCTGCGCTCCCTGTACCATCCTGGTGAGTCCCTGTACTTGCGTACCTGTTCCCTTAGTCCCGATTATCCCTTGATCGGGCCTTGCTCTATCCTTAAGCGTGTCCAGTATCGTCCTTGCGCATCCGTTCAATACATCCTGTTTCGTCTTCCTGACGCTGACCACATTCCTTGGGTCAGTACCTTTCCCTGTTTGCCATCATCCTGATAGGCATCTTCCTTGAGTCATCCCTGGACCGTGTTCCTCACGGTTTAGGTCTTCCTGACCTTGTTCCCTGAATCATCCTTGTCCTTGGATGACTTAAATACTAATCCAATCCCGGCCACAGGGTTGTACAGAAACCGTTCAATAACTCGTGCAACTTTTTTATAGCAATTGAAATATATCGCATAACCAATTAATTTTAAAAGGCTTAATTGTTTTTTAACGACAAAACCCTCTATTTAACTCTTGTTTGTCTCACAGTCTTGTGAGACATCTCGCACACGATGCCCGGCTTTAATGGAAAACGGTGTGTAGTCAAAGACACATCGCCTATAAATCAGTACCGGAATGACCCTAGCTTTAATGACGCCCTATAAGAAAAAACAGCAAAAGAAAAGGCGCGTCCTAAGACGCGCCCTATTTACTGCTGTCAGCCATCCCGCTGAGTTGTGCTCCCTGCACCTTCCATGCGTATGAATTTCTTCCTGTGGACACCTTGTCTCAGTTACGACAGCTTCCAAGCTATCTTTTCATCCCTGCTTACAACCATCCTGGTGTCTGCTCAATTCCCTTGAGCCTCCTTGTGGCCTCCTGGCACTCATCTTCCATGTTTGCCCATCCACTAGCAGCTGTCGTCCATGAGTTGGGTATTCCCTTAACCCAAAGGCTGGCATCCCTGAGCCTGTCCTCTACTTCGTCCTGAACGCTTTCCTTAGCAGACCTTCCTGTCTCAAATTGCCTTTCCTGGCGCGGCAATTTCCTTATTACCGGAAAAATCTCCTGTGTATCCATCATGGATACTGCTTTCCCTGCGAGCCATTTCCTTGGCTTGAACTTCCCTGGAATGGTTTCAAGACCTCCTGTCTTGATTGTCATCCATGACTGAAATCCATTTAGCAGGCTTCCTTGCAGCTCGTCCTTGCATAGGCCTTTCCAAAACGTGTCATCCTGACACTTGCCCTTCCTTGGCTGCCGCCTTAAACTCCTTGGCGTTGCTTTCCTTGCAGCTCCCTCTTCCTTGAGGCCCTCTCTTCCTTGAGGCTCGTAATTTCAGCTCCTTTCCTTGGAAGCTCTGTCAAAGCATCCTGCCCTGACCACAACTTAAGTGTACCCAAGGACCCCTCTTTGAGATGGTCAATTTTAGAACATGCTGGGAATGACAAATATTCAGCTGTCGCTAATAAAAGACTAAGCACTTGTTTATTAAAAATATTTAATTATTCGCTAGTAAGAACAGCCAATAAGGCTTATGTTTGTCGCACAACTTTGTGAGACATGTCTCACATTGGTACTGGTAAATAACCAAAAACACTCAGAAACGACGTTTGCCACTGACAAATTGGGCCAACATGACCCAGTCAGCCATCAAGCTATAGACTGGGTATTGAAAGGTCGCCGGCTTATTGTGTTCAAAACCAAAGTGACCCATCCAGGCAAAGCCATAACCCACCACAGGCAGAGCCAAGAGCCATACAAATTGTCCACTAAGCAGGCTGAATAACAGAATAAGCAATACCAGGGTCGAACCTAGATAATGCAAACCTCGGCATACGGGATCGGAATGCTGAGACAGGTAGAAAGGATAAAACTCAGCAAAACTCTTGTACTTTTGCTCCATGCTTAACTCCTGTTATTGGTAGACGTCATCATCGGTATGACTGTGGTAAAAGAGCAACTCTCCGGTTAACTGCCCTACATTGAGCTCAACCACGGGTACAAAGCCTTGCTCTCGGAACAGATGAGAATGGCCATCCTCAGTCACAAAGACTCCAACCCCTTCCAGCTCCGGCTGCTCATCACACCAACCCAATACCGCCTGGACGAGCAACTTGCCATAACCCTTGCGCTGCTCGGTTAAAGCTACTGCAATGAACTGTATAATGCCGTATTCAGTAGCCGGCAGGTGCTCCAGAATTGAATTCTCCTTCTGCATCAACTTCTGCGTCGATTGCCAGCCCGTCCCCAGCAGCATTTTCAAACGCCAATGCCAATAGCGCCCCTCCCCCTGGGGAAGTGATGAGGTCACCACGCAGGCAACCCCAATCAAGCGCTCAGCGTCGAACAACCCAATAAGAGGCTGCTCCTGTTGCCAAAGCTCATTGAGCTCTTCACGGATCGCAGCTCTGAGCTTTTGTTCATATTCGGCGGCATTGGCGGCCGGCAAGGTCTGCTGAAAAAACGCATCATCGTGATAGGCGTTATAGAGAATTGATGCGGCCAGGCGCAAATCTTCCGCTGTCAGGTAGACGGCACGCAGAGAATCGGGAGTCTGGGTTTCCATTTGTTGTTGTCCTTGTCAGCCAAAAGGGCAATTTCCAATTTAACAATATTGGATCAAAGTGCAATATCTTGATCTTGCTTGCCAGGCATTGTCACTTCATCTTTAGGCAGATTGGTATAAGCTAAGGAAGGCGCGAACAAGTCCCATGTGGGCTCTGCGTCGGCTTACGGGCTTGGATGCAAGGCGTAGTTCGCAGCAAATGGCCCTAGTCCTTTGCAAGAAGCACAACACAGCAGGCAGGCCTGTAAGCCACGCCCTTAGGGGCTTTCACAGCAACCGGCTCTCTGCGTTATCTGACTTCGACAGACCCCGGCATGCCTTCAGTCATATGCCTTGAACGCCAATTGCTGTGCAAGCCACTCTCTACAAAAGAGAAGGCCACGAGGACTTATTCGCACCTTCCCTAAGGGGAAGGAATAAGGCTTACTATCTGTTTTATTAAGGCTTGTTCACCCATCACTCATCACCTTGGCAATATATGTCGGGATTTCAGGAGGTCAGAATATGGATACCACCCACACAGACTTGGCCCATTTATTTGAGCAATTGGGACTCCCCAGCAGCAGCAAGGCGATAGAAGGTTTTATCGGCACACATTCTATCCCCGAGGGAGTCAAACTGGTGGATGCACCATTCTGGAATGAAGCGCAGCGCACTTTTTTAACAGAGGCTCTGGCCGAGGACGCCCAATGGTCAGACACCATAGACCATTTGGACGCCCAGCTCAGGAGTTGATTGAAATTGGGATGAGTGTGAATTACAGCTGCGCGTAGGCCTTATCGCCCCAGCCAATCAGTTGTTGATCGCGAAACACCAAGGGGGTGCACTCATCCTTGGTGGTCTTGCCATCACTGTGTCTGTGGCGGGTACGGTAAAATAGTACCTGTACTTGCTGATCATTGGAGAGAAAGGCTTCATTAAAGTCGGCCTGCCCCATGAGCTGCTGCACCTGTTGCTGATCCATCCCCAGAGTCAACTTGGCCAGTTGTTGCTGATTTTGCTGTTGCTGCAGCTGCCAGGACTCCTTTTCATCCCAGTTGGCTTCGTGATCGCCGACATTGACCACACAGGCACTAAGCCCTAAGCTTGCAATCCCCATCAGTGGCAGTAATAACTTGTTCATTGTCACTCCTTGTTATATTTATCAAATGTTGACTTTTGTTAAGCAAATGCAGCAAACGCTATGCAACATGCAGGCCAACAAATAAACTGATAAATATCAAAATGATAAAAGCAAACAACTGCTGCACTATGTAGCTATTCGCGAAAATGTGAGGTTTTTTACCAAGATGTCCACTCCACTGGAACAGGTCATGGCCGCCGCGGCGGCAGTAGCCCAAAGCGGCCATACTCCCTCTCTGGCACTGATTAAGGCAAGACTCGGCAACAAGTTACCAATGCCACTGCTGGTTGAAGGTCTGCAGCGTTTCAAATCCATGCCAGAGAGTGAACGGGAAAAACTGCTTGAAGACGCACCTCAACTGCAAGAAACCGTGCCACAACAAGCTGTCACCACAGTAGAAGTTCTCCAGCAGGAAATCAGCCGGCTACGCCAGGAACAGCAGCAACTGAAACAAGAATTCGCGGCCTTGCAACAAAGACTCGCCAAGCTTGAGGGCCAGCAATAATGTTTGTCTGCGAACTCAGGTTTGAATGCTTTGCCAACACCACTATCAGCGCCGCAGAAAAAGCCATCAATACCCTGCTTGAAGCCTGGCGGGCCAACGGTCAGGTATTGGGGCGCGAATTTGCGGTGGCCTTTAGGGACGGGGAGTTCAGAGTCAGGCTGCTGCTACCGGAAGAAACCAGTCTGGCCAACAGGCACAACAGTCCCTGGGCCAAACAGGCGTTGCAGCAGTTAACCGAGGCCAAACTGCTGGCCCCCAAGGAAAAGCTCATAGGTCAGGATATCAATTCCGAGGTCAGCACCCTGGAGCCTCCAAGTTGGCAGCTACTTTATACCAGCTATGTGCATATGTGCTCACCACTGCGCAGCGGCGATAACTTGCTACCCATTCCCCTTTACCGTATTCCCGCGACCTTCAACGGCGATCACAAGCGGGTGATCCGTTGGCAAACCGAGTGGCAAGCCTGTGATGAACTGCAGATGGCCGCAGCAACCAAGGCTGAATTTGCCGCCCTCGAGGAGCTTTCCAGCCCGGACAGCGATCTGTTCCGCCGCGGCTGGGATCTGCGCGGCCGTATCGAATATCTGACCCAAATTCCTACCTATTACTACCTTTACCGGGTCGGGGGAGAGAGTAAGCAAGCCGAATTGGCCCGTCCTTGCCCCCGCTGCGGCAACCCGGACTGGCGCCAACCCAGCCCATTGCTGGATCTGTTTCATTTCCGCTGTGACAACTGCCGAATAGTCTCCAACCTCTCCTGGGATCATCAATAGCAGTGATCATCAATCAATAATGATTGTGGTAACCCCGACTGTCAGCGGCGGGAAAACAGGTGTTGCCACATAAGCTTCATCCGCGCCCAGAGACCGGGATGGTCGACATTCGCCATGGCCGGCTCCACAGGCTCAACCGCCGGCGCCACTCTGGGGCGCAGCAAAGCGAGAAACTCTTCCAGACTGTCTGCCAGCTTCTTTGAGGGGAGCTCACCCGGGGTCTCACGCCAGACAGCACCGGTTTCGTTATCCACGCAGATCATCTCATCACCTTGCCCCAATAGGCCGATAAACCAGGTCGGTGGCTGCTTGAGCTTGCGTTTCATCATCAGGTGCCCAATCAGATTCTGCTGCAGGAACTCAAAATCGTCCTGACTCCAGGGCTGCAGTAGTTCCCCTTCGCCGAAATCGGCTTCAAACAACAGATGCGCGGCAAAAAACTGTCCATAAAACTCGTCGATATCGGCATGCAGCGGCAACTCCAGCGCATGACTGACATTGGCAAAACTGCCTGGCTGTTCACGGCGAATAGTCTGCCACAGTAGAGGATCTTCGCCATTCTCCTGCAGCAAACAGGGTGAGGCTTCTCCCCTGCCATAATATCTGGGGCCTTCCCCCAGACTCGACTGGTAACTTTGATGATAACGGCTGAGAAATTGCTCCAACGCCTGGGCACAAGACACTTATCGCACTTCCAAATTCAGGTATAATGGTGGCCTATTTTGACACGGAAACCCGCTTGATGACACAGAATCACGACCCTTACCGGAACGCCGAAGCCTTATCTGGCCTGACACTGGGTCAGCAGACAGATTATCAAGAGCATTACGCCCCTGAGCTGTTGCAGGGTGTGCCCCGCAAACTCAACCGTGATGCAATCAACCTGAGTGCGCCTCTGCCGTTTCAGGGGGCCGATATCTGGACCGGCTATGAACTCTCCTGGCTCAATGCCAAGGGCAAGCCCATGGTGGCCATCGCCGAGTTCCAACTGGATCTCAACAGTGAGCATTTAATTGAGTCCAAATCCTTCAAGCTCTATCTGAACAGTTTCAATCAAACCCGCTTTGACAGTACTGAAGCCGTCGAGGAAACCCTGACCCAAGATCTGAGCCGCTGTGCCAATGGCGAGGTAAAAGTCAGAGTGATTGAGCCCAAGCACTTCAACAGCCAGAGAGTTGTTGAGCTGCCGGGGCACTGCATTGACGATCTGGATATTGAAGTCAGCGACTATGAGTTCAACCCCAAATGGCTCGAAGACAGCACAGACGACAAGCAGATAGTCGCCGAGACCTTGAACTCCAACCTGCTTAAGTCCAACTGTTTGATCACCTCACAGCCTGATTGGGGCAGCGTAATGATCCGCTACCAGGGACCCAAGATAGACAGGGAAAAACTGCTGCGTTATCTGATCTCTTTCCGCCAGCATAACGAGTTCCACGAGCAGTGTGTGGAGCGGATATTCACCGATCTGAAGCGTTTCTGCCATTGCAGTAAGTTGACCGTCTACGCCCGCTACACCCGCAGAGGCGGATTGGACATCAACCCTTTCCGCAGTGACTTTGAGCACGTGCCGGAAAGCCAACGCCTGGCAAGACAGTAATCGAACATAAAGCGGCTTTAAAGCCGCTTTTTCATTCTTGCCGGTAACCTATTTCAGAGTGCTACTGACCAAGGTGCCACTGCAGTTGCCAGTTGATGGCTGCAGGCGCCCCCAGCGTCAGGGCCAATCGATAACCCGGCTCCATATGGCCAAGCCAACTCTGCCATTGGGTGTTTTCCTTAGGCTTTAGCAAAAGCCCACGGCGCATCGAAACAATCTCGGCTGGCCGCTCGGCCGAGCATGCCTCCCCTGAGCTCAAGTCAAACGCAAAACCATCGAGCGGCTGCGCCAACCCCTTGCCGGTCGCCTTGATATAAGACTCTTTCAAGGCCCAGAGGTCGAAAAACGCCTCTCGCCGCGTGGCATCATCCAGATTTCGTAATTGCTGCAGCTCAAAAGGCGCAAAATAGTGGCGCATCACAGTATCGATAGCCGTGCGCATCCGTAAACGCTCTATATCGACTCCGAGTTGCAACTCAGGAGAAGGATGTTTCAGCAATGCCAACAGCAGCCAATCACCGCTGTGACTGAGGTTAAAATGCAGCTGAGTCTGTTGAAACTGCTCATCACAAAGGCGCGGCTTACCCTGGGGACCATAATCGAAACACCACTCCCGGGCTGCAAGGGGCGCTTGAGTACTCAGGGTCTTTCTCAGCAAGGCGCGGCTTGTTATTGCCCGTTGCTTAACCTCTTTATGGCTTATTCGGGCAAACTTTTCCCGCTCGGCCGGCGTCAGAAACAGCGCCAGGTCTTTTATTTTTAAAGGCTCACTCTGGCGTAAGGGATACAAAAAGAGTTGCACGGCGTTGATGGGAGACTCCAAAAAACCAAGGGGGAGTAGGCTATTTTGCCTTGGCCTCCCCCTCGGTCTCAAGCGCTAATCGTTCATGTTTTGCTGATTCATTTTATCGACATAGGCTCTCGCCTCTTCCCGCTCTCTTTCCCGTTGCTGGGCGGTTGTACAGCGGCGGTTGGGAATATTGCTGCCGGTGACCCTAACCCGGTCGCAGCGGTATCCCTGTTCATCGAGTCTTTGTTGGCGGGCCGCGTCCTCAGGCGACAACTCGGCGGTAGTGGTACTGGTACCACTGCAACCGGCGCCGAGTACAGTAAACAAGGCAGCACTCGCCATTCCCAGTAGATTATTTTTTGTTAAATACACCTGACACTCTCCATTTCTGTTGCTGATTCCTGTTCATCCAGTTGCCCTAAAGGCAGATACCCAGGTTGCAACATAAGCTGCAATATAAGCTGCAACAGACCACTGGGGATTAGGGATAAATAGGTATCAGATATCCATTTTTACAGCACAAAAAACCAAAACAACCAATTTATATCAATTTAAAAACAAGTTAACAACAAACGAAGTTAGCGAACAAAAGTCTTTAAAACAAAAGCAGGATTTTAAGTCCCAGATGATTGTATCGAGCGGCAGGCACTGGTAATCTGCTTCACCTGTTACTGAAATAACAGCCTGACGCTCAGTATTGTGGAAGTTTGCAACCATGGCAGACAGGCGAGAAAGGAAGCCCAAGGGCCCAGTCCCAGCTGATTATGAAGCAAACTCAAACCGGAAAACGGCGTCATCGCAATGCCACCACCACCCCGGAAATGCGCCGCTTTATCCAGGAGTCGGAGCTCAATGTCAGCCAACTGGCACGGTTACTGAATATCAGTGAAGCAACCGTTCGCAAGTGGCGTAAACGCGAGTCGACCCAGGATCAATCCCACACCCCGCATCATCTGAATACCACTCTGAGCGATATTCAGGAGTATGTGGTTGTCGGGCTGCGCTGGCAGCTCAAGATGCCGCTGGACAGGCTGTTGCAAGTCACCCAGGAGTTTATCAATCCCCATGTTTCGCGCTCCGGGCTGGCCCGCTGTCTGAAACGCCACGGCGCATCCCGGCTCGACAATATCGATGCCGCGCACTCGCTACCGCCGAAACACTTCAATAAGCTGCCGGTCTACAGCGGCAGCAAAATGCAAACCTACACCCTCAACAGCCAAACGCTCGCCGATGCGTTGATGCTGCCCAGTACCGATGAACACACTGTGGTTCAGGTCGAAGCCATGAGTATTCCCATTGGCCAACAGACCCATTCGGTACTCATAGGGATGGATCCCGTCAGCGGTTGGGTCTATGTCGACATCTATCAGGATGACGACACCCACGCCGCCGACCGCTACATAGCCTACGTCCTCAAGCGTGCCCCGTTTGCACTGCGCCGCTTGCTGGTACGCAACTATCATATTTTCCAGTCCAGGTTTCCCGCTGCCGCAAAGGCAGGGCGCAAACCCAGGCCGCAACTTGCAGCCACCAATGGAGATGCTCAATGAGCCAAGAACAAGCCTCTCAGATAGACAAACGCCTCAACAAAAGGCTGAAAGACACGCCGATTGCCATAGTCGGCATGGCGAGCCTGTTTGCCGGCAGCCGTTATCTGAACCAGTTTTGGGATCTGATCTGCGACAAGATAGACGCCATCACCCAAGTGCCCGCCGACCGCTGGCAAGTGGCAGACTATTTTGACCCCGACAAGAAAGCCGCCGACAAGAGTTACTGCAAGCGCGGCGGCTTTATCCCCGAAGTAGATTTCACCCCCATGGAGTTTGGTCTGCCGCCCAATATCCTCGAACTGACCGACACCTCGCAGTTGCTGTCGCTGGTGGTAGCCAAAGAGGTGTTGGAGGATGCAGGTATCCATGAAGGCTCGGACTATGATCGCGACCGCATCGGCATCACCTTGGGGATTGGCGGTGGCCAGAAGATCAGCCAAAGCCTCAATGCCAGGCTGCAATACCCTGTGCTGAAAAAGGTGTTCCGCGAGAGTGGCGTCAGTGAGCAGGACAGCGAAATGCTGATCCGCAAGTTCCAGGACCAATATATACACTGGGAGGAAAACTCCTTCCCGGGGTCGCTCGGCAATGTTATCGCCGGTCGGATTGCCAACCGTTTCGATCTCGGCGGCATGAACTGTGTGGTCGACGCCGCCTGTGCCGGCTCGCTGGCGGCAATGCGGATGGCGCTCACCGAGCTGACCGAAGGCCGCAGCGATATGATGCTCACCGGAGGCGTCTGCACCGACAACTCCGCCTATATGTACATGAGCTTCTCCAAGACCCCGGCCTTTACCAGCGACGAGCAGATAAAGCCGTTCGACGCCGACTCCCGCGGCATGATGATAGGCGAAGGCATAGGCATGGTGGCGCTGAAACGCCTGGATGATGCCGAGCGCGACGGTGACCGCATCTATGCGGTGATCAAAGGGGTTGGCGCCTCCAGCGACGGCAAGTTCAAGAGCATTTACGCGCCGCGCCCCGAAGGCCAGGCCAAGGCACTGCGGCGTGCCTATGATGATGCCGGGTTTCCGCCCCATACACTGGGCCTGATGGAAGCCCACGGCACAGGTACGGCCGCCGGTGATGTGGCCGAATTCAGCGGCCTCAACGCCGTAATGAGCCAGGATAATCCTGAGCTGCAGCATATTGCGCTGGGTTCAATCAAGTCCCAGGTGGGCCATACCAAGTCGACCGCCGGCACCGCCGGGGTGATCAAGGCGGCATTGGCGCTGCATCACAAGGTGTTGCCGCCCACCATCAATGTGAAGCAGCCCAACCCCAAGATGGCAGTGGAGCAATCGCCCTTCTATCTCAACACTCAAACCCGACCCTGGATGCCAAGAACCGACGGTACACCGAGGCGCGCCGCCGTCAGCTCCTTTGGCTTTGGCGGCACCAACTTCCACCTGGTATTGGAAGAGCACAGCCCCGAATTACCCAAGCAACCCTCTCGCCTGAGACGCACGCCTTTGCCGCTGCTGTTCTGCGCACCAGACAAACCGGCGCTGGTTCAAGAGATAAGCGCTCTGCTCAAGACGCTGAACTCAGATGCCCATGGCGACCTTGAAACCCTGTGTGCGCCCTATCGCCTCGGCAGCCAGACACTGGTACAAGGCCCCAGGCTGGGACTCCTTGCCTGCGACACCATAGAGCTGCAGCAAAAGCTGCAACAGGCCTTGAACAAACTGCAAAGCACGGCTGAAGAACAGCCGCAAACCCGTTGGCAACATCAGGGAATCGAGTACCGCAGCGCGCCTTTGACTGAGGCCAAGACCGCCGCCCTGTTTGCCGGTCAAGGCAGTCAGTATCTACAGATGGGCTCTGGGCTAACCCAACTCTACCCCGAGCTTCGCGCCGAATTTGCCGCCGCCGACCGTGAGTTTTCCCGCCAGGGCATAGCCGACAAGTACGGCATGGGCCCCTTGTCGGCGCGGGTGTTCCCGATAGCCAAATTCACGCCCCAGGCCAGCAAAGAGGATGAACTGGCACTGGCCAATACCCGCTTTGCCCAAAGCGCCATCGGCGCCCTCGGCATGGGACAGTTCACTCTGCTTTGCCAGGCCGGATTCCAGGCGGATATGCTGGCCGGTCACAGCTTTGGTGAGCTGTCGGCACTGCGCGCCGCTGGTGCCTTGAGCCGTGAGAGCTATTACGCGCTGGCCTTCGCCAGAAGCGATGCCATGGCCAGCGTCCCCGAGGATAAAGACCCGGGCGCCATGAGCGCCGTTATCCTGCCCTCGGCCGCTGAGCGCAATACTCTCGAGCAGCTGCTGCAGACTGAACCCGAGGTGCAGATAGCCAATTTCAACAGCCCGGTTCAGCTTGTGATTGCAGGCGCGAGTGAAGCGGTAGCCCGGCTCAACCTCAAGCTGAACGAGGCAGGTTTGCGCGCCATAGCGCTGCCGGTATCCGGGGCCTTCCACACTCCGCTGGTGGCCCATGCGCAGCAACCCTTTGCCGAGGCGATTGCCCGCCAGGGCTTGAGCGATGCGAAAACGCCTCTGTATGTCAATGCCACAGGTGACAAGCTGGCACAGGATGCCGAAAGCCTCAGAGCCAACCTGGAGCAACATATGCTCAAGCAAGTGCGCTTCAGTGAGCAGATAGAGAGCATGTACCGGGACGGCGCCAGAATATTTGTCGAGTTTGGCCCTAAAAACACCCTGGCCAGGTTGGCACAAACCACCTTGGGCGATCGCGCCGCCGAATGCCTGTTCCTGTCGCTGGACAGCCCAAGCTGTATCGATTCACTGGCCGCCGACACTGAGCTGAAGCAAGCCCTTATCAGCCTGGCATTGGCGGGCCTGCCTCTGACAGATCCCGATGCCTATCGCGCCGTACAAACCCAGGCCAAACACAAGGCCTCACCGATGACTATCAAGCTCGGTGCCAGTAACTATATCAGCCCGGCCACCGCCCGGAAGATGGCGGCCTCACTCAAAGAGGGCCGGGTCAGTCAACAGACAAAAATAGTCGAGAAAGTCGTGGAAAAAATCGTCGAGAACCCAGTAGCGGCCGCAAGCCAGAACCCGAGTCAACCGAGCCCAGCTACAGCACCACAAGCTGCAAACGGCCTCCCAGCAAACAGCGGCAGCGGATTACAGCAGTTTTTCAGCGCCCAGCAACAGTTGGCCGAGCTGCATCAGCAGTTTCTGAATATCCCACTGCAATATGGCAACAGTGTGCAGCAACTGCTCACAGAGCAAGTAAAACTGGCGACGGCTGGCAAAGCGATTCCTGACAGCCTCAATCAGACCCTAGCCATGTTCCACCAGCACCAGGCCGAGACTTTAAAGATCCACAACGACTTTATTCAGTCGCAAAATCTCGGCGCCCAGCAGTTGTTGCAACAACTTCAGGGCGGCGCTGTGTTGCCACATTCTGTGTTGACCAATGCTGTGTTGACCAAGATAGAGCAGGCCCAAGCAGTACCAGTGTCAGAGCCTATGCCCGCCCAGGCTGCAGCGCCTGTAACTCATGCCGCAGCGCCAGTCAAAGCAGCAAGCTCGCCACAGCAACCCAGCCAAGTGCTACAGAGTCGGCCTCAAGCTCCAGCCCCTGTCCCAGCAGTAGCCGTAACCACAGCCAAGCCAAGCACAGGTGTCGAAGAGCTGATGTTGCAAGTGGTGGCCGATAAGACAGGCTACCCCACAGAAATGCTGGAGCTGGGGATGGATATGGAGGCCGATCTCGGTATCGACTCCATCAAGCGGGTGGAAATTCTCGGCACAGTGCAAGATCAATTGCCCAACTTGCCACAATTGGATGCCGCCACTCTAAGTGAATGTCGCACCTTGGGGCAGATTGTCGATTATCTGCAGCAAAGCGCCGGAGTGGATTCCAGTGTGCAGCCTGAGCCAGTTTCAAATCAGAATGATGTCACGGCACTGATGCTGCAGGTAGTAGCCGACAAGACCGGCTACCCGGCCGAAATGCTGGAGCTGGGGATGGATATGGAGGCCGATCTCGGTATCGATTCCATCAAACGGGTGGAAATTCTCGGCACAGTGCAAGACAAACTGCCTGAGCTGCCGCCGCTGGACGCCGCAACTCTAAGTGAATGCCGCACCCTGGGGCAGATTGTCGACTATCTGCAGCAAAGCGCCAGTGTGAACTCCAGTGTTCAGCCACTCCTGGCTCAATCAAACACTGCTCATGCAAATCAGAATGATGTCACGGCACTGATGCTGCAGGTAGTGGCGGACAAGACCGGCTATCCGGCCGAAATGCTCGAGCTGGGGATGGATATGGAGGCCGATCTCGGTATCGATTCCATCAAGCGGGTGGAAATTCTCGGCACAGTGCAGGACCAACTGCCTGAGCTGCCGCCACTGGATGCCGCCACCCTAAGCGAATGCCGCACCCTGGGGCAGATAGTCGATTATCTGCAGCAAAGCGCCAGTGTGAACGCCAGTGTTCAGCCACTCCTGACTCAATCAAACACTGCTCATGCAAATCAAAATGATGTCACGGCACTGATGCTGCAGGTGGTGGCCGACAAGACCGGCTACCCGGCCGAAATGCTCGAGCTGGGGATGGATATGGAGGCCGACCTCGGTATCGATTCCATCAAGCGGGTGGAAATTCTCGGCACAGTGCAAGACAAACTGCCTGAGCTGCCGCCTCTGGACGCCGCCACTCTAAGTGAATGCCGCACCCTGGGGCAAATTGTCGATTATCTGCAGCAAAGCGCCGGAGTGAACGCCAGTGTTCAGCCAAGCCCGGTTCAATCAAACACTGCTCATGCAAATCAGAATGATGTCACGGCACTGATGCTGCAGGTGGTGGCCGAGAAGACCGGCTATCCAGCCGAAATGCTTGAGCCTGGGATGGATATGGAGGCCGATCTCGGTATCGATTCCATCAAGCGGGTAGAAATTCTCGGCACAGTGCAGGACAAACTGCCTGAGCTGCCGCTGCTGGACGCCGCAAGCTTAAGCGAATGCCGCACCTTGGGGCAGATCATAGATTGTTTTGCCGGCTCAAGCGCTGAGCATGCAGCCGAGCCGCTAACCCAAACCGATGAGATGCCAAACACTCAGCCGAGTGTGGCCTTGCCGCCCCATTCGGGAGTCAGCCTAAAAAAGCTGCCGGCGGCAGATAGATTCTCAGGCGCAAGCGCCGAGGCTCTGTTTGCCGCGAACAGCTGTGCGCTGCTGCTCGATGACGGCCACAATGCCGGTGTCCTGGCCAAGAAACTGACAGACAGTGGCATCAGTGTCACTCTGGTGCGCCCGGCGGCAACCGATTCGCAATCGGCGCTGGATAGCAAGCTGCCAATCCTGACTCTGGCCAGCAATGATGATGCCGGTGTCAAGGCGCTCATCGCCGGGCTCAAACAGCAAGTGGCCATCTATATCCATCTGCAGCCACAACTGCCGCGGGAACAACTCGAGGAGTTGATGCCGCTCAACATCACGGCCAAGACTCAGGTACAACTGAGCTTCCTGTTCGCCAAGCATTTGAGCCCAACCTGGCAAGCGCCGACAAAAGGCCGCCGCGCCTTTATCACTGTGGCGCGCATGGATGGTCAGCTGGGTTTCAGCGGTCAGCCCTGTGAATTGAATCAAAGCGCCCTGTTTGGCTTAACCAAGACCCTGGCGCAGGAGTGGCCTCAGGTGCATTGCCGCGCGTTGGATCTTGCTCCTGAGCTTGATGCCTCGGCGCTGGCCTCGCAAGTCATGGATGCGCTCTACAGCCCGAGCCAGGATCCGTTGGAGTGGGGCAAAAGCGCCGCCGGCAGAGTGACCCTGGTAGCGACTTCGGCCGATGACCAGATTGCTGCCGATACAGGCATGGCGCCATGCAGGCTCGATAGTTCAGATAAAATACTGGTGACCGGGGGCGCAAAAGGCGTCACCCTGGACTGTGCCCTGGCGCTGGCCCGCGAAAGTGGTAGTCACTTTATTCTCGCCGGTCGCAGCAAGGCCTTGGCATTGGAAGCATTTCCCGATTGGGCCCAAGGGCTTGAGAGCGGTCAGCTAAAAGCAGCCGCAATCACCGCGCTAATGGCCAAGGGGCAAAAGCCCTCGCCCAAGGAAGTGGAAGCCCTGATAAAACCTCTTGTCAACGCGCTTGAGATTCACGCAGCGCTCAAGCGCTTTGAGGCTATAGGTGCCAGCGCCGAATACCTGAGTCTGGATGTCAGTAACCCGGATGCGGTCGCGTCCACACTGGCGCCCATTCAGGCATTGGCGCCTATCAGCGGGCTGATTCACGGCGCCGGGGTGTTGGCCGATAAACACATCGCCGACAAGACCCTCGCCGAACTCGAATTGGTTACAGGCACCAAGGTTGGCGGCCTCTCCGCCTTGCTCAGAGCCTTGGCGCCAAACAAAAAGGCCGCCGAGCACTTAAAACTGTTGGCGCTGTTTTCCTCCGCCGCCGGTTTCTACGGCAACACAGGCCAGAGCGACTACGCCATGGCCAATGAAATTCTCAATAAAACCGCTCATCGGCTGCATCATGAGTTGCCGACCACCCGAGTGATCAGTTTCAACTGGGGCCCCTGGGATGGCGGCATGGTCAACGCGGCGCTGAAGCAGATGTTTGAGTCCCGCGGCGTCTATGTGATCCCAAGAGAAGCCGGTGCCAAGCTGTTTGCCGAGGCGATCCTGGCCCGCTCGGAGCCGCAGCTATTGATTGGCTCCAGCATGCAAGGCCCGGGTGGCAAACAAGGCCTGAACCACATAGATGTGCCAGAGGCCCAAGCCGGCCCTCAAACCCTGAGTCGCAGCATCAAGCGCCAGGAGCTGGCGCTGCTGGAAGATCACTGCATAGGTGGCAATCCGGTATGGCCGACTGTCTGCGCGCTCCAGTGGATGCTGCAAAGTGCCCAGAGCCTCTTTGGCGGCGATTGGCGCGCCGTGGACTATAAGCTGCTCAAAGGCGTGGTATTTGACAGTGATGAAAAGCGATTGCAGCTCAGCCTGACTCTGGGAACCGACGGCGAGCTGCAGGCGAGCATCAGCTGTGATGAGCGGCCTCAGTATCAGGCGACCCTACTGCCGTTAATACAGCAACCGTTAATGCAGCAGCACGCCAGTCAGCCACTGGCGCATGTTTCTATGACTGAGATAGGCGAAGGTGAGCTCCAAGTGCGTCAAGGCAGTGAGTTTTATCACAGCGGCGCCCTGTTCCATGGCCCGCAGCTGCAGGCCATTACTGAGGTGCTGCAGTTTGACGACCAAGGGCTTAGCTGCCGATACCGGCTACCGGATGCCGCATCGAGCGAAGATCGCGCCCTGCTCCAGCAAGACGCACTGCTGCAGGCCATGTTGATCTGGGCCCGGCTCAAATACGATGCCGCCAGCCTGCCCTCCTCACTGGCGGCGCTCTGGCAAAACGCCCTGCTACCTGAAAGTGACACCGGCCTTATTCGCCTGCAGGTGACCAAGCACTCCAGCCGTCAGCTCAGCGCCGATCTGGCCCTGTTCAACGCCGAGGGCCAACTGCAAACCGGGCTGGAAAATGCCAAGGTCACCATTAGCAAGGGGCTCAATGCCGCCTTTGAACCGGCCAAGGCCGCCACAGGGAATAGAGAAAGGCCTTGAGCAAAGCGATAGGCCCTATGCCTCACATTGAAGTAAAGCCAGCTGAGTCCGCGGCCGAAAAGCCGCTGCGGCTGGCACTGTGCCTGGTCGAAGAGGAGCAAAGCCTGGCGCCCAAGCTTCGGGCAGCCTTGCGCACCATCGCGTTTGATAGCAATCAGGTTCCCGACTGGCCTTGGCTGGTGGCCGAGGTCAAGGCCGGGGCAAGCCTGAGCCTGGCGCTGCCATCAAAGCAGCGGCTATTGCTGCTAAGTGCAGTCGATGCGGCGCAAGCAAGACTGCATCCCCAAGCCTTGCTGCAGGCCTTAAGCCATGGCGCTCACAAGCCGCAGCAGCTTCTTAAGCAGGCCTGGCAGCAGGCAAAACGCCCGGAGGTGGAGGAAAGGGACACTCTGTTTCTGGAGCAACCGTTGCAGCTTGAGCAGTTATGCCTGCAACTGGAGGCATTTGCCAAGCGGCGCCAGGTACAGAAAATGGCGGGGTTGCCTTTTCAAGGCAAGTCTCTGGCGCTGGTCTTCAGCTCCCCTGCTATGGCGCTGATCCTCAGCCAAGGCACAGCCTTGAGCGGCTCTTATGATAAAACAGCCCTGAGCGGTTCTTATGATAAAACAGCCTTGAGCGGTTCTTGTGATGAAGCAGCCTTGAGCGACTCTTGTGATGAAAAAGCCCTGAGCGACTCTTGCCTGAACAGCTCTGGTGTGAGCGGCTTGGCTTTTGGAAAAGAATCAACCTCTGGCCTTTGCCCCCAAGGAGCGCCCTGGCTTTTACCGCTGACCTTGATTGCCAGCCCAAAGACTCTGCTCAGTGAGGCGCAAACTGCGCTGCAGCAGGCCCAAAGTCGCCTGAACCAATCGATGAGCGCAGATGCTCTGGCGCGCTGGCTGACGGATAAGCTTGAAGCCCTGGAGCAGAGCTTTTCAGGCACAGCGCCCGAGGGCGGCGAATACTATTCGCTGGCGCTTATTGGCCGAGATGCCGCCGAGCTTATTGCCGAGAGCGAATTGCTCCTGGGTCAGCTTCGGAAAATAACGTCTTTGGCCGAACTGCCAAAGCTTGAGCTTATTACGCCAAATGGCAGCGTTTTTTGCGCCAAGCCGCTGGGCCCTGCTCGCCTCTGCTTTGTCTACCCGGGTGTCGGCACGGCTTACCATGGCATGCTCGGCGCCTTAAAGCAGGCCTTTCCCAAGAGTTATGCCGATTTTGAGGCCGCAGCAACAGCCGAAAATGTCGCCCTATCCACTCTGCTGCCAGCAGCCTTGAGCGATGCTTCTAATGAAACAGCCTTGAGCGATATTTCTTATACATCAGCCTTGAGCGATGCTTCCAAAGAAACAGCCTTGAGCGATAAAGAAGAGGCCACACCCAGTCCGGCGCCAACAATGACACTCGCCGAGCAGGCCGTTGCCGGGGTCGGCGCCAGTGTGCTGCTGACGCAGATACTGCGGCGTGAATTCAAGCTCCGCCCGGCCTTTGCCATCGGCTACTCCATGGGCGAAGCGGCCATGTTTGCCGCCAATGGCGTCTGGGACAAGCCTTTTGCTTTGGTTAAACCTACGCTGGAAAGCCGGATTTTCTCGGAGCAGATCTCGGGCGCGCTCACAGCCGTGCGCCAGGAGTGGCAACTCGATGCCAGAGACGCCATCTGCTGGAACAGTTTTCTACTGCGCATTGATACAGGCAGCATCACGCCATTATTGCAAAACCCGGCTTACTCGTGGGTCTACCTCGCCATACGTCAGGGGCCAAGCTGCGTGCTGGCCGGGGATGAGGCTCAGTGCCGGGCACTGATAAAGGCCCTTGGCAAACGCGGCGTTGCCGCCAACCGGGTCACCGCCATGCACACACCGGCGGCCCTGCGTGTAAAGCCAGAATTGACCGCCTTTTATGACAGGCCACTCTCGGGTGAGCTTGAACAGCCGCAGCCCATCTATATCAGCGCCGGCAGCGAGCAGCCGCTCAAACCTGCCAGGCTTGAGCGCAAGCAGATAGCCGAGACCATAGCGACTTGTTTCAGCCAGCCACTCGATGTGGAGTCGCTGCTGCAAAGAGCCCGAAAACATGGCGCGCAGCTGTTTCTGGAGGTCGGCGCCGACAGCCAAACCAGCAGCATTATCCAGGCGATGGCCGGAAACCAGCTCTCCAGCGATATCAAGGCCTTTGGCTGCGATCGCAAGCATAGCGGCGCCGCCGACAACAAAGCATTACTCAAGGCCCTGGCTCGACTCATCAGCCACAGGGTCCCACTGGCCACAGCGGCACTGTATCCACAGCTTGCCCGGCCCGATAACTTAGTGACGTGAGAAAGTGAGAACAGAGTGACAAGTAAACAAGCCGAGCCCATTGCCATAGTTGGCATGGCCGCCCGCTTCCCGGACTGTGAGGATCTGGACGCCTTCTGGCAACTGCTCAGCGAAGGCCGGGATGCCATCAGCTCCCTGAATGACAGCCAATTGGGCGCCAGTGTCAGCGATTATCAAGGCGCAAAAGGCCAAAGCGACCGTTT
Source organism: Shewanella sp. 38A_GOM-205m (assembly GCF_000518445.1). Lineage (NCBI taxonomy): Bacteria > Pseudomonadati > Pseudomonadota > Gammaproteobacteria > Alteromonadales > Shewanellaceae > Shewanella > Shewanella sp. 38A_GOM-205m. The sequence continues at coordinate 207,736 of NZ_JADP01000005.1, read as the reverse complement.
CTATTGTGATCAGGGCGGTTATATTCGCCAGCTAAACTTCTCGCCCGAGGGCTATGCCAGATCAGCGGATGAAATGGCAACGGGTGCCCAAACCTGGGATCAGCACCTGTTGTGGGCACTCGATTGCGCCCGCAAGGCCCTGCAAAGCGCCGGGCTAACCCCAGCGCAAAACGCTTCCGACTTGGCGCGCTGCGGCGCCGTGATGGGCACGCTTTCGTTCCCTACCCGAGCTTCCAACAAGGCCTTTTTGCCGCTGTATCATCACAGTGTCGATACGGCGCTGCGGCGCCGTTTCCCCGGCATGCCGCCATTGGCGTCAGCCATAGATGCGGGAACGGCTGCAGATGCAAGTATTCGCCATTGGGATACGGATATCGCTGCCCAGGGCTCTGAACTGCTGTGCGATTGCCTGGGCCTTGGCGGCCCCAGCCTGAGCCTGGATGCCGCCTGCGCCAGCTCAGTCTATGCATTGCGCCTGGCCTGCGACTATCTCAGTAACCACAGCGCCGATGTGATGTTGGCCGGTGCCGTCAGCGGCGCCGATCCCTTCTTTATCCATATGGGCTTTTCCATTTTCCAGGCCTTCCCCGAGTCGGGCCAAAGCGCCCCGCTGGATAACAGTTCCGGCGGCCTGTTTGCCGGTGAAGGCTGCGGCGTATTGGTGCTCAAGCGCCTGAGCGATGCCCAAAGGGATGGCGATACCATTCACGGCATAGTCAGAGGCACAGGGCTTTCCAACGATGGTCGCGGCCAGTTTGTCTTAAGCCCCGCCAGCAAGGGCCAGGTACTGGCGTTTGAACGGGCCGCCGAGGCGGCAAATATCGCGCCATCCCAGGTGGAGGTGATTGAATGCCACGCCACGGGTACACCTCTGGGTGACAAGGTGGAACTCAGTTCCATGGAGCAGTTTTTCGGCCCACGCCTGGAAGGCAGTGCCGCGCCTAAAATCGGTTCGGTCAAGTCCAACCTCAGCCACTTGCTGACTGCTGCCGGTATGGCCGGCATCATCAAGTTGCTGCTGTCGATGAAACACAAGCTGTTACCTGCCTCGGTGAGAATATCGGCGCCACTGAGCTCGCCCAACGGCGTGTTTGGCGAGCACAATATAGTGCGCAGCGCCATCCCCTGGCCGACCAAAGCGAGCAATCCCGGCCCGGTTGCCGGGGTGTCTGTGTTCGGATTCGGAGGCTGTAACGCCCACTTGCTGCTCACAGGACCCGATGCTGCCAAAGAGCTTATTCCGGCCAAGCCTTCGCCGGAAACGGCTGCAAACCAGGGCACTGACTGCCTGGCGATTGAGGGCGCCGCCGCGCATTTCGGCGCCGCCGACTCGCTCGAGACGCTTGCCAAACTGATAGCCAAAGGGCAAACGGCCACCAGAGCCCTGCCACCCAAACGCTGGAAAGGCCTGGAGCGAAACCGCTCTTTGCTCTCCAGAATGGGGCTTGAACAGGCGCCCAATGGCGGCTACATAGACAAGTTTGAACTGGATTTCCTCAAGTTCCGCCTGCCGCCCCATCCGGGAGATAGACTGGTGGCGCAGCAATTACTGCTGCTCAAGGTGGCCGATGATGCGATTCGCGATGCCAATCTGCCCATGGGTGGCCGGGTGGCTGTGTTGGTCGCCATGGAAACCGAGCTTGAACTGCATCAGTTCCGCGGCCGGGTCAATCTGCACAGCCAGATTAGCCAGAGCCTTAAAGATGCCGGCATCACCTTAAGTCAAGATGAGTATCTCGAACTCGAGCGTTTGGCGATGGACAGCGTACTGCCCAGCGCCAGCCTCAATCAATACACCAGCTACATAGGCAATATCATGGCCTCCCGGGTCGCCTCCCAATGGGATTTCAACGGCCCGGCTTTCAGTATTTCGGCCGCCGAGCTGTCGGTTCCCCGGGCGTTGGAAGTCGCCGCCAATCTCTGCCGCACCGAGGCGTTGGACGCCGTAGTAGTGGCCGCGGTGGATCTCGCCGGCAGTGCCGAGCGGGTATTGCACTCGGGCAAGCGTCTGCAACAGCTTGGACTGTTACCGGGTGAAGGCGCCGGTGCCTTGGTGCTGAAGCCGTCAGTTGCGCATCAAAGCGGCCGCTACGGCGCCCTGACAGAGCTGAGTTTCAAGCCGTTTTCATCAGTGGAATTAACAGCTAAAGAGCCTCTCTCTACGGCAGACTCAAGGGAGCAAGCATTTTGCCGGGACGCACAGCCTGAGGTAGATGAACACAGCCCCAGCTTCAAGGCCTTTCGTCGTCTCGCGGCCACCAGCCATAGCGCCGTCTCGCGTATGGGGCACAGCTTTGCCGCCGCCGGGATGGCCAGTTTGCTGCACTCGCTGCTGCGCCTGACCCAGGATAGGGATAAAGATTCCCACACCCTGCTGATAGATGGCGAGCGCCGCTGCGCCGCGGTTACTTTGCAACAGTCGGCGGAGCAAAAGGCGCACCTGCAACAGGCGCTCCGCACGCAGAATAAAAAGAGCAGTCAAGAGTCCAATCAAAAGATAGCCGGCGCAAATGTCCGCCAGCTGTGGCAAACCATCACCCTTGGCGGTGACGCCATAGAGCAGCATATAGCCACCGCCGAGCTTAAACACGAGACCGGCATTCGCCAAAAGCTTGCCCAGGCAAAGAACACTCAAGCCCAGGCAGCGCCTGCAATGCACACCAGCAGCCAACAAGTTAACAGTGAACTGACTAAGGAACTCACTCCGGTGAACAATCAGCACGCCCCATCAGCTCTCAGACAATCCGTGCCCGGCGATAAAATTGCGGCCGCTACCCATAGAGCCGGTACCGAAGCGCACCTGCAAGCACTGGCAGATAATCAACGGCTGGCACGTGAAGCGCATCTGGCCTTTCTCAAGAGCCGTGAAACCGGACTGGCACTGGCCTGCGCCCTCTTGGGCGCCGGGGCCACGGCCGAAAACCGCTTAAACGCTGAAAATATCGGCTCAGAAGACAAGCGCTCGGCAGACCAGAGCTCCGCCTCTGTAGCGTCTTTGCCAGCGCGCACGCCCAAGGACTCGGTCCAAACGGCTGCTGAAGCTGTTGCCAAAACCATTACCCCCAAAGCGACATCCCAAGTGACCAAGGACAAACCCTGCATCTGGAATTATCAGGATCTGGTGCAATACGCCGAGGGCGACATAGCGCCGGTATTCGGCCCCGAGTATGCCGTGATCGACAGCTACCGCCGCCGGGTGCGACTGCCCACCACAGATTACCTGCTGGTCTCCAGGGTGACTAAACTCAATGCCCGTCTCGGCGAATACAAGCCGAGCACCATGACCACAGAATATGATATTCCCGTGGACGCCCCCTATCTGGTCGATGGCCAGATCCCTTGGGCGGTAGCCGTGGAGTCGGGCCAGTGTGACTTGATGCTGATAAGCTATCTCGGCATAGATCTGGAGAACAAGGGCGAGCGGGTCTACCGTTTGCTCGACTGTACCCTCACCTTCCTCGGCGATCTGCCCCGTGGCGGTGATACCCTGAGATACGACATCTCCATCAATCACTTCGCCCGCAACGGCGATACCCTGCTGTTTTTCTTCTCCTACGAGTGTTTTGTCGGCGAACGTCTGATCCTCAAAATGGACAACGGCTGCGCCGGTTTCTTCACCGATGCCGAGCTGGCCGATGGCAAGGGAGTCATCCGCACCGAAGAGGAGATCAAGACCCGCAACCTGGCGATGGCGAACAAGCGCCAATTCCAGCCCTTGATCCACTGTAAACAACAGATATTTGATTACCAGCGAATGAGGCAACTGCTGAGCGGCGATATCGGCGCCTGCTTTGGCCCATCTCATGACTTGGGATACCGCCAAGCCTCGCTGTGTTTTGCCTCGGAAAAGTTCCTGATGATCGAAGAGGTCAGCAGAGTCGAACCAAGCGGCGGCGCCTGGGGCCTGGGTCTGGTTGAAGGGCACAAGCAACTGGAGCCGGATCACTGGTATTTCCCCTGTCATTTCAAGGACGATCAGGTGATGGCCGGCTCCTTGATGGCCGAGGGCTGCGGTCAGTTGCTGCAGTTCTATATGCTCTATCTTGGCCTGCACAAACACACCCGCAATGGCCGTTTCCAACCACTGGAAAGTGCGCCGCAGAAGGTGCGTTGCCGCGGACAGGTACTGCCGCAATCCAATCGTCTCACCTATCGGATGGAAGTCACCGAAATAGGACTGACACCCAGCCCCTGGGCCAAGGCCAATATTGAGATCTTGCTCGACGGCAAGGTGGTGGTGGACTTCCAGAATCTGGGCGTCATGCTCAAAGAAGATGAACACTGTCACAGGTACGCCGATGACAGCAACCAGGAGCACGGCGGAAAGCCGCAACAGGTTGCCGCCTCGGCAAGTGATACTAACGAGACACTGAACGCCGGACGCCAGGCGTCCATCAATGCCCCCTTGATGAGCCATGAAAGCTGCCCGGACTCTCAGCCCATTCACGGCGTGCTCCCGGTCAGGCATGTTCCGGCGCCAGTAACGCCGGACTACCCGAATCGCACGCCCGATACTGCGCCCTTTACCCCCTGGCATATGTTTGAATTTGCCACCGGCGATATTGAGAACTGCTTCGGCCCCGACTTTGCCGCCTACCGCGGGCTTATCCCACCGCGCACCCCCTGCGGCGATCTGCAGCTCACCACCAGGGTGACGCAGGTGATTGGCAAGCGCGGCGACTTCAAGTCTCCGGCCTCCTGTATCGGCGAATATGAAGTGCCGCCCAAGGCTTGGTACTTAAGTGAAAACAGTCACCCGGCGCATATGCCCTACTCGATTTTGATGGAGATAGCGCTGCAGCCCAACGGTTTTATTTCCGGCTATATGGGCACCACCTTGGGCTATGGCGACACTGAGCTTTTCTTCCGTAACCTCGACGGTAAAGGCACACTGCTGCGCCGACTTGACCTGCGTGGCAAGACCATCAGCAACGACTCGCGTCTGCTGAGCACTGTCAAGGCGGGCACCAACATCATCCAGAGTTTCAGCTTTGTGCTCAGCGCCGATGGTGAACCCTTCTATGAAGGCGAGGCAGTATTTGGTTACTTCAAGGCCGAGGCGCTGAAAAACCAGTTGGGACTGGATAACGGCAAGGTGACCGAGCCCTGGGATAAACAGCAAGGGCTTGAGGCCGATGTGAGCTATGATCTTCGCGCCGCCGATTGCGCTCTATATCATGGCTCTCGGGATCAAAAACACCTGCGCCTGCCGGGCGGTCGACTCAACTTTGTCGATTCTATCCGCATCTGCCGCCAAGGCGGCCATTCCGGCTTGGGCTACATCTATGGCGAGCGCAAAATCGATGCCGCTGACTGGTTCTTCCGCTTCCATTTCCATCAGGACCCTGTGATGCCGGGCTCGCTCGGAGTGGAAGCCATGCTGGAACTCCTGAGTGCCTTTGCCCTGGACGCCGGGCTTGGGAGCCAATTCAGTAACCCAAGATTCGCCCATTGCCTGAGTCAGGTACAGTGGAAATACCGCGGTCAGATCAATCCCCTGAACCGGCAGATGTCGCTGGAGCTGCATATCACAGCCATAGACGATACGCCGGACAGAGTCACACTGACAGCCGATGCCTGGCTTGCCAAAGATGGCCTGCGAATTTATGAAATAAAAGATCTGGCTCTGGCCATTGAAGAAGCCTGAGCCCTCAGGCAAAAACAACCGAACAGATAATGAGAGCAACAAGATGACAAGCTTCAATTGGCCCTGGGCCCTGAACCCAAATAGTGATGATGTCTTTGCGGCCACGGATAACTATGCCGGCAACGCAATCAAGGCGCTGGATAAGCCGCTGTTTGTCGCCAGACAAACCAAGGATGAAATCCTGTTTGCCAATCAGGCGCAGCTTGCCGAGGCGAGTGCAAGCGGCAATACACTGCCGGTTTGCGCCATGGTGCCGCCACTCAGCGCAGCAGCGCTCGGCGATCCGGCCTTTGCCGCCTGCCACAAAGTCAAGTACGCCTATTATGCCGGCGCCATGGCCAACGGTATCGCCTCCGAAGAGCTGGTGATTGCCCTCGGCAAGGCCGGCATACTCTGCTCATTCGGCGCCGCCGGTCTGGTACCCGCCCGAGTGGAAGCCGCCATCAGCCGAATTCAGGCGGCGCTGCCAAGCGGCCCCTACGCCTTTAACCTGATCCACAGCCCCAGCGAACCGGCACTCGAACAAGGTGCGGTCGAGCTCTATCTCAAACACCGGGTACGTACGGTCGAAGCCTCGGCCTTCCTGGCGCTGACCCCTCACATAGTGAGATATCGGGTGGCCGGACTGAGCCGGGACAGTGACGGCAACACCCTAATCGCCAACAAGGTGATAGCCAAGGTGAGCCGCACCGAAGTCGCCGCCCACTTTATGGCGCCGCCGCCGGAGAAAATCCTCCAGCAGCTGCTGAGTCAGGGATGGATCACTGAACTGCAGGCCGAACTTGCCAGGCAGGTGCCCATGGCCGACGACATTACCGCCGAGGCAGACTCCGGCGGCCATACCGACAATCGTCCTCTGGTTACCCTGCTGCCCACCATTATCGCCTTGCGGGACCAAATGCAGGCAAAATACGCCTACCAAGAACCTATCCGGGTTGGAGCGGGTGGCGGCATAGGCACGCCGGATGCGGCTTTGGCGGCATTCAATATGGGCGCCGCCTTTATTGTTACCGGCTCTATCAATCAGGCCTGTATCGAAGCAGGTGCCAGCGAGCACAGCCGTAAGCTATTGGCGACCGTGGAAATGGCCGATGTCACCATGGCGCCGGCCGCGGATATGTTTGAGATGGGCGTCAAGCTGCAAGTGGTAAAACGCGGCACCCTATTCCCCATGCGAGCCAATAAGCTTTACGAAATCTACAGCCGCTACGACTCGATAGAGGCCATTCCGGCCGATGAGCGCCAAAAACTGGAAACTCAGGTGTTTCGCGCCAATCTGGATGAAATCTGGCAAGGCACGGTTGCCCACTTTATGGCGCGGGATCCCGAACAAATTCGCCGCGCCGAGGGCAATCCAAAGCGCAAGATGGCGCTCATTTTCCGCTGGTATCTGGGGCTATCGAGCCGCTGGTCCAACACAGGGGAAAGCGGTCGGGAGATGGATTACCAGATCTGGGCCGGGCCGGCACTGGGCGCCTTCAACGCCTGGGCCAAGGATAGCTACCTGGATGATTACCGTCAGCGCCGCGCCGTGGACTTGGCACTGCAACTGCTCGTAGGTGCCGCCTATCAAAACCGGGTCAACCAGTTGCGAAGCCAGGGCATAGCCCTGCCATCCAGCCTGGGCCATTATCGGCCGCTGAAATCGCTGGACTGAGCAGGATTACGGCTCATCAAAAAAGGTCTAAAAGGCTCTTTACCATGCACCGCAAACGGGCACTCTGCCTGCTTGCGGTGCAATTCAAATGACACCACTCAATTTGGGGCCTGTAGCCAGTTTGTCATATCGGCCCACCCGCACTGCGTCCAACTTCAATTCCATGTCTAAAATGACCATCTTTGCAAAGATGGCATAAGCATTGCCGCGTTCGCTGCTTGGTCAATAGCGCCAAGCCACTAATATAGCGAGCCATAGCAACGAACCTTAGCAACGAGTAACACCATGAATATCATGCCCAAAGAAGATTCAATACAGATCAGAGCCGATGATTTAAGCCATCCTGCGGTTTTGCAACTGCTAGCAGAGCACCTGCAAGAGATGCAGGCCACATCGCCGCCCGAGAGCGTGCATGCCCTCGACATCAGCGGCCTGAAACAAACGAATATCCACTTCTTCACCCTTTGGGTAACAGAAATACCCGCCGCCTGTGGTGCCATCAAACTTCTTGGTAACGCCGAGGCCGAGCTTAAATCCATGCGCACAGCTGCAAGTTTCCGCCACCGAGGGTACGCCAGAGCCATGCTCAGACACCTGCTGCATCATGCCGCAGGCCTGGGTGTCCAAAGGCTTTATCTGGAAACTGGCACTATGGCCTATTTCGCCCCGGCCCGAGCCTTGTACGCGAGTGAAGGCTTTAGCTTCTGTGCCCCCTTCGCCGACTATCAACAAGACCCAAATAGCTGCTTTATGAGCTTAAAACTGGCAGCGCTGTAGGTCATGTATGGATGCATTTGCATAGCGGCTATCCAACTCTAGCCCTTAAATCGCTATCCTACTTGGCCCGGGTTTCCGTCGAAGCGGCAATCCATCACCTGCTTTGTGAATAGCTGGGCTGCTTAAAAGTCCACAGTAGTTAGCCGCAAGGCTGATGACTCTGGGGGATAAGCTGCAGATGCAGCTCGCCATCTTCGGTAAGCCCCAAGGATTGCCAGCCGAGATGGCGATAGAAGCCTTCGGCGCGGGTGCCCGGTTCTGTACTGAGTTGCAGCTTGCTGCAGCCACCGGCGTGGAGCCAGTCAACAGCTTGCTGTAACAGGGCCTTACCTATGCCCTTTCCTTCCGCCTCTTGAGCGATAAAAAGCGCCCAAATTCTGGCATCATCACGGTCGGCGCAGATAAAACCAAGCAGTTGGGTGTCAGTCTCGGCAACCCAGCTTCGCCGCCGGCCGCTCAGGTAACCGAGATAACAGGCATGAGTGATCCGCCCGGGATCCTGCAGGCGATTTTCGCTCACATTCAACCTCAGTGACATCATGGCGGGGATATCACTTAACCTGGCGGTGCGTATGTTTATGCTCATGCTCGCGTTTGCGGCTAAAAAGACTCTCTTCATAGTGCTCAAATTAGCGCCAACTTAAGGTGACTGTCCAGTTGCCGAGCTCCAGTTGCCGAGAGTCCGGTTGCCTTGAAACGATTAAGGCACTGGCACTGGCACCGGCATTGTCATCTTCACCAAGCACCATATTCCTTGGACATCGCCAGCACATTATGGCGTGAAAACCACACAAGTTGGCGCCAATACCAAAGCAGCACCCAGCCTGATGAGGCACCATGCCGTTGCTTAACAGAAAAGCTTAACCGGGACATCCCCCGGGATAGACCAACAAGGAGCCGAAAATGAAGCTGGATCCCAAAGAGAAATTGTTAGCCGGCAGAGTGCAACAGATATTGGGCCGAGTACTGACCCGTGCCGATTGGCAACTGGCATTAACGCAGGACTTTCATCCGGAATATCATCAGTGGGTGGATGGTAACGAGCTGGATTATAAAGCCTTTTGTGCTCACATTCACTGGCTAAGAAGCCAGGTGAAAATTAGCGAAATCGGCTTTGAGCAGCTCATTTGTCAGCAGCAAAAGGTGTTTTCCTGTCATAGAGTAGCGGGAGAGAAAGCCGATGGCAGCCGATTCAGCATCAGAGTATTGGCCCTGTTTCAATTCGAGGCCGAACGTATTATCCGCACCGACGAGATGAGTTGTGTGTTAAGCGGCGATGATAGCGCCAAGCGGCTGGCGCAGAGCTACTGAAGATATGACTGGCGCCGGAAGAACCTGTGATAAGCCGCCGAAAACGCACTGAGATTCAGATAGCCAAGCTCCAAAGCCACCTGTGTCATTGGCTGCCCTTGCCACAGTCGGCGCTGGGCTTCGAGCATAAGGCTACGACGGCGCCAGTCCTTAAAGCTCACCCCCAGGCACACACGGAACAAGCGATTCAGCGTCCGCTCGGAAGCGCCGCAGTGCTTGGAAAAATCCTCTAGACGCAGCTTAAGATTGGGCGAACGCTGCATGGTTTCGATAACTGGCAATAGCCTGGGGTCCAGACTCTGGTAAAGCGGCTCGAGCCGGCCTTGAGGCTGAAGCTGACACAGATTATCCTGCAGCACTTCAAGATAGGCGGCCTCCTTGTCTTCAGTGACAGTTTCCAGTCTTTGCAGCAGCGCCGACCACAGTGGACTGACGCTCATGGGCGCAGGTCCTTGATGCAATCCCTGAGACTGCCAATGCTGCGGCAATACCTCGGGCCGCAAATAGAATAAACTGCAGCGTGTATATTTCAGCAATCTATGAGCATGCTCGCACCCGGGCGGCAGGTACAGGAGTTGACCGCTAAGCAGCAAGGACTCGGCTTGGCCGCTCTCCAGCAAAACCGCGCCATGATGCAGATAGATAAGCTGACCGATATCGTGGCTATGGCACCCTGTGGCGTCGCTTTCACTGTAGTGTCTCAATAAATGCCGCATCGCTTTCCCTTATCTCCTTGCCTTGACACAATCTTCCGGCTCATGCCCGGAACGCAAGCATAGCGGCGACGCCCCCTTTCGCTCAAGCGGGCTTGGTTTAAGATTCCCCAACAAAGAGCAAACCACAGGCAACAGGACTGCAATTGTAAGATGCCTGAATATACGCTAGGTTTATTCAGTTAATTCAGCCAGATAAATCTGGCAAACGTCAGTACACAAGGATGGTCGCCATGAACGAACAACGCCCCGACTTTATCTACCCTCCCGGCTCAGTGCTTATGCACTCTCCTCTGGTGTTAACCCAGGCCGATATGTACGGCTTTTTCCTCAAGGGCAAGCTTGCCAATTTGCAACAGAGTGTCGATCAAACCCTGAACCGGGTCGCCAACAACAAGATGTATTTCAAGGTGTTGTCCCCTTATATACTGACAACTTTCACTCAAATAGCCAAGGCTTATTCCAGTGTCGAGGTGGATCGCAACAAGGGTTGGATCCAGGAAACCGATATCATCACCTGGGTGATGGTGGGCAAACAGGCCGGTCCGGATTCCGACGAAATCAGCGAAATTCTGTTTCAGCCGCTGCATATCTGGGTCAATGATGCGATGGCATTGATCAATGGCCGCGAGTTGTTTGGTTATCCCAAATACGCCTGCGAATACCGGATGCCTGGCGTAGATGAGCCGCTGACAGAACTGTCGTTATCGGCCAAGAGTTTTCAAAAATTTTCCCCGGATGCCGAACTGGCAATGGCACCACTGCTCCAGGTTAAGTGCAGGCCGCAGCAGGAGAATGCCCTCTCTCCACTGGAAGCCATAGGCCAAACCTGGGACTTTATTCAGGCCCAAACCGACTTTATTCCCGATCTGGATGCTCTTGGAGCCGAGCAGGTATTCGAACTGCTGTTCAAACCGGCGGTGGAGCAAGTTTTCCTGAAGCAGTTCCCCGACGCTTCCGGCACCAAGGCGGTATATCAGGCACTGCTGCAGGCGCCGGCCAGAGTCAACAAGGTGCATCATCTGTCGCTGCTGGATAACTCCCTGGTGGCCACCGTCTTTGCCAACGACAGCTTCCCGCTGGCCGACACCCTGGGGGTACAACTCGGCGAGCAGCAGGTGTTGCTGCCCTACCATGTGAACTTTGACTTTGAGGTACCGCCGGGCGAAGTATTGGTGGATAACTCTATAGTCAAAAAAGAGAAAATTGCCATTCTCGGTGGAGGCGTTGCCGCCATTACCGCTGCCATGTGCCTGACCGAACAACCTGGCTGGCAAAACCGGTACCAGATAGATATCTATCAACAGGGCTGGCGCATTGGTGGCAAGGGAGCCTCCGGGCGCAATGCCGCCATGGGGGATCGTATCGAAGAGCATGGGCTGCATATTTGGTTTGGTTTCTACCAAAATGCCGCCGCTCTGATGCGCAAAGCCTATGAAGAACTGGGGCGAGCGGATGACGCGCCGCTGGCCAGCTTTGTCGAAGCCTTCAAGCCCCATAACTTCATTGTGCTGCAGGAGCAGATAGAGGGGCGCAGCCTGAGCTGGCCCATAGAGTTCCCGCCTATGCCGGGTATCCCCGGCGACAGTACAGAAACCCTGACGCTGTGGAAATTGGTCAAGGCGGCCTTCTACTGGATCCGTCAATGGTTAAAACAGATGGATGAAGTCGATGAGGCAGTGGCCAAGGATAGCCCCAGAGACTGGTTCTCCCGCGACTGGTTTGAACGCCTGAACGATCGCATCGAAGAGGCGCTGGATGACGCCAAAGATAGCCTGGAAACCCTGGGGGACAAGCTGGAGTGCCGCTTCAACCAGCTGATAGGCCAGGAGTGTGACGATCACCACCACGACACTGTCGAGGACGATGGCCTAATCGAGAGTGCCGTCAGTATACTGCATCGGCGTCTCAACCGCCGCTTTGGCGATCACTTGAGTGGCAATGACGAGCTCAGGCGCCTCTACATAGGTGCCGACCTCGGTCTGACCATACTCAAGGGGATGTTTGTCGATGGGGTATTCAAGGGCGGGTTCGATGTTATCAACGGCTATGACTACCGCGAATGGCTGCGTCGCCATGGCGCCAGCGAGCGCTACACTGTCGATTCAGCACCGGTCAGGGGCTTCTACGATCTGGTGTTTGCCTACGAGCAGGGCGATTTCTCCCGCCCCAATGTGGAAGCCGGCACCATAATCCGTTCCATGCTGAGAATTGCCCTCTGCTACCAAGGGGGCGTGATGTGGAAAATGCAGGCCGGCATGGGCGACACAGTATTCACCCCCTACTATGAAGTGTTGAAACGCCGAGGAGTAAATTTTCACTTCTTCCATCAGGTACAACAGCTGCATTGTCAGGGGCAATCCGTCAGCAGCATAGAGATAATGGAGCAGGCCAGCCTCAAACCCGGACTCAGCGAGTATCAGCCGCTGGTGGATGTCAAAGGACTCGGCTGCTGGCCAAGCGAGCCTCTGCTATCACAACTGGATGAAACTCAAGCCAGATTAATTGCCGAAAACCGGGTCAACCTGGAACACTTCTGGAGTGATTGGCCGCAGCTGTACCAGCAAGAAACCGGCCACGCTCTGCCGGTGAAGCAACTGCGTAAGGGGATTGATTTTGACAAGGTGATCTTCGGTCTATCCATAGGAGCCGTTCCTCATGTGGCTAAAGAAGTGATGACCCAAAGTTCGGCGCTATCCCAAGCTGTGGCCAAGGTGCAAACCGTGGCGACCCAGGCCTATCAGCTGTGGCTCAACACAGATCTCAACGGCCTTGGCTGGCAGCTTTTTCCGGCTTCCGGCGAAGAGCCTGTGCTGTCGGCCTTCAGCGAGCCCTATGACACCTGGGCCAGTATGGATCAATTGATTGACAAAGAAAACTGGCCGATAGGCAGCGTCAAAAATGCCAGTTACTTCTGCTCGGCGCTGCCGGTTGCCGAATATCCACCCAGAGAGCAGAGTGACTTTAACCAGCAAATGAATGCCGTGGCCAAGTCCGGGGCTCTGGGGCAACTCGAGCATCAAATAGGCAATCTCTGGCCGGAAGCCAAAAATGGCTTTGTCTGGGACTGGCTGCACGACCCGGAGGAACGTCAAGGACAACAGCGCTTTGACAGCCAATACTGGCGTGCCAATGTCGACCCGTCCGAGCGGTATGTGTTGTCGGTGAAAGACAGCTCGCGTTTTCGCATCACCACAGACGGTACTGGGCTGGATAACCTCTATGTCACCGGCGATTGGATAAAAACAGGGCTGAATGTGGGCTGCGTCGAAGCTGCAACCATGGCGGGTATGCACACCTCCAAGGCCATCAGTGGCTATCCGCGCCATATCAAGGGTGAGGAAGACTTCTGATAGGCATCCAGGCGAGATTTAGCCTGTTCGACTCAGCTTTGGACTTGCTCTAGACTGAGCTGCTGACTTAGCTCTGGACTTAGCCCCGTGAGCTTAGCGGGGCAGGCCTTCGGCTGCAGCCAGTTGTCTGGCGTGCAGCTCACGGCGACGCAGACTCTTGCACTGATACAAGTCTTTGTCGGCAGCGCGGACCCAATCCTGGATCTTTTCTTTATCTGTACTGGTGGCAGAGCCATGATTGACACAGAGCTCGGCAAAACCTTCACTGGCAATACGCTGCTCCAGCCTCGGCAGTAAGTTCTGCAGTTGCTGCGCCTCGGCTTCCGGCAACAGCAAAGCAAAGTCATCGCCACCGATACGAAAAGGCTTTAACTTGGCCACAGACCAGCTCTTTAGCTCTTCGGCTATCGCCAGCAGCAATCTGTCCCCTTCCCCATGCCCCAGGGTGTCATTGACCCGTTTCAGCCCCTCAATATCCAGCAATACCAACATATATCCCGGCTTGGGCATGCCACTACTCAGGCAAGTATCCGCCAGACTCTCATCATAGGCCAAGCGGTTGGCAAGACCTGTGAGGCTATCACTGCGGGCTCGCTCCCAAGCGATGCCCAACTTGCGGATATACTCCTGGCGCTCTTCCGACAAGAGTTTGAGCTTGCTTGCCAACGCCAAGGACAGCAGCAGAGCATCGGCAGTGCCGCCCAGCAGAGTCGCCAGCTCGGCATACTCAAAGAAGTCCGGGGTGATACCCATGTTACCGGGCAATATGATGATTGCCGGCAATAGCAAACAGCTGAAAGCCATGATGAAATAGCGTGCCGGCGAGAAGCCTTTCATCAGACAGACATTACCGCAAACTATCGCCAGTCCAATCCAGAGCATGATAAGCACGGAAGCAATAATCGCCGTGTAGGACAAAAGCCAGATACTGGTAGGCAGAGCCAGCACACAGGCCCACAGTAAGATGCGGCTGAGACGCCAAAGCTTGGGCGAATAGAGAGAAAGCTGCAAAAAATTGTTATAGAACAATATGTTCAATATTGGCAGGCTGATAAAGAACAGGTGGTGCAACTCGAGTTGCCGAAACTGAAACAGGTGCACAGGCAAGTGGAAGGTCAAGGCCCAGCCGCAGAAGTAGGCCAGCACATAAAGACCGTACCAAAAAAACGCCTTGTCACGGGTGGTAAAGAAGATGAACAGGTTATAGCAGGCGATAAAAATCAAGCCCCCGAGGCATAGCACCACGGCGGTGGCATGCCTGTCGGCACTGAGCCTGTGTTCCCTTTCCGGTGCCAGACGGATCTCGGGTGCCGATGAGTAGTAACGGCTCTCGACCTTGACCACCAACCAATAGTCTATCCCTGGCTTGATGGTGAACCGCCTGCCGTAATCAAACAGATACTGATAGTCGGCATCATAGCCAGAGTGGGCTTGTTGCATGCTGCCATCCTGCCCAAGCAGCAGAAGGTCGATGGATTCTATGATGGAATTGCGTACGTCTATGACCCAAGTCTGTTCACGACTGGCCACCCGCAAAGGGTTCACCATCCAGTAACTGCCACCACTCAAACTCAGGCTGGTTTCCTGTTGCGCTCGGATCCAGGCAGGTACCCCCTCGAATGAGGTCGGAGCCAGCTGTTGTGGCTCAGCCTTAAGAATGTAGCTGTTGTCGAGCACCTGAGCGGCCCAGGCACCAACACTGAATTGGAACAGAACAAACGCAAGCAGTAGCCTGAAAAGGTAACCTGGGTGTTTATCCATATTGAAGGGCGAACGTTTGTCTGTCGGCAAATCGATTTCCGTCCAAGACCATGGCCGTATCCTTATCCCTGAGCACAAAAACGCCCAAGGCACTGAATCTATTTTTATTGTTGGTGATTTAACTCTATTTCGGCTAATGGCATTTTGCAATCTGGCTCACGGCATTCGTGACAAAATTCTGTCAGGAAACGCAAGTTTGCCACGAGCTGATGACAAAAAAGTGTAAATTCAGTCGATTCTGACCCTATCCCCCACCAACTTGAGCATTTCTGTAGCGACATCCACTTGAGCGGCCAACACTAAAAAGTACCACCCCACGGTATTACCTGTGCCCCTGATACTCAGATAATTACCCCAAAACTGCATCCCGGACTTGAGCAAGTTGTCACGACTGGCACGATTCTCTTCTCTAACTGTAGCAAACAATAGCCGAATCCCCATTTCCCGGGCGATTTGGATCCGCTTTCGCGTCAAGGCTGCCGCAATCCCCCGCCGTCTGTACTCAGGATGCACCATTAAATACCCAAGCTCGGCGATATCTCCTCGTCCGGCCTTAATCACAGCGCAACCCACCAGCTCCCCGGCCCCGTTTTGCGCCACTATCACGGCACGGGAGGCCATAAAGGCCTGATGATCCAAGGGGTGAGCATTATCATCGCGGCTGTCCACCAAAGCACAAGCGGCAGCAATCAGATCTGGACTTTGGGCCAGGGAAACCGTGATTTCCTGGGCAGGATTAGGCATAGATACTCCTTTGGTGACTATACTTGGCGGATATGTGAGCTATTGAAGGGGACACCCCCATAAAACTTAACCTCGGCTTAACCAGATTAACGTATGGCTACAGGTAAAAGCCGCAATTAGTTCGGGAAGGTGCGAATAAGTCCTCGTGGCCTTCTCTTTTGTGTAGAGAGTGGCTTACACAGCAATTGGCGTTCAAGGCATCTGACTGAAGGCATGCCGGGGCCTGTCGAAGTCGGATAACGCAGAGAGCCGGTTGCTGTGTAAGCCCCGAAGGGCGTGGCTTATAGGCCAGTCTGCTGTGTTGTGCTTCTTGCAAAGGACTGAGCCATTTACTGCGAACCACGCCTTGCATCCTGGCCAGTAAGCCGGCGCAGAGCACACATAGGACCTGTTCGCACCTTCCTTATGTTAGCCCCATTGAGGGAGTTTGTGGCAGACAACAAACATAATTCTCTGAGTAACCCCCGGTAATCGGGTAGCTGTCACGCTCCGGGAATAACAAGAGGAACCAAGATGAAAAATCGTATCTCGACTATTGCACTGCTTTGCGGCTCAGGCCTATTACTGGCGGCCTGTGGTGGTAGTGACAATGACACCCCGCCGACACCTACGCCTGATACCGCCAAAGTCAGCTTTGCCGTGTCTGATGCCCCGGTCGACAGCGCCGAAAAAGTGGTAGTGGCATTTGACAAAATTGAGCTGGTAAGAGCAGGACAGGATAACATCATCCTCGAGGTCTCCGGACCTAACGGCGAGGACTACCGCCAACTGGATCTGCTGGAATATCAAGGCAGCGACAGCGCCCTCATCCTCAGCGATGCCGAGTTGGAAGTAGGCACTTATTCAGAACTCATCCTGCATGTATTGGATGAATCGGTCGGTTCAGATCTCAGCTATGTGATCGACGAAACCGGTCAAGTGCCACTCAAACAACCCAGTAATAAACTGCGTTTGGGCAGCTTTGAGGTTGGCAGCGCCGGCGTTCAGCGTTTTACCATAGAGTTTGACCTGCGCCGTAGTCTGGTGGAGAACCAAAATGGCCAGCGTTACAACCTCAAGCCTCATGGCGTGACTATAGTCGACAACGCGACTGTCGCTTCATTGTCCGGCCAAGTGGATATCAACCTGTTCAACGCCGGTGAATGTGCTGCCGATAGCGGTAACTTTGTCTACCTCTATCCCGGCCACGATCTGGACCCAACACTGCTGACCGACAACCTGGATCCGGATGTCAATCAGAATGCCGTACCAGAAGGTGCCGTAGTGCCTTACAACTCGGTCGAAGTAGAGTATGAAGTGGGTAACTTCGGCAAATACGCCTTTGGCTTTATTCCCGCCGGGGATTATACAGTAGCCTTCAGTTGCAGCGCGGAAAATGACGATCCAGAGCAATATGATGGTCTTATCATTCCCAACCCTGCCCCTCAGTTGCATCAGGTCACCCTGAGCAACCAAACCGACACTGTGCAAGATTTCAACGCAATTGTCGCCCAGTAGCTTTCAAAGCCTTATGTGAAAGGGAGCCTGTGCTCCCTTTTCTTTTGACTGTCTTCTATTGAGCCCACTTTGCAGAAGTGGTCAATGCTGTGCCATAAAACGCTGTCACATAAATAGCTAACGACTATAGATACAGCAAGGTTGCCAATCCAAGGAAGGTAAAGAAGCCGACAACATCCGTGACCGTGGTCAGGATCACTGAGCCTGAAAGTGCAGCATCCTGATTGAATTTCTGTAATATCATGGGTACTGCCACCCCGGCCAAGGCCGCAACCAGCATATTGACCAAAATTGCCACGGCTATCGTCATACCAATCAGGTTATCGTCAAACCAGAGCCCTGCCACCAAACCTATGAGTATGGCCCAGAGAATGCCGTTGAGTGCCCCTATCCCGAGTTCGTTCTTCATCAAGGAAAACAGGTTGCCTATGGAAATCTGTCCCATCGCCATGCCGCGGATCATCAGGGTCAATGATTGCGAGCCGGCAATACCACCCATAGAAGCCACTATCGGCATCAATACCGCCAGCGCCACTACTTTTGCCAATACATCCTCGAACAAACCTATGGTGGCAGAGGCCAAAAATGCCGTCAGCAGATTGATCCCGAGCCAAATGGCACGGCGACGCGCGCCCTTGACGATAGGCGCAAACAGGTCATCGGATTCATCCATACCGGCCGAAGCCATCAAACGCGCTTCATAGTGTTCTCGCACCAAGGCGGTTGCCGTTCGCAGCGTCAAGCGGCCGATTAAGGTGCCTTCTTCATCAACCACCGGCAGTTCAATGTCTGAGCTATGCTCTATCGCTTCGGCCGCCTCTATCAAGGATGAATCGGCCGACAATACCCGGCTGTCCGGTTCAATAAGCGAAATAAGCTGGGTTTGTGGATCCTGGCGAAAAATTTCATAGCGACTGACTGTCCCCTGGTAATGATTATCCTCATCCACCAGATAGAGATTTTCGCAGCAATCCAAGTCAATGCGGCGGAAAAAACGTTGCGCCTGTTCCACCCGGCTTTTGTTACTGAGCACCAAGGCCTGATGTTCTGTGTAACGGCCTATTTCATTTTCCGAGTATTGATCATAAAGCTCGTAGCGCTTGCGTTGCCGCTCACCCATTTGCGCCAAAGCGCGGTCGATAAAGCTGTCGGGCAGATAATCGCTCCACTCGATCATCTCTTCAGCTGACAGCTGCGCCAGCAACAGATCCACCTCTTCCACAGACATCTGCCTAAGAAGGCTCATCCTGGGTTCGGCGCGCATCAAGCTGAGCACAGCCGAGCGCTCGGCAAAGGCTATCTGATTCCAGCGCTCATAGCGTTCATCCAGCGGCAAGGACTCCAGCAATAAGGCTATAGTGCCAGGTTCGGCCTCTTCAAGGATCTCACCAAAGACCTCGGCCTGAGCTTCGCCCTCCAATAGCGTTAACTGCTGTACCACCTGCCCCACTTCTGCTTGAGGTTGAAGCTCCGGCTCGGCTGCTGTTTGTGTCACTCAACTCTCCTCTCTTTCTTCTTGTTGGTATGCGCTTGGGTCAACATTTAAATTGCACGCAAATAAATTGCTGACAATAAAACTTGTGATATATAGTAAAGTCTCAACCAAGGAGCCACTATGTCTAACTCAATATACGCTATCCCACTGGAGAATATCCAAGGACAACAAACGGATCTCAGCGAATTTCAAGGCCGGGTCATGTTACTGGTCAATACCGCCAGTGCCTGTGGCTTTACTCCTCAGTATGCCGGATTGGAAAGCCTGTATCAGGAATTCAAAGACCAAGGCCTGGTTGTACTCGGCTTTCCCTGTAACCAGTTTGGTGCTCAGGAAAAGGGCAATGAGCAGGAGATCCAGTCCTTCTGCGAATTGAATTTTGGTGTCAGCTTCCCACTGTTTGCCAAGCTGGAAGTCAATGGCCCCAATGCTCATCCCTTGTTTAAACTGCTCAAGCAACAGGCCCCTGGCGTGTTGGGTTCGGAAGGGATTAAATGGAATTTCACCAAGTTTCTGGTCGATCGCCATGGCAAAGTCATCAAGCGCTATGCTCCCACAACCAAACCCGAGGCTCTGCGTGAACAGATTCTCCAGCTGTTACAGGATAAATAATCAATTGAAAAATAAACCAATTAAAAAAACATGATCATTTTTCGCCATTCAGGGGGAACCAAAACATCACTAAAGACTCCAACATAGTGAGCAGTGAATTTACTTTTTCATGTTCATCATTCTCCCTAAGGGGCTTCTAGCGCAGCCCCATTGATCTTCGATAGATCATAAGGCAGTCCTTAATGGCTGCCTTTTTTTATGCCTGCCGGCTCCCCAAGAAAAATCTCTTTATGGCTGAACTTTTTCTCTCCGAATGGCTCTGAATAAGTGAAGCGATTTTAACGGTTTCATCATCATCTCCCTTTGGACTGAGATACTGGAGCTAGCGCACAAGATCTTTGTCCCCTGCATTTTTTAGGCAGTCCTTTGGACTGCCATTTTTATTCTCTATTTTCATGCTGTTTGGGGACTTGCCTTTAATCATGCTTGGCATGTCGCAGATAAAAAATTTATCCACCAGGGAAACTTTTTCGTCAAAGCCGACTCTGAATAACAGAACCTTTTTCAAGTGTTTCATCATCACCTCCCTTGGATGGGAGCCCGACGCTAGCGCAGCGGGTTTTCATTCTTTGCATGACTTAGTTTTGTACGACCTAGTTTTGTACGAATTTGTATGGCAGCCCCTTGGGTTGCCATTTTTTATCCCCGGTTTTTCATTGCAAACCAAGGTCAGCAAAAAAATTTATCCACCAGGGAAACTTTTTCGTCAAAACCGACTCTGAATAACTGAACCTTTTTCAAGTGTTTCATCATCACCTCCCTTGGATGGGGGTTGTTGTTTGACTTAGTTTTGTACGAATCAGTTTTGTACGACCTTGTATGGCAGCCCCTTGGGTTGCCATTTTTTTATCCCCGGTTTGTCATTGCAAACCAAGGTCAGCAAAAAAATTTCTCTTCCAGGGAAACTTTTTCGTCAAAACCGACTCTGAATAACTGAACCTTTTTCAAGTGTTTCATCATCACCTCCCTTGGATGGGGCCCCGACGCTAGCGCAGCGGGTTTTCATTCTTTGCACGACTTAGTTTTGTACGAATCAGTTTTGTACGACCTTGTATGGCAGCCCCTTGGGTTGCCATTTTTTTATCCTACAGCTCGACTCATTCGGATAGATAAATAGTTAATGCCAATATTGCCATTCAAGAAAATGAAAAGACTGAGTCAAACTCACTGTAAGAGCATAATGTGACAGACTTTTTGGGGTTCTACAGATAGGAGTGAAGCAAATAAAACTGAATTATTTTGCTTGGTGCGGGAACTCGCGGAAAAATCGGCAGTCAGAATTAGTGAACCGAGTGTTTCATCATTATCCTCCCTTCAAGATGGTTTCTAGCGCACCATCCAGAGTTTAGATTGAACTCTGACAGCGACCCAAATGGGTCGCTTTTTTTATGCCAGGATTTTACTGTTTGTCAGGCCCATTGAGGTGCGGTTTGTGAACTTTGCAGGAGCGTGGTCAGCATATTGGCCAGCTTATCCAACATCAGCTTCAACCCCTTTGGCATACTTTGAACATCTATGCCAAGCAGCAAGTTTTTGACCTCGAGGCCCAATTCGGTATCGCCCTCAATACTGAGCCGGCGCTGGAAAAACAGGGTGTCAGGATCCTCTTTGGCGGCGGCGACCAGCAAGAGTTCGGCGCTATTGGCGCTGAAGGTGACTTCCGGAGCCGTAAAAGGCCGCACCTTGAAACCTTGTTCGAAACTGACTTCAAATGCCAACTCCATATCCTCAACCCGAACGCCAACCCATTGCCCTTCAAGAAAGTCCAACTCACCATCCTGAACCTGTTCGCTGAGCAATACCGCCAATAGCTGCTGCAGTACGTTCGCCTTGATGGCGAAGGGAACCAAGGTCAGCGGTTTTCCAACCAACTTGGGAGCCAGAGTGAGAATATCGCGCGCCGCCTTGGCGGCTAAAGCCGTGCGCATCTTGAGTTACTCCTGATTAAAATGCCAAAACTCCGGCAGTCTAACCAAGTTTTATGATCATAAACCTGTTTTATATCAATTCTGTGAGATCCAAAGGTCGATAAACTGCGGCTTTGTTTGTAATTAGGGAGAAAGTTAACATGGAACTCCTGTGTCCGGCCGGGAACTTGGCATCACTCAAGGCTGCTCTCAACGCCGGCGCCGATGCCCTCTATCTGGGGCTGAAAGACGACACCAATGCCCGCTCATTTGCCGGACTGAACTTCACACCGACCAAACTGCAACAGGCAGCCAAAGAGGTAAAGTCTCAAGGGCGCAAGCTGTATCTGACTATTAATACCTTTCCGCAACCGGGTGAAGAGAAACGTTGGTACCAGGCCGTCGATCTGGCCGCCAACACGGATATAGATGGACTGATCATGGCCGATCTGTCGCTACTGGATTATGCCCATAGCCACTACCCTCACCTGCCGCTGCATCTTTCGGTACAGGCCAGTGCCACCAATCTCGGCGCCTTGGCACTTTATAAGCGTGAATTCAACATTGAGCGCGCCGTACTCCCCAGAGTGCTATCCATCAAGCAGGTCAAAGATCTTGCCAAGGCCAGTCCGGTTGATCTGGAAGTGTTTGCCTTCGGCAGTCTATGTATCATGGCCGAAGGGCGTTGTCAGTTGTCTTCCTATGTGACCGGGGAATCGCCCAATTCAGGTGGCTCCTGCTCACCGGCAAAACATGTGCGCTGGCAGGAAAATCAGGGCAGTCGCCAGACCCGCCTCAACGAAGTCTTGATTGACAGCTCGGGGTTGAACGAGCAGATGGGCTACCCGGTTGTGTGCAAGGGACGTTATCTGACCGAAGAAGACAGCCAGCCGGGCTTTTTGCTGGAGTCCCCCACCAGCCTCAATACCCTGGACTTGCTGCCGGAACTGGCCCAGGCCGGCATAGTGTCACTTAAAATTGAAGGTCGCCAACGCAGCCCCGCCTATGTGGAACAGGTTACCCGGGTTTGGCGCCAGGCTCTGGACACCTATCAGAATGCGCCGGAGCGGTTCCAATCCAAACCCGAATGGCATGCCGCGCTGGCCAAAGTATCCGAGGGACAAACCACCACGCTGGGTGCCTACGAGCGCAGCTGGCAATAGGAAGTTTTCTATGAATATTTCTCTTGGCCCGCTGCTCTATTGCTGGCCCAAAGCACAAGTGCAGGCCTTCTACCGTGAAGTTGCAGACAGCACTATTCCACTGGTTTATCTGGGTGAAGCCGTTTGCAGCCGCCGCAGGCAGATGAAGTTTGCCGATTATCTGGCCCTGGCCCTTGAGCTCAAAGCCGCCGGCAAACAGGTTGTATTGTCGACTCTGGCCTTGATAGAGGCACAATCCGAGCTTAAAGAGCTTAAAAAGCAACTCGATAATGGCGAGTTCATAGTTGAGGCCAATGATATGGCAGCCGTTGGTATGGCGCGGGAGCAGGGACTGCCTTTTGTCTGTGGTGCCAGTATCAATAACTACAACAGAGCCAGCCTGGAAAAGCTGCATCAATGGGGCATGCAGCGCTTTGTGATGCCCATTGAGCTGTCAAAAATGTGGCTGCAAAAAGTCACCGCCCCGACGCCAAACTTTGAAATTGAAGTACTGGGTCATGGTTATTTGCCATTGGCGCACTCGGCCCGTTGCTTCACCGCCCGTCATCAAGGGTTGGCAAAGGATGACTGTCAGACGGTATGCATCAAGCATCCAAAAGGCCTTGTCGCCCAGACCCAGGAGCAACAACCACTATTGCGACTCAACGGCATACAGACTCAGTCGGCAGCCCGCTGCGATCTCAGACGGGAAATACCAGAAATGAAACGTATGGGTGTTGACTGGTTCAGGGTGTCACCGGATGGCCATGACTCCATCGCTTTGGCGGAGTCTTTACTGCAAAATGCAGGGAGTGAAGTCGATGCTGAAACAGGCAAAGAAGCCTGTAATGGATACTGGCACGGCGCACCTGGCATGGTCTATAGACGTTAGCGTCAAGGTCTTAAGCAAGCCCGTGCTGTGGGCTTTTCCGGCCTTTAATAAGGACTTTCAACAGGCTCCTGTTCATCGGGGGCCTTTTTTGTGCACAGCAACAAACACAGGACCCAGAGCATAAAGCTGCCAAGCCCCAGCCATTCGAGGACTGCCGGCCACCAAAAGTCAGGCCGAGGTAATTGCAGCACCAACTCATGGTAAAAGGGGTTATCCCCCTCGGTAATACCAAGTTCAAGATGCGGTAGAAACAGAAACGCGCCCAGACTGACGCCGCTGATAAGCGCCGGGATCAGAGTCCACAGAGTGGCGGCACCAAAGGGGCGCTGCAGCAGATAAACCAGGTAACAGCCGACACTGATACAGCCAAAGATAAAAAACCACTTCAGCATCAGGATATGAAGGTGATAGACATTGACGGGAAACAGGCCAACACCGGCCAGGGCCATACAAGTCAGGGTCAGGCTGAGATACAGGAGATGGCCGCTCAATAAGCGAGACAACTGCAGGGTGAATAACCAACAGAGCACCAGGCTCAAACTGCCGAAGAACAAACCACCATTGAGCAGTACCGCCAACTTAGAATGGCCGTAACTGCCGAGTTCACTCAGGCTGTGATTGAGCAGGCTGAACTCCCGCCCATCGCCGCTCTGATAGCCCCAGATAACCAAACCCAGGCCAAGCAGCAGTCCAAAGAGTCCCAGCAAACCAAAGCTCAACGCCATTCTTGCCAGTCTCTGTCTTCTTAACATGCCAGTGTATGCCCCGGATTCATTTTCTGCTGTCTAACTTACATGCTCCAGATTTTTTTTAAAGCCCGGGCAAGGTCTTTTTGCGTTACCGATCGCTTATTTACCCGAGTTTAAACAACAAAATTCGCTTCCGGTCGAATTATTGCACTTTGATGCCTCGGCCATTCTTTGCTGTTCTGGCATACCCTCCCGCAGGAGATGACAGTAACCTTGGTTAGCAAGATCATGCCGGGTCTGGAAACTGCAGTTCCGCCCAAGAGCAAAAATACAGCGCTAGCAGATTTCACTGTGTCCAGCCGTTGGATTGCTTGTTTGCAGAGTTTTATCCCGACTAAAACACTGGCCGTCGAAGTTTTCAATTAGTATACATATCAATAACCTGCAAACGCTTTACCTCTAAAAAAGTTGCAAAAAGCGCTCACTCAAATAACCACAAAAATGTTATGCTTATCACACTTAAAACGATAATAAGGCCTGAATCAATATCGGGCCACTAACTCTGAGCCGGAATTAAAGATGTCCAGAAGGAATTCCACCACCACAGACAGGGAAGTTTGTCTGCAATCCACCGACGAACTCATTTCCACCACAGATCTTCGCGGCGTTATCACTTACGTCAACCCGGCCTTTGCTGAGATATCGGGTTTTTCTGAAGCAGAGCTGTTGGGCCACAGCCACAACATGGTTCGCCATCCCGACATGCCCAAGGCGGCCTTTGCCGAAATGTGGCAATGCCTCAAGGCTGGCAGTTCCTGGCGGGGATTGGTCAAAAACCGTTGTAAGGACGGTGGTTTTTACTGGGTCGATGCTTTCGTGTCTCCCATCTTTGAGCATGGAAAAATCATTGGTTATCAATCTGTCAGGGTTAAACCCAGTCAAGGCACCATTAAACGGGCCATCAAGGTATACAGTCGCCTGAATCAGGGCAAAAGGGTCAAAGATCCGCTGACGCTGACGCAAAAACGCTTGCTTTCGGCACTGATGGCCGGCTCTGGCTTACTGCTTAGCGGCTATATCTGGGGCTGGGGCGTAGTGTTGGCCGGAGCCATGTTGATGGCGCTCAATCTGGCTATCTTCTATGACGAAGCCTTTCGTATTCCGGCACGATTGATGGCACTCAAGCAAGAGTACGATTCTGTCAGTCGCTTCATCTATGCCGGACACGATACGTCATCCGTGCTCGAATTTCAGTTGCAGCGTAAGGCCGCCATGCTTCAGGGCGTTTTGGGCCGGACTCAGGATCAAGCGCTTAAAACCAATGATATTGCCGCTCAGTTGGTGGTGGCCACAGAGCAGGCCAGAGTCGGCATGGATCTGGAACAACAACAGATGCAGCAGATAGCCAGTGCCATCGAAGAGCTGCATGCCACTATCAGTGAGGTGGCCGACAACACCCAGGCAACCTCAGGCCGTATAGATGAGGCTTATGGCCTCTGTCGTCAAAGCCGGGATGTGATGCATCAGAACAGTGAACATATTCTCCACCTGGCCGATGATGTTGCCAGGGCGGCTTCCAATGCCAAACGCCTGAACGATGAAGCACAGCAAGTTGCCAACGCCATGTCGGAAATCGACGCCATTGCCGACCAAACCAACCTGCTGGCTCTCAATGCAGCCATAGAAGCAGCCAGAGCCGGCGAACAGGGACGCGGCTTTGCCGTGGTCGCCGATGAGGTCAGAGCCTTATCCGGCCGCACCCAGCAGTCCACCAAGAGTATATCTGCCAGCATAGAGGCCATGTTCAGCATGCTGACCCAGTGGGCCAATGAGATGGAAGCCAGTAGACAACAGGCACAGGAGTGCGCCACCGAAGCATTGTCGGCTGTGGAGTCCATCAACACAGTTAACCAGGGGATGGCTGAAATACACGATCTCGCCAGACAAAACGCCGTGGCGGCAACCCAGCAAGGGCAAGTAGTGCAAGAGATAGCAGGCGGCATACAGACGATTCACGGCGCCACCAATGACAATGTCAGTGCCCTGTGTCAGGTTGAGCAAGCCGTATTGCAGTTAAAGGCCAGTGCCGACAGGTCGCTGAACCTGAGACAGACTTTCGGCTGATACCAAAGCCCAGGTTCAGTCTGAATAACAAATATTTAACCATTTCTTTTTGAAGGATTTTTCATAAGGAGCTGCTTAAATAATAATTAAGCAAGGACAGGAAATAACTATGCTGTTGTGATCAAAGAGACAGAACTGACAGCGAATGAATTTACATAGCCGCGCTAAGGGGGTAATCTTGCCCCCTTAAATTCGGGGGCCGGTTGAATGAAAATGCATTCAGAGCCAATATTGCCCCTGGCGAGTAGCTTTGTTACTCATCCAATTAGTGTAGATTCAGGGTGTAATAACCGTGGCAGACGAAAAACAACCCCGCAACATAACAACCATACTCACCTTTCTGGTGCCATCTCTGCTCGGCGTCTTACTCTTTATGACGCCTATCAGCTATAACAACGAACTGACCATTCCTGTGGCAGTGTTGGCCGGTGAACTCAAGAATTTGCTCAATGATTATTTGACCAGCATAATTTGCACCATAGTGGTATTTACCGCCACGGCCAGTGTATTGGTGAAACTCCTGCGCCCCGGTTTTATCCGCCGCAGCAAGTTTCTCAATTCCCTGTTGAATATCAGCCCTGCCTGGCTCTTGGTCAGGGTTTTGGGCGCCATATTTATCTGTTTGACCTTCTTCCAGATCGGCCCTGAGATGCTCATAGCCGATTCCACCGGCGCCTTGGTGATGAATGGCCTGTTGCCACTGCTGTTCTGTGTATTCTTTTTTGCCGGTATGTTCCTGCCTTTGTTGCTCAACTTTGGCCTGCTGGAACTCTTCGGAACCTTACTGACCAAGTTGATGCGGCCGGTGTTCAACCTACCGGGACGCAGCGCCATCGACTGTATGGCCTCCTGGCTCGGGGATGGTAGCGTTGGTATTTTGCTGACCAGTAAACAGTATGAGAACCGCTTCTATACCCAGCGTGAAGCGGCGGTTATCGGCACCACCTTCTCGGCAGTCTCCATCACTTTTACCCTTGTGGTACTCACCCAAGTGAAGCTGCAGGCAATGTTTGTACCCTTCTACCTGACAGTCTGTCTGGCCGGCATTGTTGCCGCCATAATAGTGCCCAAGTTGCCGCCGCTGTCGCGCAAGAAGGATGTTTATGTTGATGGCAGCCCCAGACAGAAAGATGATGAGTCGCTGCCAGAAGGTCATAACTCTCTGTCCTGGGGGCTGGATCTGGCGCTCACCAAGGCGTCCCACACAGGTGGCGTATTCAAGGTGCTCTCCGAAGGGGTGAAAAATGTCATCGATATGATCTTCGGTGTGCTCCCTGTCGTAATGGCATTGGGGACCATAGCTCTGGTCATCGCCGAATACACCCCGGTATTTAACTATCTTGGTAAGCCTTTTATTCCATTGTTGGAACTGATGCAGATCCCCGAAGCTACCCAAGCCTCCAAGACTATAGTCGTCGGGTTTGCCGATATGTTTATCCCCTCGATTCTGGCCACCAGCATAGAATCCGACATGACACGCTTTGTGATTGCGGCGCTGTCTGTCACTCAATTGATCTACATGAGTGAAGTAGGTGCTTTGCTTATCGGCAGCAAGATACCGGTGAAAATTTGGGAGTTGTTTGCCATCTTCCTGCTGCGAACCCTGGTGACTCTGCCTGTGATTGCCGGGATGGCACATCTGCTGTTCTAAGGGCAATTTAGCAGAACTTCTCCACAACGGCCGCTACATGCGGCCGTTTTTTATTTCTAAGCACTAGAATGTGCTCACAAAATTCGCATTTCAGCCACCAGCATCTACACTGAAAAAAGTTCGTTTTTGAGGCTTTTCGGTGAAAATTTTTGCGTTGCTGCTCCTTTTTACGGCACTTTGGTGTCTCGATAGCCTGACGCCGTCATTGGGCTATCGCCCCGTCCTTGAGCAATTTCAGGCCGAAGACGGCTTGTCGATGAACACTGTCAATGACCTCGCCACAGACGATCGTGGTCACCTGTGGATAGCCACACAAGCCGGACTCAACCGTTTCGATGGCGAACATTTCAGAATCTACAGTAAGCAGGACGCTCCCTACGGCCCGAGCGGCAATCACATTGAAAGGCTACTGTTTTCAAGCCAGAAGGAGTTGTGGCTGCTGACCTTGAGCGATGGCCTGAATCTTTATCATCCGGACAATGGCCGCTTTGAAATATTGGGTGCCGAAGCCGATCTGCCGCTGACCGGGATCCGCGAGCTGGCAGAAGACAAGCAAGGCATGCTCTGGCTACTGATGGATGATGCCAAGGTTTGGCGCTACGACCCCAAACGCCGCCAACGCCTGGATAGCCAGCAGCTTCAGACAAATACCGTTTCACAACTGAGGTTTTATGCAACGCCTTCCGGCGACTTGTATCTTGCAGGAGACTCGCTCTGGCAGCTGGAGGACAGCAAGTCCTGGCAACAGATGACAATATTGCCGCAGTCTGCTCAGGTAGAGTCTCTGATACAGGCCAAAGACGGCAGTTTATGGCTCGCAAGCAAAGGAACGCTCTGGCACTGGTCTTTGGGAACCGAGGCTGTGCCTTACTCCATCAACCAACTTGGCGATGCCGGCATTCAGCATATGGTTTTGGATCCACAGCAACGGCTCTGGTTGGCGGTGGATAAACGCGGTCTGCTGCGATTTACACCTCAAACCCGGGAGCTTCTTTGGCAACCAAACAGCGATGGCAAGACCATCCAGACACTGCATCTGGATGACAGCAACCAACTTTGGATAGCGACCAAGGGAGCCGGTCTCGGTAAGCTGGATCTCAATCAGGAAGCCATGGGAAAACTGCTCCCCAACAGTTTCGAGAACCACAACCTGGGTAATGGCGATGTCAGAGCAATTTTTCGCGATCATCTGGGGCAACTCTGGGTCGGCACCGCCAGCGGCCTTTATCAGGCACTGGAGTTTGACTCGGGCAAAATTCAAGGCTTCAAATCCTCGCCGCTGGCAAGCCAACTGCTGGATAAGGCCTTTATCGGCTTTATCAAAGAAGACAGTCAGGGCCGGCTGTGGATTGGCACCCGGGGCGAAGGCTTACTGATCTTCAATGCCGATCGCGACAGCTATCTGCACTATCGCCATCAGGCCAATGAACCGGGCTCACTGCCGGCCAACACCCTCTACAGTTTAACCTTTGATCAAAGTGGCATTGCCTGGATAGCAACCAAAGAAGCCGGAGTCAGCCGTTATCTTGGTATCGAAAAAGGCTTTGCCGCGCCGGATGCCACGCCGCTGCCCAAAACAGAAACCACTTCGGTACTGGAGGATGACGGCGGCAATATCTGGATCACCAGTTACGGTGAAGGCCTATTCAGGCTCAAGCCGGATGGCAGTGTATCTCATTGGTCCACGGATACTGAAGTCCCTCTACCCAGCAAGCACCTGTTTTCCATCTACCAACATCCGGATGGACAGTTATGGATAGCATCCAGCGACGGCGTATTCTCATTCACCCCGGATAGCGGGCAGTATCAAATGTTTGACCGCCAACACGGCCTGATAGGCGATGTCGCCTACCTGATGCAACATGATGCCGACAACAAACTCTGGATTGGCAGCGCCAGCGGCCTGTCATGGCTGGATCCCGCAACAGGCACAAGCCGGAATTTTGCTTATGAAGATGGCTTGCAAGCCAACGAGTTCAACTTTGGCGCCGGGTTTCTCGATCGGGACGGTAGCTTGTTTCTCGGCGGTGTAAAAGGTCTCAACCATATTCAGCCCCCCGCTTTACCCGCGAGGAAACCTCCGGCGCAGCCGATCATAGATGAACTGCAGGCCCTGGGGCAAACACAAGAGCACGCACCAAAACCCTGGAGCCGACAGAAACTGGTTCTAGGGGTTGATGCCTTGCCGCTGAGTCTCAAATTCCACAGCCCGAACCTGCATCACGCCAGACATCTTGAGTATCAATACAAACTCGAAGGCATGCAGCAGGAGTGGCTCAATACCCGGGGGGCCAGAACCGCCTTCTTCCCGGCGCTCAAACCCGGTGACTATCGCTTTATGGTCAGAGCCGTGGATATTGACGGCAATACCAGCCCGGCGCAGAGCTTGCAGCTGAGCATAACCCCCAGGCCCTGGCAAAGCCCCTGGGCTTATACTATTTACAGCTTATTGTTGCTGAGCCTGATATTTGGCTTTGCCTATAACAGGTGGCAGAAGTTTATTGAGCAACGAAAACTGCTGCAACAGGTGGCGAGCAGCGAGCAAAAGCTGCAACTGGCACTTATCGGCAGTGGCGATGAGTTTTGGGATTGGGATTTGCAGGCACAGGAGGCCAATCGCAATAACGCATTTCTCTGGTATCCCGAGCCCGAAACCCACCTGAAAGATACGCTGGAGCGCTGTGTCCATCCCGAAGACTTGCCGCTCATCTGGCCCGAGATTGATGCCTGCCTCCATAAAGGCCGGCAAGAATTTGAACTCAGCTATCGCGGCAAGACCCAGGACGACAGCTGGCTTTGGGTACTCAACCGTGGCCGGGTCATGGCCAGGGATCAAGAGGGGCGCCCTTTAAGGATTACAGGAACCATCAAGGATATTCAGAAACTGAAAGAAACCGAATCGGCACTGCGTCGTTTCAATCAGGAGTTGGAGCAGAGGGTTAAACAGCGCACTGAAGCGCTGCAACAGAGCAATGATGAACTGAACCACACCCTGGAAGAGTTACGACTGGCGCAGTCTGAACTGCTGGATAAGGAGAAAATGGCCACACTTGGTGGTCTGGTTGCCAGCATCACCCATGAAGTCAACACTCCCATAGGTATCTGTGTCACCGCGGCTTCGCATCTGGCGGAGAATGTTAAAGCCTTCAACAAGCGCTTTTACGCCGAGGATGTCGATCAGCAGGATTTCGAACAGTACCAGAGTGAAGTGGCCGACTGCAGCCGACTGATGCTGACCAACCTGGAACGCGCCGCCAAGCTGATCCGCAGCTTCAAACAGCTCTCCGTCGATCAGTCCCATGAAGAACTGCGGGAATTTAACCTGGGGCACTATCTGGATGAGATTTTCCTGTCGCTCAACCCCATGCTACACCGCTCGCCTCACAAGTACAGCTATCAATGCCCGGCCGACATCACCCTCAACTCCACTCCGGGCGTCTTTTACCAAATTATCAGTAACCTGTTTACCAATTCGCTGGTACACGCCTTTCCAGAAGGAAGCGAGGGACGGATGTCGCTCAATGTCAGCCGCACAGATAACGGCATAGAGCTTGTCTACCGTGATGATGGTTGCGGCATGAATACCGAAGTACAGCAGAATATTTTTGTTCCCTTTTTTACTACCAAACGCGGTAAAGGCGGCAGTGGCCTGGGGATGAACATAGTTTATAACCTGGTGACTCAAGTACTTGGCGGCGAGATCCGCCTGATCAGCGCACCGGGTCATGGCAGCGAGTTCCGCATCATACTGCCAAATGATATAGAGGTAAGTTCAGGGGCGTCACAATAAGGTCATCAAGACGTCACTTCAAGGTCAAATAACTGACTTAGAGTCTTTCACAGTCAAACCCGTTTCACTGGTTTTATCCAGGAGCCGCGATGAAAGACAGCAAGTCATTGGTCAACAAACCATCGACATTTCACCCATCCTCCCGCCGCGCAGCCGAGTCTGTCATCAAGCTCAACGCCCTCTGGCTCTCGGATATTCACCTGGGCAGCATTGACTGCAAGGCCGAATATCTGCTGCATTTCCTAAACAGCGTTCAGCCCAAGGTGCTGTATCTGGTGGGGGACATAGTCGATATCTGGGCCCTCAAACGCCGGGTATTCTGGCCCGAGAGTCACAACCAACTGCTGCAAAAACTGCTGCAAATGGCACAGAGCGGCATCAAGCTGGTGTATCTGCCCGGCAACCATGACGAGCTGTTTAAGGATTACCACCAGCTGCAACTCGCCGATGTCATTATCAGCAAAGAGTACAGACATCAAACCCTGAGCGGCAAAACCCTGCTGATGCTGCATGGCGATCAGTTTGACTCCGAAGTCTGTATCGGCCGCATCACCGCCCGCCTCGGCGATCACCTCTACGATGTATTGATGTTTCTCAACCGCCAGTTGCACAAGGTTCGCCGCCGTCTCGGTTACCCCTATTGGTCTTTGGCCGGCTTTATCAAGCAAAGAGTCGGCAAGGCTCAACAAGCCATCAACAGTTTTCGCGAAGCCGTGGTGCGTTATGGCCGCAAGCAGAAGGTGGACGGCATCATCTGTGGCCATATTCACCAGCCGGAGCTCACGGAAATGAGCGGCTTTATCTATGCCAATGATGGTGACTGGGTAGAGAACTGCACCCTATTGACTGAAACCCTCGAGGGCGAGCTGCAACTCGAGCGCTGGAATGAACAACTGGGCCGGACCGAAGTACTGAAACGCTTCGCCTGGCAGGGACAAGAACAACAAGCTGCTTAAATCAGGTACCCCATTATGATGTTTACCGTCGATAAAGTCGTGGAATCCAATCTGCCCAATATCAACAGCAAGCCTTGGCTCGCCAAGCCAACCAAGGCCTTACTGCGTTATCTGCTTAATGAGCGGGAGTGCAATGATATCGCCGGCCAATTCAGTTTTCTCAAGGGCGTTGATTTTGTTGAACAAGTGCTGGAAAGCTTTGCCGTCAGCTATACGGTGCCGGACAGTGAGGTGGAAAACATTCCCCATCAGGGCCGGGTCGTTATCTTCGCCAATCACCCAATAGGTTCGCTGGATGCTCTGGTGCTGATAAAACTTATCAGCGAAGTCAGGCCTGACATTAAAGTGGTTGCCAACGAGCTGCTGATGACACTGACGCCACTGCACAATATCCTGCTGCCGGTTCGCAATATGACTGGCGGAACCCCCAGACAACACCTAGAGAAGATCCATCAGCATCTGCGCAGTGAAGGCGCTGTGCTCATCTTTCCATCGGGTGAGGTTTCCAGGCTCAGACCAAGCGGCATTCGCGATACCCAGTGGCAAACCGGCTTCCTGAAGATGGCTATCAGCTGCAATGCGCCGCTGCTGCCCATGTATGTCGATGCCAAGAACTCGGCGACCTTTTACGGTGCTTCCATCTTGTATAAACCTTTGGCTACCCTGCTGTTGGTCAAGGAGATGTTTAAACAAGCCAGTAATACTCTGCCGGTGCGTATCGGCGAGCTTATCCCGGCCGAAGCGGTCAGCGGCAGTGACTTCCCACTCAAAACCCGGGTCAGTCTGCTGAAGAACCACCTCTATCGCATAGGCAAGAACCGCAGCCCACTGTTCAACACCCAGAGCGCCATCGCCCATCCGGAAAAACGTCGTGAGTTGCAACAGGCTTTACTGCAGTGCGAACAACTTGGTCAAACTCAGGATGACAAGCAGATCTTCCTCTATCGCCATCAGGGCAGCAGCCCAGTGATGCGGGAAATAGGTCGGCTTCGGGAGCTGGCTTTTCGCGCCGTGGGTGAAGGCACAGGAAAACGCAGAGACATAGACAAATACGACTCCAGTTATCTGCACCTGGTACTCTGGGATCCCAAGGAGCTGGAGATAGTCGGCGCCTACCGTTTTGCCGAAGTCGCCCGCTTGCACAGTGCAGGTGAAAACCTCTACAGTGAGTCACTGTTTCACTATCAAACAGAATTTGCTCCCTATTTCGCCAAGGGCCTGGAACTCGGCCGCAGCTTTGTGCAACCTAAATATTGGGGGAAGCGCAGTCTCGATTATCTCTGGTACGGCATAGGTGCCTTTCTGGCTCGTCATCCCGGCTACCGCTACCTTTTCGGTCCAGTGACCATAAGCAATCAGTTGCCGGCACAGGCCAAGGAGATGTTGGTGCACTTCTACCTGCAGCAGTTTCCCTGTAAGACGCAGCTGGCACAGTCTTTCACGCCTTTTGGTCTGCCTCCTGAGCGCCAGGCTGAGCTGGATAAGCTCTATGTTGATTCAGATTACCAAGGCGCATTCAAACTGCTCAAGCAGACCCTTGCCAGTATGGGCGCCGCTGTGCCAACTCTCTACAAGCAATACGGCGAACTTTGCCAGCCTGATGGGGTGCGCTTTCTCGCCTTTGGAGTAGATGCCGACTTTGCCGACTGTATCGATGGTTTGGTGCTGGTGGACTTGGACAAACTCAAGTTCAAGAAACGCAGCCGCTATATCGATTGTCATCTGCAAGAACTCAATCAGCAAGATGAAAACGCTCCGAGTTAGCATTATTGACAGGGCTCTGATATAACAAAGAAAAGGTTATGGAGGATCCCTATGCAGCTCTGCATCGCCGATATCATGATCACCCGGGTCGTTACAGTGGAAATGGACGACCGCCTGAGTGTGGCCAAAGAGATATTTCATCATGCAGGCTTTCATCATCTGCTGGTGGTGGATGATGAAGGCAAGCTGGAAGGCGTCCTGTCAGAACGGGATCTGCTGCGGGCCTTAAGCCCCAATCTTGGCAGCGAAACGGCCACCAGCAGAGATCTGGAGACCCTCAATAAGCGGGTGCATCAAGTGATGAGCCGTAATCCTGTGACCGTTGCGCCGCATCTAGGCTTGGCGCAGGCATCCAGACTACTGCTGGAGAAAGATATAGGTTCACTGCCGGTACTGGAAAACGGTGAGATTGTCGGCATAGTGACCTGGAAGGATCTATTGCGAGCCTATTGCTGTTAACCACAATAGGCTCAGACTTCATAGGTCTGGGTGAAAGCTATCTCAGAGTTACCTCATCCAACTTACGGGCCTTTTCAGAGCTGAACTCCTCATTGAGCAACACACACTCACTGGCCTGCTTGATATAGTAACGTTTCCCCTGAGTATCCTTGAGCGGCTTGCTACTCAAACGCGCCATCAATAGCGGCTGCTTTTCCAGATCCCAGCGATAGAAGGCAATTTGCTCTCCCTTGCTGGTGATCAAGTGACACTTCACCTCTTGCCGCTCGGCGGCTTGGGCAGTCAAAACGATACCGGGCAAGATGAACAACAAGCCATGTTTGATTGATTTCATCATTTCCAACACTCCGCAGAGGCGCCGCCTTTAACCCCGGCGTCAGTCAAGGTCAGCGTCTTGCACTTGCTGTCACGACTGGCCTGTACCCCTTGCGCCGTTGCTGTCAGGGTAAAACTGCCGGTGCCGGTTGACGCTATGCTGTAGTGACCATTTTCAGTAATAAAGGGGCTGGCATTGAGCCCCAGTTTGGTCATATCCGTGGCGTAAGTGCGATTGTCCAAATAGTACTGCTCCTGCAGATTGGCCAGTCGCATCAAGGCTGCATGAGCCTCAGCCCTGGTACTCTTGGCAATGTACTGCACATAAGAGGGATAAGCGATCGCCGCCAGTATGCCGATAATGACCACAGTGATCATGACTTCAATCAGGGTAAAACCCGCTGCTTTTTTCATCTCTTATCCTACTCATTCACATGATAATAAATCTTGTTGGTACTCAGTCCTGTATCCAGTGCCACTGTACCGGAACAGTTTTCACCGGTTTCATCACACTCACCGCGACCAATAATCAAGGCAGCATCTGGATTGTCCGGATTATCCGGGTCATCTGGATCTTTGGGTGGGGTAATGATCTTGGGTGGCTGAGGAATACAATCCTCACACACTTCCAAAAACTCATAATTGTAACGCCCGCCTTTATGCAGGTCGAAACTGTACAAGCGTCCGGTCGAAGAGATGAGACAGCTATTTTCAGTTTCGGGTGTCGACTGTGCCGGCACAAAGGAGGTGAAGTAGACACGCCCTTTGATGATGGCCGAAGGTGACAGACTCTTCTCACCAATGACAGAGAAGTTATAGTACCAGCCCAGCTTGGTACCAAAGTCGATATTCTCACTGTCGCTGCTTGGCGCCGCTGATGTCACATTGTAAAGGTTGGCCAAAGTGATCGGGCTGGGCACTGTCGCACCTGAGCCGCCAAAAGTCTTGGTCACCACGTTGCGATCCTGCAGCACAAAGAACATATCTTCGGCATCGGTAGCCAGTGGTGATGCCCTGTTACCACTGCCGAGCGTGACGGCATCATAAGGTACGTTTTGATATGCCGTAGTAGTACTGGTGTTACCGTCGGCATCTGTCGTCGTCACCCGGGTGACATTGGTAAATACCGTCTGGGCCACCACAGGTTCATAGAAGAAGCGGCGATCGGAAGATGCCAGCGCGCCGCCCACAGAGGCAAACTTGAAGCCACTCCAACTGGAGGTGTTTTCTGAAGGCATATCCATGCGCCAGACATTACCACCAAGGTCTGCGGCATATAACCTGTCTGTAGCGCCATCGCTGTTGCTGTCGAGAGTGGCTATTGAACCGGCAATGCTGTGTTCTATGCCGGTCAACGCTGTGCCACCATCGACACCAAAGCTATGCTTGAGTACCCCGGTTTCGGCGTCGACCAAGTACACATTGCGGCCATCTGAGTTGCTGCCTGTGTTGGCGTCATATCCCAGATTGTAACCACCGCCGAAGATCACTACAGGTTTATCTGAACCCGGCACCTTAGTCACAACCGGTGTCGACCAAGTCTGCCCCATATTGGCAAACCCGGCGCTATTGTTGTCAATCCGCCACATCATTCGAGGTGAATCCGGGGCGGTAACATCGAAGCCATAGTAAGAACTCCCGCCCCGGCGCATGCCGAAGAAGATCCAAGCCTTGGTAATGGCACCCGAGTCGTTGCGCTCCAAATAGGAAACCGGCGAGCCATCTATGCCATAAACACTGTGACCATTGGCATAGCTGTTATCTCTGAGTTCCTGCACATTACTGAGTAGCTCATAGGGCATAAAGGCCCAACTCTCTTCAACACTGCTACCCGTGTCTTTGAAGGCATGTAACATACCATGGTTGGTGCCAACGAAAATGCGCACATTGCTATTGCCATCGCCACCAAAGTCAATGGCAAGCGGTTGCGAGTGCATGGGGTCACCCATTATATCGCCGCGAACCCCGTTGTAATCGTCAGAGGTAAACTCACCATTTTCATCTTTATCGACATTTTTGCCCTTGATCCACTCAAAGGCTTTTTCCAGCTCAGAGCTTTCTGTACCGGCGGCTACACTCATGTTCATATGAGTCAACAAGGCAAGGTCACCACCGGCATAGCTGGAAGCCTGATTCTTGCTCAGGGTCGCCAGGCCACCACCTACCTTGATGTTACTGTAGAGAGTACGGCTGTCAGGTACTATGGTTCTGGCTGCACCGCCTTCCTGTACATCGTTGCCATCAGGGTCCGGAGAGCAGTGACTCCATAGACTACAAGCCGTGTCCGCAATACCACCCGAACTTGAGATAGCCGGTCTGTCGTTGGCATCTATCAGTACGCCAGAAGAGTTCACCTTCAACTTCTTCAGGTTACCGGCCCACTTGGGCCCTTGAGATGGGCTGAACAAGGCATAATAGGCAGAGTCAAGAGTACGGGTTGGGTCAGCATTACTGAAGGCTACCCCTGGCGCCGAAAACCTTTGTCCTTCGTCCGTGATACTGTCAAGCACATTGCTGAAGGCCTGCTGCAGATCGGCCACACTATTGGCAGCATGGTATTTGCCCTTTCCTCGTTTGGCTGTCTCTTCCAGCAAGGGCTCGGCCGCAGATCCCTCATCCAGCGCAAAACCTATGGTGTGAGTTACCACCCTTTGGAATTTCTCCGTGGCCGGCAAAATATCGTTGCGATACATGTAACTGGCCAGCGCCGGCAGATAGCTCTTCTTTTCTCTACCGTAATAATCTACTTCATAGGTGTATGGGCTGTAATTACCGTCGGAGTTCACCCCCGAAGCGCTTGTAATGGATTGAATCGCGGCATCGGCAGATGAGTCCAGCGTTGGCACCCCATCGGTAATATAGATGATATAAGCAATATCACTACAGACACTCATGGGAGACTTATAATTACCGCTATTCTCAATGGTCGTGTCATACATAGGCCTGTTGGCGGTATACTTTATCGAGCCACTGTTATAGTTCCTATCACTGTGGCCAAAGGTAATCGGGCCGCCGCTAAAGTACCGGTAGGCTTCAAACAAAGTTTCACAAAGTGGAGTGTTAGTTTCGGCCGGCAGGTTTTCAACCGTACTGATCAGGGTTTCTTTCTCAGGCGCCGTGCGGCTACGAATACCGGCGACGATTCGGCCACCATCCCGATCCCCCTCATTGCGATAGTTCATATTGAATACCGCCAGGCCAAAATCAACCGTCGGCATCGAACTTATCACCCCGGCGATAGCCGTCTTGGCAATATCCAGTCGGCTGAGGTCCTGAGTATCATCCAAGTCGCCATTCTTATAAAGGGTGTACCAACGCAGATAATTGTCAGTGTATAAGGTTACCAGCTCGCCTTGGTTAAAGCCCATGGATTGCGCGTTGCTGAGTGCATTTGCTTCATTGCTGTATGGAATATAGTTTTTACCCACTTTGACGCTATTCTGTGGATAGCCATCACCATAGGTAACCCCATCTACTGTGATACCGTTATTGCTTGGATTGGCGGCTTCAATATCTTCCCAACAGTCCACCGGGTTGTTCTTTTCGGCGCCACTGTTTTCTTTTATCTGCTGCCAGGTTCCCTTGGCATTACCGGAAAACACAAACTCTCGGATATAACCGGTAAAACGACCATAGCGATCCAAGGCGGTTTTAGCGACGGCGCAACCATTGAGAGCATCGTTGAAACGGCGCGATTCCGAAGGGCTGTCCGGCACAGGTAATGAACTTTCATCCATCCCGGAGCCGACGGTAAAGTAGATCATCCTTCCTTGATAGGAATTCGAGGAACCGACAGGGGGATACTCTTCGGTTGGATCATATCCTCCTGGCACTCCGGTTTCTATGGTATCCATGGATGCCGAATTATCAAAAATAATCAGCACCTTGGCTCGTCCCTGATTTGGCGGCGGGATCAAGTAAAGGTCTGTATCATCGGCCGAGACTTGCCCGGAAGAGCCAACCAGCACAAACAACAAACCGCATAAACACTTTTTGAGTTTCATGATCCGCTCCCGTTAAGCACTTCCTGCTCAACTCCTTCGATAACTGTCAGTTGCCCGAGGTTGTCCCGGCCGTACCTAACCTGGCTGGAAACCTCCACTCTTCGGCACTTGATAAGATCTGTACCGCTGGCATCCCTGCTACGCTGACAGGAAACATTCCTGGCATCCACAGTGCCATCACTCTTCAATGGCAAAGGCGTCAAAACCTGAGTGCCACCCGAATAGTTGTTGCCTGAATCTATCGCTGTCATTGTCGCCAATTCTGCTTGGCTCTTGGCATTCAATACCGCCTGCAAACCACCGTCGGCCAAGGCCTTGGCTTCCACCCGCTCGGCACCGGCGCCGGCCATACGCAGCGACTGACTGGAGTTAACTGCCAGAGCCACCCCAATCAGGGTCAGAATAATCAAGAGGATAAGTGCGAAGAATAGTACGACTCCCCGCTGTTGTCTTATTTTCATCTGCTTAGTTCCTAATCAACACAGGGTTTTCAAGTACCACTGTGGTCGAAACCACTTTCCGGCGGAAGTTATCGCCACCACCACTGATGGCTCTGTCGCCGGTTTTGTCGCCCAGTGAGTAAGTCGCATTATTGGTGTAACTATTGTCAGCATTGGGCGAACGCACCAATAAAAATATTCTCAAGGCCACTATTCGCTGGAACAACTGGTTGTCCCACATCAGATCCGTCACATTCTGTACCGGCATAAAGCTATCGGCCGTGTCATCACCGTTCTCGTCGAAACCATAGAGAATACGCATGTTTTCGATACCCTCGACCAAGGGCTCGTCTACGTTCATTCCGCTGGCAGAGAGTGATTTACGGGTCAGAACCGGCACGCCGTTGTTGTCTTTAATAAAGTAGACATGGTGTTGGTATTCCCACACCCTCTGGTTTTCAAGGCCGGGATCTGTATCTTTAAAAAACACCGCCTGGCTGGCCGTTGCTGCCACCCGAAAACCACTGGTGGCTCCGGGAGGGCCTACCAGTCGTTTAATCTGAATTACATCTGTCCCTG
The DNA here is from genome assembly GCF_000518445.1 of Shewanella sp. 38A_GOM-205m. Classification (NCBI taxonomy): domain Bacteria; kingdom Pseudomonadati; phylum Pseudomonadota; class Gammaproteobacteria; order Alteromonadales; family Shewanellaceae; genus Shewanella; species Shewanella sp. 38A_GOM-205m. The sequence continues at coordinate 167,457 of NZ_JADP01000005.1, read as the reverse complement.
TCATCGCTGAATTGACACAGCTCAGTGAGCCGGCACTCACCCCGGCCTCATATCCCCAAAGACGTCTGAAGTGGGCCGGTTGGCCATTGGGCAGAGTGGCATTGTTGAGCCCTTGGCCGATACAATCTGTCCCGACAGCATCATCGACCCGAGCGTTGGTACCCAGCACGAAATCTGTCCCTGTCATATCGCCAAAGAAGCCTACCTGACTCAGATCCGGCACCATGATGGCCAACGCAATACGGCCATTTTCCTGTAACTGATTGAACTGCCCTGTGGTAGTGACATTAGTGGCAGACATACTGAACATGGCGAACAATCCGAGCGCCAGAAACAGGCTGATGACCATGGCCACCATGAGTTCTACCAGAGAAAAACCCGACTGCTTTGAATTTTTCACACTCACCGCCTTAACCTTGATTGATCACTGTCTTGAGGATAAAGACCCGCCGGCGCTTACCCAAGCTACTGCCGCAGTCAGTCGTTTCATAGGCGGTGCCGGCTGTTTCCTGAATGCCTCGCCATGCCATCACAATAGTGACATTGCTACCATTGACATTCAGACAAGCGGTAGCACTGTCGAGGCCGCCGACATTCTGGCTGCCCACGGCTTCAGCTGCGCCGGTAAAGAGTTCTTGCCATTGGTAAAGATCCCAGGCCAGGGTCTCGGCAGCAGTGCAGGTCACAGTGGCGCCAAGGGCCACATCGCAGGATTTTGCAGGAGCACTTCCGCCCCCGGAATAGGGAGAGCCGTCGTCGTAATTATTCAGTACCGTGTTATTAAGCTTCATCCGATTGAGGATATCGTTGGCAAAGTACGCCGCCTGAGTCTGTTGAAATGATTCAAAGCTGGCGCGCTTTGCCACTATATGTAAATTAAATATCCCGATAAGCCCTATCACCAAAATGACGAGCGCTACCATAACCTCAATCAGAGAGAATCCCTCTCTCCGTTTTTTCATCTGTGTCAAATCTCCAGACAATGCCATGTTTTTGACAATAAATTCAGCCTATTAGTTCTTTAATATCTTATAGTTAGCTCAAGACAACAATAATACCTGTTAATGATAGTTGAGTCGAATGTAAATCTCCAGTAACAAAGAACGCTAATAAATTCAAGCCTTATAAGAGGTATTTTTTCCATAAAAAAAAGAGGCTTAGATAGCCTCTTCTTAAAATGCTTTTCACTTATATAAGCGCAATAAACCCGCGACTTCTTACCTTAGCTCCACCGGAACGGCAAACACGGTATCTTCCTTGCGCCCTTCCACTTCGGTCACCACGCTTGGCGCCAGTTTGGCTATGGCCTCAACCACCTGCTGCACCAACACCTCCGGAGCAGAAGCCCCGGCAGTAACGGCAACCTTACTGACGCCATCAAACCAATCCCGCTCGACATCATCGGCGTTATCCACCAAATAGGCCTGAGTGCCAGACTTGAGCGCCAATTCGCGCAGTCTGTTGGAGTTGGAGCTGTTTTTGGAGCCAACCACTATCAACAAGTCCACATCCTGGGCCATCTTACGTACCGCATCCTGGCGGTTTTGGGTTGCGTAGCAGATATCGTCTTTACGAGGACCTTCAATCGAAGGGAACCGCTTCTGCAGCGCAGCAATAATATCCAGGGTATCATCCACCGACAGCGTGGTTTGGGTGACAAAGCAGAGATTGTCCGGCTCTTTCACCTGCAATGCATCCACGTCGGCCGGAGACTCAATGAGATAGACTCCCCCTTCAGGGTTATCGTACTGCCCCATGGTGCCTTCCACTTCGGGATGACCGGCATGACCGATAAGAATGCACTCAATCCCCTTACGACTGGCGCGGGTCACCTGCAGATGCACCTTGGTCACCAGAGGACAAGTGGCATCAAACACCTTAAGACCGCGACGCTTGGCCTCATTGCGCACCGCCTGCGACACCCCATGGGCACTGAAAATCACTATGCTATTGTCGGGTACCTGATCCAGTTCGTCGACAAAAATAGCCCCGCGCTGCTTGAGATCTTCAACCACATAACGGTTATGCACCACTTCATGGCGCACATAGATAGGCGGGGAAAAGAGTTCCAGCGCCCGTTCCACTATGCTGATGGCCCGGTCGACACCGGCACAGAAGCCTCTGGGATTGGCCAGCAATATGTTAAGACCGGTAGATTTTGCTACTGACATATCAAAGCTCCTGCAATACTTCCAGTTCAAAGGTCACCTGGTGGCCCGCCAGCGGATGGTTCAGATCCACTGTGACAGAATCACCGGCTATCTCCCTGACAATTCCAGGTATTTCACTGCCACCTGGGCCAGCAAAACTGACGATAACACCGGGTTCCAGCGTCATATCTGCCGGGAATCGGCTGCGATCCAAGTGATGAATGGCATCGGGATTGGACTCGCCGAAAGCATCGGCAGGGGCCAAGGTAAAGCTGTGATTGTCGCCGGTTTTCAGCTTAAGAAGCTCAGCCTCAAACGCCGGGCTCAGACTACCGTCACCGATATTGAGCCGGGCGGGTTTACCGGAGGCTTTGGTGCTGTCGGCGGTCGAGCCGTCTTCCAGCAGTATATTCAGGTGACACAAGAGGGATTTCACATCAGACATCTGTGTTACTCCTTGGCTTCATTCTGCTTGGCAGCGGCCTTGTCACCGCCGAAAAATGAATCCCAGATGATCAGGACTGCGCCAACACAGATAGCCGAGTCAGCGATATTGAATGCCGGGTAGTGACTGGTTTTCCAGTAGAAATCGAGGAAGTCCACCACAAAACCGTGCATCAGGCGATCGACAAGATTTCCCAGCGCGCCGCCTATTACCAGAGTGTAAGCCAGGTTTAGACGCCACAATCCGGCCGATTGCCGTCTGAGCCAAACGGTCAGCAACACACTGAAACCGACAGCGACGGCGGTAAATAACCAACGCTGCCAGCCACCGGCATCACTGAGGAAGCTGAAGGCGGCGCCGTAGTTGCGCACATAGGTCAGATTAAAGAAAGGCAACAGCTGCACCGATTCATACAGCTTGAAGTTACCCAATACCCACTGTTTGGACAGCTGGTCAGCCAAAAAAGCCAACACAGCCACCCAATACCAGCGCAGGCCACTTTGTTTCCAGTCTGCGGGCATGTTTATTATCCTCAGGCGAACAGGCGTTGTTCACCTTCTCCTTCGATATTGGTCACACAGCGGCCACACAGCAGTGGATGCTCGGCGATCTGGCCAACGTCTTCTCTGTGGTGCCAGCAGCGGTCACACTTGGCCGCTTCAGACTTGGCGACGCTGAGCTTAAGTGATGCCAGCTCAGTTTCACGGGCATCGGCAGGTGCATCGGCAAGCGGCTTAACCACAGCCTTGGAGGTCAGCAGCACAAAGCGCAGCTCGTCACCCAGTTTGGCCAAAGCTTCGGTCAGCGCCGCATCGGCAAACAGAGTTACCTCGGCTTCCAGCGCGCCGCCGATCAGTTTATCGCGGCGGCCCTGCTCCAGTGCCTTGTTGACTTCATCACGAACCTGCAGCAACTGTGCCCAGTATTCATCACTCAGATCTGAGTCCAGCTGTACGGCCTTGAGGCCCTGGTACCATTCCTGAGTAAACACATAGGCGTCACGTTTACCCGGCAGCAACTGCCAGATTTCATCGGCAGTGAAGCTGAGGATAGGGGCAACCCAACGCACCATGGCTTCGGCAATCAGATACAGAGCCGACTGACAACTGCGACGGGCGTGACCATCACGCTTGGCGGTATACTGTCTGTCCTTGATGATATCCAGATAGAAGCTGCCCAATTCAACCGAGCAGAACTGCATCAGCTTCTGGGTCACTATGTGGAAGTTGTAGGCATCATAGGCTTCCAACAACTCTTCCTGCAGCTTGGCGGCGCGGCGCACCACCCAGCGATCCAGCGCCACCATGTCTTCGATGGCGATCATGTCTGTCTCTGGCTCAAAACCGCTCAGGTTGGCCAACAGGAAGCGGGCGGTGTTACGGATACGGCGATAAGCATCGGCGCTACGGTTGAGGATCTCATCGGATACCGTCATTTCACCGCTGTAGTCGGTAGAAGCCACCCACAGACGCAGAATATCGGCGCCCAGTTTGTTGGTTACCTGCTGTGGTGCAATCACGTTGCCGATGGACTTGGACATCTTGCGGCCCTTGCCATCCACGGTAAAGCCGTGAGTCAATACCTGCTTGTAAGGAGCCTTGCCGTTCATGGCGGTTGAAATCATCAGTGATGACATGAACCAACCACGGTGCTGATCAGAGCCTTCCAGATAGAGGTCAATTCCCTGCCCCTGGAATTCAGGGCGGGCAGCAACCACTGATGAGAAGGTAGAACCTGAGTCATACCAAACATCCAGAGTGTCGGTCACCTTGCGGTACTGAGCCGCATCTTCACCCAGGAGCTCAGACTCATCCAGATCCCACCAGGCTTGAATGCCCTGCTGCTCAATGCGATGAGCAACACGCTCCATCAAGGCCACGCTATCTGGATGCAGCTCTTCGGTTTCCTTGTGAACAAACAGAGTGATAGGTACGCCCCAGGTACGCTGGCGCGAGATACACCAGTCAGGACGGTTCTCGACCATCTTCTCAATCCGGCTCTGTCCCCAATCAGGGATCCACTGGGTTTGCTCGATTTCACCCATGGCTTGAGCACGCAGCCCTTTGTTATCCATGGAGATAAACCACTGCGGTGTGGCGCGGAAGATAATAGGTGTCTTGTGGCGCCAGCAGTGTGGATAGCTGTGACGATAGGCTTCACGGTGCAGCAAGGCATCTTTTTCCTGCAGCAGCGCCACAATTTCATCATTGGCCTTGAACACGTGTTTGCCGGCAAACAGCGGGGTATCCGCCTTGTAAACGCCGTTATCACCCACAGGATTAGCCACTTCCAGACCGTACTTCTGGCCAACCACAAAGTCGTCCTGACCGTGTCCAGGTGCTGTGTGTACCACACCGGTACCGGATTCGGTGGTCACATGATCGCCAAGAATCGCCGGCACACTGAAATCATAGAAAGGGTGCTGGAACTGCATCAACTCAAGCTCGGCACCTTTGGCACGACCAAGGATCTGATGGCTCTTGACGCCATAACGAGTGATACAGCTTTCCACCAGGGCTTCCGCCAGAATAACAGCTTGCTTGGCGCCGTCTTCAGACTCAATCTCCACCAGCACATAGTCCAAATCCGGGCTCAGAGACAGCGCGCGGTTGGCAGGTAAGGTCCAGGGAGTGGTAGTCCAGATAACCATGGAGACTGGCGCCTGGTAGGCGTCAACACCGAAAGCGGCCAGAACTTTAGTCTTGTCCACAGCGGCAAAGGCCACGTCTATAGCCGGTGAAGTCTTGTCTTCATATTCCACTTCGGCTTCGGCCAGGGCAGAACCACAGTCGGTACACCAATGCACCGGCTTAACCCCTTTGTGCAGGTGGCCGTTGTCGATCACTTTGGCAAGTGAACGAATGATGTTGGCCTCAGTGCTGAAATCCATGGTCAGGTAAGGTTTGAACCAGTCACCGAGCACACCGAGACGGATAAAGTCATTGCGCTGACCATCGACCTGTTTGGCGGCATACTTACGGCACTCGTCACGAAACTCGGCAGCAGAGATTTTCTGCCCTGGCTTACCAACTTTCTGTTCTACCTTAAGTTCAATCGGCAGACCATGGCAGTCCCAACCTGGCACGTAAGGCGCATCAAACCCCGACAAGGTCTTGGATTTGATAATAATATCTTTGAGGATCTTGTTAACTGAGTGACCAATATGAATATCGCCATTCGCATATGGAGGGCCATCGTGCAGAATGAACAGCTTGCGGCCAATACGGCTATCACGGATCTGTTGGTACAGATTCTCCTCGGTCCAGCGTTTCAACATCTCTGGCTCGCGATTTGCCAAATTACCACGCATCGGAAACTCGGTTTCCGGCAAATTCAAAGTTGATTTATAGTCGCTCATTGATCCTATACCATTAATTTAGCTAAGAGAGCTCAGCCTGCTTCATTGCTGAGTAAGGCGCGAGCCTCATCAGCGTCATTCATTATTTGTTTCTTAAGTGCCTCAAGGGACTCGAACGGTTTCTCGTCACGGATCTTGGCCACTAATTCCACTTCTACTTTACGCCCGTAGAGGTCACCTTCAAAGTCAAACAGGTGCACTTCCAACTGGCAATTTTGTCCCTGAACCGTGGGGCGAAAACCCACATTGGCAACACCATCGTATTGCTCACTGCCATCCCACCAGAGCCTGACCGCAAATACGCCCCTCACAGGAACCACCTTGCGCTTCATGGCGATATTGGCAGTGGGGAACCCCAGCGTCCGGCCCAGCTTTTTCCCATGGGCCACCTTACCACTGAGAGTATAGGGATGTCCCAATAAACGTCTGGCCTGCTCAAGATTGCCCTTGGCCAGCGCATCTCTGACCATGGTGGAACTGACCCTGTGATCGCCAACCAAAAAGCTTTGGGTACTGACTACCGCAAAACCGTGCTGTTCACCAGCAGAGCGAAGCAGCTCAAAATTGCCCTGACGAGCCCGTCCAAAACAGAAATCGTCACCGACTACCAGATACTTGACCCCAAGTTTACGCACCAGCAGCTCTTCGACAAACTCCTTGGCCGGCACTTGGGCAAACTTTTGATTGAAATTGACACACACAAGCCTGTCTATTCCAAGTTCAGCAAGCAGTTTGACCTTGTCGCGAAGCAGGCTCAACCGCGCAGGGGCATCCTGGCCGCGAAACAGTTCCTGCGGTTGCGGCTCAAATGTCATCAGGGTGGCCGGCAAACCAAAGTGACGTGCCTTCTTGACCAGATTGGCTATCACTTCGGCATGGCCCCTGTGCACACCATCGAAGTTACCTATGGTCAGCACACAACCACGATGGGCCGGCAATATATTGTGTATTCCGCGAATCAGTTCCATGAAATCAACGACCGCTCAAACGTAAATTGGCGGATTATATAACAGCTCGGCAGCAGAATCAGCCCTCAGTTCCGGGCTTTGAGCCGCCATGGACGGATCCCAAGCAGCACCAGTGCGATAAAATACCCCAGAGCGCCACCTAAGATCAGGGCAAACAAATGGCTGATTCGCTCAACAAACGACCAGTCAAGCCATTGCGCCTGCTCTGGAGAAAAGTAGAGCAACAGGGCCACCATCACGACAGTAGCAAGTAATGCCTTGATAAAAAAGATGATTGTTTGTTTGCTGACTCTATAAACACCGGCCAGATGCAAACCGCGATATAACAGGGAAGCGTTGAGTAAAGCAGACAGAGAAGTGGCGATCGCCAGCCCTACATATCCAAATGGCACGGCAAAAATAATATTGAAACCCATGTTGCTAACCATAGCAATGATGCCATAACGCACAGGTGTCTTGGTGTCCTGACGGGCATAATATCCGGGCGCCAGTACCTTGATCAGCATAAAACTCAACAAACCTGTGCCGTAGGCCACCAGAGAATAGGAAGCCATTTCCACGTCACTGATGCTAAAGGCGCCACGCATAAAAAGCACCATCAACATCGGCTGAGCCAATACAATCAGCCCCATCATGGCCGGTAAACCCAGCAGCATAATGGCACGAATCCCCCAATCCATGGTGCGACCAAAGCCCTCACCCTCGGCATTGACATGGTTTTTGGATAGAGCAGGTAAAATAACAGTGGCGATGGCAATACCAAATAATCCCAGCGGAAACTCCAACAAACGGTCTGAATAATAGAGCCAACTGATAGAACCTGTGACCAGGAAACTGGCAATAAAGGTATCCAGCATCAGGTTAATTTGCGACACAGATACCCCAAACAGTGCCGGGATCATCAGAGTACGGATTTTGACCACTCCCGGATGATTCCAGCCCCATGAGGGCCGGACCAGGGCTTTTTCCCGCAGCAGAAAAGGAATTTGAAACAGAAACTGGATCACACCACCGAAGAATACCCCCCAGGCCAGACCTATCTCGGGTTTGTCTAGGGTCGGGCTCAGCCACAGAGCCGCCGCAATAATGGCGACATTGAGAAATACCGGAGTAAAAGCCGAAACCGCGAATCGGCCACGGGTATTGAGAATAGAGCCAGCCAAGGCGGTAAAAGTGATAAACCAAAGATAGGGGAAGGTGATCTTCAACATTAACGATGCCAGTTCAAACTTGGCGCCGTCAGGCTCGTCATTGACCCAGGCCATAAACCAACCGGCACCGAACAAAGCTGTCAGTATTGGTGAAGCCAAAACCCCTATCAGGGTCACGACTGTTACCAATAACCCCAAGGTACCGGCAACCTTTGATAATAAGAGTTTGACCTCTTCGCTGGACTCTTTCTCCTGATACTGAGTCAATACAGGTACAAAAGCCTGAGCAAAGGCACCTTCAGCAAACAAGCGCCGCAAAAAGTTAGGGATCTTGTTGGCAAAAAAGAACACATCGGCACTGCTGCCCGCGCCCATCAAGTTGGCGACTACCACATCCCGTACTAATCCCAGCACACGAGAAATCAAGGTCATGACGCTGACAATGGCGCCGGACCGTACCAATTTTTTGCTCAAATATTCCCCCAGAAGACTCAAGCCGCCATAAACGGCGACAAGTCTCAAAAATTCCACTTAAGCTCTGTCACATGCCAGCATTTGCTGGTAGAATTGCGCCACATCTTACACGAGTTGGGTTGAGGATCGCCAAATCGGGTTGAATTAATTTATCTTTATGATGGATATTCAATCATTGTCATTGACAAAGTGGTGAAAACCGGGCATTCTCCTCGGCCTTTAAAAGTATCAAATCCAGTTTTTAGGAGTTGCACCTTGGCTAATAGCAAGACTGCAAAGAAGCGCGCGCTTCAATCAGAAAAGCGTCGTCAACACAACGCTAGCCGTCGCTCTATGTTGCGTACCTACGTGAAAAAAGTTATCGCTGCTATCAAAGCTGGCGATCACAAAGCGGCTACTGAAGCTTTCGCTGTTGCACAACCCATTCTTGACCGTATGGCAACCAAAGGCCTGATCCACAAGAACAAGGCTGCCCGTCATAAGGCTCGTCTGAACGCTCGTATCAAAGCACTAGCTGCTTAATTCGATACCAGCATAAAAAAAACCGGCATTTGCCGGTTTTTTTATATCTGAAATTCAATAACATCAATGACAATAGATGTTATTCAACAGCTTGATGATTTCGCGCACTTCTTCACTCTTGAGCGAATAGTACACTGTCTGGGCTTCTTTGCGGGTTGCCACCAGATTGTCTTTCCGCAACCAAGCCAGATGCTGAGACAAAGCCGACTGACTCAATCCCAGTTTCTTGTTCATTTCCCCAACGCACATCTCTCCCTCACTCAGGAGATAGCACAGAATAAATAAACGCCTCTCATTGGCCAGCGCCTTCAATAATACGACGGCATGGTCCGCTCGCTGCTGCATCAACTCAATATTCATGACGAGCCTATTCTCCTAATACAAACTCCGTCCCTAATATAGCCTTGCCTTACGGAGATAGTCGGGACATAAAGCACACTTTTTGTTAGATTGTTTTCAAAAATGGGACATACCTAATAAAAACAAAGGAAACACATGAAAAACTATCGAACCGCCCTGTTACTCCCACTGTTGATTTCTTCACTTATTGGTTGTCAATCCCCCTCTCCTTCCAATACAAATCAACTGCTTGCTGAATCATTGCAGCAAAAAGCCCTAGATTCTGACCTCGGCTTTCAAATTGTGGAATCTTTAACAGTGGAAGTCGGCCCTCGCCTGGCCGGTAGCCCAAAAGACGCCATGGCGGTTGCCTGGGCGGAGAAAAAGCTACAGTCACTGGGTTTTGACCGTGTCTATAAGGAAGCGGTGGAAGTCCCAGTGTGGGAGCGCGGTGAAGCCAGCGCCAGCATAGTGGCCCCCTTCCAACAGCCTCTGGTCATCACGGCCTTAGGCGGCAGCGTTGCCACCCCGGCAGAGGGCATTACGGCCAAGATAGTCCGCTTTGACAGCCTGGCTGCACTTAAAGAAGCCAATCCTGATGATGTTGCCGGGAAAATTGTCTTTATCGATCAGAAAACCGAGCGCCACAAGACAGGTAAAGGTTACGGCAAGAGCGTAGGTGGCCGCTCAAGAGGCGCCATAGAGGCGGCGCGTAAAGGAGCCTTGGCAATAGTTATCCGTTCGATAGGTACAGATCATGACCGTATGGCTCACACAGGTACCATGCGCTATGAAGAAGGCTTGAAGCGGATCCCGGCTGCGGCCATGTCGGCGCCGGATGCCGATCTTGTCAATGCCATGCTCAAGCGCTCTGCAGATATAACTCTCACGTTAAAGATGTCACCCGAGAACAAGGGCAGCGCCATTTCCTATAACGTCATCGCCGAAGTCACCGGCAGCAGCAAGCCAGATGAAATCGTGCTGATAGGGGCTCATCTGGACTCCTGGGATGAAGGTACAGGGGCCATAGATGACGGTGCCGGAGTCGCGATTGTCACTGCGGCCGGGAAGCTTATCCAGGATTTACCTGTAAAACCTGCACGCACAGTACGTGTCGTGCTTTATGCGGCCGAAGAGATAGGCTTGGTTGGTGGTAAGGCTTATGCCAAAGCCCACGCTGCAGAGCTGGATAAACACTATATCGCTGCAGAATCCGATTTCGGGGCAGGCCCTATCTACCGCATTGACTTTCAGGTCAATGACCAAGTGCTGCCGAAACTACAGCAACTGACCCAGGTGATGCAGCGAAACGGCGTTGCCGCCGGTGACAACAGCGCCTATGGTGGCCCGGATGTTTCCATGCTGCCGGCCAGTGGCGTTCCTGTCGCCTCCCTGCGCCAGGATGGTACCGATTACTTCGACTACCACCATACCCCCAACGATACCTTGGACAAGATAGATCCCAAGGCGCTGGCACAAAACATTGCGGCCTATGCCCAGTTCGCCTATTTGATGGCACAGTCTGAACTGGAACTGCGGCCACTGCCTGCCAAACAATAAATCACTGCCGCCTTCTATATAGAAAGCCGTTCAATAATGAACGGCTTTCTTATCTTTATATACAGGAAAACACTATGAGCTCTGTTCTTCCCGCAGGAACACTGGAGTATCAGTGCTGGACTCGGCTTCACTGTAATAATAGCCGGCGCTGTTGAATGCCCTTAACCGCTCCAGACTCTGTTCCTCTTGCTCCAATAGGTAACGAGCCATCATGCCTCTGGCCTTCTTGGCATAGAAGCTTATCACCTTGTACTGACCTTTTTTACAGTCCTTGAACACAGGCGTAATGATACGCCCGTCAACCTGCTTGGTTTTAACCGCCTTGAAGTACTCGTTGGACGCCAAATTCACTACAATATCATCCCCTTGCTGAGCCAATGCCTGATTAATGGCATCTGTGATGATATCCCCCCAGAAGGCGTACAGGTTATTGCCCCTAGGATTGACCAAGGAGGTGCCCATTTCCAGCCGATAGGCTTGCATCAAGTCCAGAGGCCTCAAGAGGCCATAGAGACCTGACAAAATACGCAGATGCTGCTGAGCCCGAGCAACTGTTTCCGGAGCAAGGCTGTCAGCATCCAGACCTGTGTATACGTCACCACGGAAGGCATAGAGTGCCTGCTTGGCATTTTCCGGGGTAAAATCAGGTTGCCACTCGGCGAATCGGGCGGCATTCAAGCCAGCAATCTTGTCACTGACTTTCATCAAAGAAGCAATATTGGCTGGAGTCAGGTCCCGACAAACCTGAATAAGCTCGCTACTATGCTCGAGAAACTGTGGCAGGCTATATTCAGACACTGCCGCAGGGTTGTCATAATCCAGGGTCTTGGCCGGTGAAACCAAAATCAGCATATTCACTCCGTCTAATTGGTATAGAACCAACTATGATACTGGGATGAAATAAAAAAACCACGCACTGATAGCGTGGTTTTTTCGATACTCTTAATCTGGATTACTCTCTGGCCATTAACACTTTTCGCTGCGAACTACAGGTTCGCCAGTCCAGATACCCTCTCCAATATGACCATCGAGTTCAGGGAACTTGCTCTTGTCAAACACAGGCTCTTTGCCTTCACTCAATTGATCGCGGTAATCGTTAATCACTCGCATGGCAACACCTGAAAGCAGTACCAAAGCGATGATATTGACTGTAGCCATCAATCCCATCGAAAGATCGGCCAAATTCCAGACCAAGGTTATTTTCGCCACAGCCCCAAACATCACCATGCCGAGTACGCACAAGCGGAACAGAGGCAACACCTTACGGCTATTATTGGAAAGGAACAGCACATTGGTTTCAGCATAAGAATAGTTGGCGATTATTGAGGTAAAGCAAAACAGTAAAATGGCAAAGGCTACGAAAAAGCCTCCCCAATCTCCAACATGGGTGGTCAATGCCGCTATGGTCAGTTGGATCCCTTTGTCCCCCTCGCCAACATTGACACCACTGAGATCGCCGGCCAACAAGATTATTGCGGCTGTCGCACTACAGATAACAATAGTGTCCATAAACACGCCTATCATCTGCACAAAACCCTGTGATGCTGGGTGATTTGGTGTAGGTGACGCGCTGGCCGCAACGTTGGCAGCGCTACCCATCCCCGCCTCGTTGGAGAACAAACCGCGAGCGATCCCGGACTGCATCGCCTGAGCCACAGTATAAGCTACCCCACCAGCAGCAGCCTCTTGCCAACCGAAGGCGCTACTGACTATCAGTTTGAGAATGGTCGGCAATTGTTCAATATTCATGCCGACAACGACCAAAGCGATCAGGATATAAGCAAAAGCCATAATGGGTACAACCACCTCAGAGACGCGCGCAACTTTACGCAGCCCCCCCATGATGACCAAACCACTGGCGATCACCAGAAGAATACCTATCCAATAAGTGGCTTTTACATCAAACCAGTAAGCCTCTTTGACATCAAATACAATTTCCAATGCCCCTGTAATGGTATTGGCCTGAACGGCATTGAAAACCAGACCAAAGGCGATGATCAAGAATACGGAGAAGAGGATCCCCATCCAACGCTGTCCAAGTCCCCTTTCCATATAATAAGAGGGACCACCACGAAACTGGTCATCTTTATCTTTTACTTTATAGATCTGAGCCAGAGTCGACTCAATCATGGCCGTAGCCATACCCAAGAGAGCGATGAGCCACATCCAGAATACGGCTCCCGGACCACCGGCGCCTATGGCAACGGCCACCCCGGCCATATTACCGGCCCCGACCCTGGCGGCCATGCTGGTGCAAAACACCTGAAATGAAGACAAACCACTTTCACAGCCCTGTCTACTGGTTGCCATCACCTTGGCAGAATGCCCCAGGTGAGTAAGCTGAATGAACAACAACCTCAGGGTAAAGTACAGGCCGGCCCCCACCAGGGCATAAACCAATAGTTTTCCCCAAAGAAGAGAGTTCAAAAAACCGACTATGGTTTCGATAGTTTCTATTATCATAATTGTAAGCTTTCCCGTGGCAAACCTAGCCCATCACTGACTGGATGACGCCAAATTTGTGGTTAAGATTCCTTCCTGAATGAAAAAGGATAAGCATCGGCCAGTTTCTTTTCGAATTATCCTACATACACTAAGGTATGCTGGCCGCGCTTGAGGGCGGAGAAAATAGCATAGGATGCTAAAATTCTCGCGTGATCAAGATCACACTTAATCACTCATGTGACAGTAAATTCACCATAAAAACACCAGAACAAGCTAGTGTTATAACCTAAATAACAAGGGCATCACAGAGACTTTCGAAAAAAGCCACCGGCTAAACAAACTTTCAAAACTTGGATGCGGGACACATTTTTGTAATAAAACTACAAATATAGTACCTGCAAGATAATCTGATTCACTTTTAGCTAGCTCAAGCGAGGCACGATATGACCCAAAAGCAAGAGATAGGTGCACTGAAGAAATTTGTCCGGGCCACTAACTTCCTGGCAACCTCACAGATTTACCTCAAGCACAATGTATTGTACAAACGCCCGTTGCAACACAGTGATATTAAGCCAAGGCTCTTGGGTCACTGGGGAACCTGTCCGGGGATCAACTTTGTATACGCCAACGTGAACAGATTGATTACCAAGCACAAGCGCCCATTCCTCTACCTGGTCGGCCCAGGTCACGGTTTCCCAGCTGTACAGGCTAACCTCTTCCTCGAAGGCTCTCTCAGCCACTTCTATCCAGAAACCATTCCGTACAACGAAACCGGTATTGAAGATATCTGTCGCAAGTTCTCCGCGGCTTACGGCTATCCTTCGCATGCCAACCCCGAAGCTCCCGGACAAATCCTTGAAGGGGGTGAGCTGGGCTACTCCTTGTCTGTCGCTTGGGGCGCTATTCTGGATAATCCTGACTTGATTGCCGCTGTACTCGTTGGTGACGGCGAATCTGAAACCGGTCCACTGGCTGCCTCCTGGTATGCCAACCGTCTGGTTTCTCCTGCCACCAACGGTGCCATACTGCCAATAGTGCATATTAATGGTTACAAGATTTCCGGCCCAACCCGTATGGGACGCATGAGCCACGAAGAACTGGAACTTGAATTCAGAGGCCTGGGTTATCACCCCATCATAGTGGACAGCGAGCAGGAAGAAGATGTCTACCTGCAGATGACCAAAGCGATGGATACGGCTTATGAGATGATCAACGACATCCAGAAACGTGCCCGCAACGGCGAAGATGTGGTCAAGCCACGTTGGCCGGTGATCCTGATGCGCACCGCCAAAGGCTGGACCGGCGTTCCCGAATACGATGGCAAGAAACTCGAAGGCAACTGCGAGTCTCACCAGGTAATTGTCAATAAGTGTGCCACCGACAAAGGTCATCTGGCCGCATTGGATGGCTGGCTCGACAGTTACAAGTTCTCTGAACTTTACTCCATCAATGAGCAGAACCAGATTGTCTTCGACAAAGACATCCAGTCACTGCTGCCCCCTGCAGAACTCTGCTGTGGCCGTCAAAAGATGAGCTATGGTGGTGAAGTAGTGCGCGCCCTCAGCAATCCTGATCTGGAAAAACTGGCCTATGGCCCCGAAGTCCCAAGAGGTCATCGTGGTTATTCCATGCTGAAAATGGGTCAGTGGATGCGCGAAGCCTTCCGCCTCAATAAAGATCAGCGCAACCTGCGGATCTTCAGCCCTGACGAAACTTACTCCAACCAGCTGCAAGCCGTGTTCGAAGCGACTGATCGCGCCTGGCAATGGCCGATTGAAAGCTGGGATGAAGATATGAGCCGCGATGGTCGGGTCATGGAGCTGTTGTCTGAAAACCTGCTGTTCGGCATGATGCATGGCTACACAGTTACCGGTCGTCACGCCATGTTTCCTACCTATGAGTCTTTCTCTCAGGTAGTGTCTTCCATGGCCGACCAATACTGTAAGTATGTCTATGCCAGCCAAGGGGTTCACTTCCGTAAGCCGCTGCCGGCTTGCAACGTGGTGCTTTCCTCTCTGCTGGAACGTCAGGATCACAACGGTTACTCTCACCAGAACCCTTCTTTCCTGGGCGCCATGCTTGAGAAACATCCGAAGATTATCTCGGCTTATCTGCCCGCGGATGCCAACACCACTCTGGTTTACACAGAACGCGCTTTCGCCGACCGCGACAAACTGAACATTCTGGTCGCCGGTAAGAAAGAGCTGCCTCAATGGCTGAGCCTTGATGAAGCCCGTAAACAAGCCAAAGACGGTGTAATGGTCTGGGACTTTGCCTCTGATGAAAACCCTGATGTCGTCCTGGCTGGCTGTGGTGACTATGTCACTCAGGAGTGTATGGCGGCATTGGTATTAATTCGTGAACTCCTGCCAAGAGTGCGTATCCGCTTTGTCAGCGTCACTGAATTACACAGCAGTGGTCTGGGTAGCCTCAAGTTCCAGGAAAAACCTTGGTTGATGGATGAGATATTCACCGAAAATAAAGGTGTGGTATTTAACTATCACGGTTATCCAAACACCATCAAAAAACTGATCTTCGATTACAAAGGTAGTCACAGATTCAGAATTAAAGGTTATGAAGAGGAAGGTTCAACCACCACACCATTTGATATGGGTGTTCGTAACGGTACTTCCCGTTATCACCTGGTAATAGACATGGCTTACAAACTATTCCAGCAAGGTGTTATCGATGAAACCCGCCACGTTGCGATTACCACAGATATGTTACAACGCTTGGTTGATCATAGAAATTATATCAAGGCCAATGGTGTGGATCCTGAGTATATCGAGAACTGGATTTGGACCCGTTAAGCTGAACCTTAGCTAAACAATAGACAAATAATTTAGTTATAAAATTGTTTGCCAAAAATAAAAAAAGCGCCTTCAAACAGGCGCTTTTTCTTTATTTTAAATTGTTAAGCAAAGCCCAAGAGCAAATCTTGAACAATAAATTTATTGGTCGATAAGTGGAAAATTGCTTTTTTTCAATGGATAATTGACCCAGCTAGCTAAAACACTAAAGGAAATCCCACATTAAGTGCTAGTCATGTTTCCTATACGGGACATCTGGGTAATTGAATAGCAATGGACTTGGAGAACATGATGAATAAGACATTTAAAGTATTGTTGCTCGCATCTATGATGCCTTTTGCAGCATCTGCAGCAGACGAGCTCAGCCCATGGTATGTGGGTGCGGGCCTCGGTGTAAATAACTACGAACCTAACTGCGATCAGAAAACCATGAAAACCTGTGGTGAAGACGATCCATATGCATGGGACGTGTTTGCAGGTTACCTGTTCAACGATTACTTTGGTGTAGAACTGGGTTATCGTGACCTGGGTCGTGCCGAATGGACCGACTATGCCAACAAGCTCAATGACGTAGGTGCCAAGGGCGCCACTCTGGGCCTGGTGGCTTTCTGGCCTTTCGCCGACAAATGGAGCCTGTCTGCTGAAGCCGGTGCCATGAACTACCACATTTCCAACAACAGACAATGGGGTAGCGAGTACTACAGTGACAGTGGTGTTGCACCTTACTTCGGTGCCGGTATCGGTTACAACATCACAGAGAACCTGAAACTGGCCGCCAAGTATCGTCGTTATGAAAACCTCGACGAAGAAAAGTGGAACACTCTGGCAATGGAAAGCAACTACTGGGGTCTTGAACTGAGCTACCGTTTCGGCAGCACTTCAAAGCCTGCTCCAGTAGCGCCAGTAGTCATAGAGCCAGTTGACAGCGACAACGACGGTGTCAACGACGATATGGACCAATGTCCAAACACACCAGCTAACCACAAAGTAGACGCCAACGGTTGCTCTATCTATGTTGAGAAGCTGGAGAAGCTGGAAGTTAAGGCTGAGTTCGATAACAACTCATCTGTACTGAAAGCCGACTCTATGGCTGAAATCCAGAAAGTCGCTGACTTCATGAACAAGTACCCTAAAGCCGATCTGGAAATCGCCGGCCACGCATCACTGCCTGGTAAAGCCGATTACAACCAGTGGCTGTCTCAGAAACGTGCCGACGCAGTTGCCAAAGTACTGGTTGACCAGTATGGCATCGATGCCAGCCGTATCAACGCCAAGGGCTACGGTGAAAGCCAGCCGCTGATGCAGGGTTCTTCTGCTGAAGCCAACAAGGTTAACCGCCGTATTGAAGCTCACATGAGCTTTAAAGAAAAAGAAGCTCTGCTGAAGTAAGCTGAACTTCTTCTGGAAAAGTCGCTGCCCTGCAGCGACTTTTTTGTTTTCAGCCTTTGTGTCATTAGAATTCCCCCGGCTATGGGAGTACACTTCCTTTAACCGAAAACGGCCCTCATTGACAATTTCTCACCATTTTTGTAATTTTTTTTCAATCCTGGTTGGAAACGAGGGCAAAATCGCTTTTAATAGCGTCATGCAATCCCCGCGTAAACGGCCGCAATCTGAGAAGGATGTTTTTCATGGCAAACACACTCACGCAACTCAAATCCGTTACAACCATAGTTGCTGATACCGGCGACATCGAGGCGATCAAGCTCTATCATCCGCAAGATGCCACCACCAACCCATCACTGATCCTTAAAGCCTCTCAGATCCCTGAGTATGCCCCATTGATCGATGATGCTATTTCCTGGGCCAAATCTCAGAGCCAGGATCCGCTGCAACAACTGGAAGACGCCGCAGACAAGCTGGCGGTCAACATAGGGGTGGAAATTCTCAAGCTGGTACCGGGACGTATTTCAACCGAAGTAGATGCCCGCCTGTCATTCGATAAAGCCGGCTCCATCGCCAAAGCCTATAAGCTGGTTAAGCTCTATGAAGCAGCCGGTATCGATAAGTCACGCATTCTGATCAAACTGGCTTCCACCTGGGAAGGCATCTGTGCCGCCAAGGAGTTGGAGCAAAACGGTATCAACTGCAACCTGACACTTTTGTTCAGTTTCGCCCAGGCCAGAGCCTGCGCCGAAGCCGGAGTTTACCTGATCTCGCCCTTCGTCGGCCGTATTCTCGACTGGTACAAGAAGAACACCGGCAAGGACTATAGCGCCAGTGAAGATCCAGGCGTGGTCTCAGTAACCCAGATCTACAACTACTATAAACAGCATGGTTATCAGACAGTGGTTATGGGTGCCAGCTTCCGTAACACAGGTGAAATCATTGAGCTCGCCGGCTGTGATCGCCTGACTATAGGCCCATCTTTGCTGGAAGAACTGGCCAACTCAGACACCCAAATAGTGACCAAGCTGCAACCTGCCACTGAAACCCAAGAACCACCCAAGCCGTTGACCGAGGCTGAGTTCCGCTGGGAGTTCAACGAAGATCCCATGGCAGTGGAAAAACTGGCTGAAGGTATCCGTAACTTTGCCATAGATCAGGGCAAACTCGAGACCATGCTCAAGGCTAAACTGAGCTAAACAAGGTCTGTGCTGAAATTGAAGATCAGGGACAACTCATGACACATTTGACTCAATCCGCTAGCTGGCAGGCTCTCAAGGCGATGAGTGCAGACCTGCCTCACATGCGTGAACTCTTTGCCGAAAACGCGCAGCGCTTTGAACAGCTGTCGCTCAAAGACTGTGGACTGCTGTTGGATTACTCCAAGAACCGCCTCACTGATGCCGTGCTGCAGGAGCTGCTCAAACTCGCCCGTGAAGCCGGACTTAAGCAAAAAATAGCGGCTATGTTTGCCGGCGAAGCAATCAATACTACGGAGCAGCGTGCCGTGTTGCACACAGCTCTGAGAGCGCCGGCCGATGCGGATATTCGCGTCGATGGCGTCAATGTAGTCCCTGAAGTTCAGCAAACCCTGGCTCAAATGGAGGCTTTTGTCGAGGCGCTTTATTCAGGTCAGTGGCGCGGCTATACCGGCAAGAAGATCACAGATCTTGTCTCCATCGGAATTGGCGGTTCCTTCCTCGGCCCCAAGATTATCTCCGAGGCCCTGCGTCCCTATTGGAACGGTAAGCTACAGTGTCACTTCGTCGCCAATGTCGACGGCACGGCCATCAGTGAAAAACTGAAGAAGCTGGATCCTGAAACCACCCTGTTCCTGATGTCGTCAAAATCCTTTGGCACTCAGGAAACCCTGACCAACACCCTCAGCGCCAAAGAGTGGTTCCTGGCCAAAGGCGGTTCACAGCAAGATATTAGCAAGCACTTTGCGGCAATTACCTCCAATGTCGCCAAGGCAACGGCGTTTGGCATAGATGAAGACAACATCTTCCCCATGTGGGATTGGGTTGGCGGGCGCTATTCTCTCTGGTCGGCCATAGGTTTGCCCATAGCCGCCCTGATAGGCATGGATAACTTCAAGGCACTGTTGGCCGGCGCCAGAGCAATGGATGTACATTTCGCATCCAGACCTCTTGAGCAGAATATGCCGGTGATCATGGGCCTGCTCTCTGTATGGTACAACAATTTCTTCAATGCCCAGTCCCACGTGGTGTTGACCTATGATCACTACCTCAGAGGGCTTCCGGCCTATTTCCAGCAGCTGGATATGGAGAGTAACGGCAAGTCCGCCACTCTGGACGGCAATTCAGTGGATTACAGCACAGGGCCGGTTATTTGGGGCGGAGAAGGCACCAATGGCCAACACGCCTACCACCAGCTGTTGCACCAAGGTACGGCATTGATCCCGGCAGACTTTATCCTGCCGTTGCAAAGCCATAATCCTATCGGTGAGCATCACGCTCAGCTGGCATCAAACTGTTTTGGTCAGACCCAGGCGCTAATGCAAGGACGAACCTTCGATGAAGCCTTGGCCGAACTGGCCGACAGCCCACTCTCAGAGGCTGAGAAACAGCTTATTGCCAAACATAAGGTCATGGAAGGCAACAAGCCGAGCAATACCCTGTTGATGGACAAGCTGACCCCAATAACCCTGGGCGCCTTGATTGCTCTTTACGAACACAGAACCCTGGTTCAGGGGGCTATCTGGGATATCAACTCATTCGATCAATGGGGAGTTGAGCTGGGTAAAACGCTGGGGAATGAAGTGCTGTCGCGTATCGGCGCAGAGCAAAACAGCCAGGATCTGGATGCTTCCAGCAATGCCCTGATCAACCTCTTCAGACAAGGAAAAATCTAGCCCGTTAACCTTGTAAATCAACAGATACCAGCCAGCTCCACTGGCTGGTATTTTTTTGCCCGCCATCTTGTCTATACGCCTTCATCAAAGTACCACTCAAGTTTAACAAAATAGAAACATTCTTCTTGCACCCTGTTTGCCAAGTATGATATTTAAATGTTGATAAAACATACAACAACAGGAGGTTGCCATGGATCGTTTGGATTATGGTAGTGCGCTAGATGAAGTCGTTGAAAGACCAAGCCGCTCTCGAAGCTCCAACAAGAAGCGCAAATGGCGTGAAATCGAAGCGCTGAAAGATAAACATCGTCTGTTGAAGGAACTACAGGAGATAGACAGCAGTTTTGACTATGATATCGACAGCCTCCTCTGAATATGAGAGACATTAAAAAAGAGCGCCAAGCGCTCTTTTTTAATGTCTGCTTCCCACAAGGTTATCTGTCTGCGGTTTGAATATAGCTTCTCAGCTCGTCGAATAGCTGGTTATCATCGCTGCTGAACAAAGGATCCTCTATCAGCTTCAACTCACACATGCTTTGGATCTTCTGCCAGTCTTCATCCTTCAGGCTCTTGGCAAGCAAAGGAAAGATCTCCCGCTCTTCATACAGCATGTGCTTTTCCTGCAAATCCACATATCCCTTCAATTCAGCAACCAGTTTTTCCTTGGCCACCACCACATCGTTCAGGATCAGGTTGAGTGTCGCCATCAAGGCCGATGAAGCTTCAATCAATTTTTGGTGCTCTTCCTCAAGACGCCGGGTCGGCTCGGTACGGCTCTCTTTGATAAGGAAATAGTCATAAATGATGTCTTCGAGTGGATGATGGCTGTGCTCGGCATAGCCCTGCATATATTCGACAACATCCCGAACCAGATTAAAATTGACGTGCTCACCTTCGGCCAGCTTCAGGTATTTCCCCTTCAGCAACTTCAGCAATATGGCAATATGCTTGTGGTCATTCATCAATCTTTGCAGCATAGGGCACTCCATTTTGAGTCGGGCCTTTCTAGGTAATAGTAGTAAACAGGCCAAATATTACTCAATACTAACCATAGATGTTTTCCGGGGACATGATAAAGATCAAGGAAAATAACCTTCTAAATCAATAATTCATAAATTAGCACCTTGTATAATCTTCAATGGCCTTACGCTGCTAGCCCGAAAAGCGGGCCAAGCGCCTCAGCACCCCTGGCTTTCCTCCATCATCACCAGCATCTCTTTGAGAGAGCCACGGATACGATTGAAGGCTTCACCGGCAGAGCTGGCTTCGCGCAGATGTCGCTCAACCATGGAGGTAAAATAACTCTCCTGCTCTTCTGTCATGTCCAGCACATGAAAGCTGCTGCGAATTTCAGTAGTGATCCCCGATAAGGTATCGCAGAAGCGCTGATCCTGTTGCTGCATGGAATCACCCAACTGCTTCATCAACAGGTGTAACCTATCCATCACCCGTCGCAGCATCTGCTGGCGCTCTATGTCCAATACCCTGGCCTCCAATCCTTCGACCACAACGGCAATCACATCCCTGAGGCGGCCGTAGAGCACCTCATCCTTGACCGGCATATTCTTGATCAAGAATGACACATGCTTGTCATTGCACATGGTTCGGTTGCCAAAGTCATACAGGCGTCCCTGTTTGTCCAAAAGTTCAAAGATATTGGCTTCTATCGGGCTTATCTGGGTATTGTCCGGCACAAAATATTCGGCACTGTCTGTGCGTATTTCCAGACAGGTATTGAGGTTGAGCTGAGTCATCAGCTCAAAAAAGGCATCGGCAAGGGCACGGTAGTTGTTACAAAGAAAACATTGGCGGAAGAATTGCAGCACGCAGCCATATTGGGACGATTCACTCATGGACTGAAACGCCATATTTCTCGACATGGACTCGGCCTGCATCAGAGACTGTTTGCGCTGTTGATATTGCGCCACACTGCGTACCTTGGCCAACAGCTCTTTCAGCTCAAAGGGTTTAGCGATAAAGTCTACCGCCCCGGCCTCATAGGCCTTGAGGCGCTCATTGAGGGTATTCATACCGGAAACAAATACCACTGACGCCTCTCGCCCCTGTGATTGCAAGTGAGCACATAACTCCACACCGCTGGAATCCGGCAGATTGATATCCATCAGGATAATTTCCGGTGTCGCCGACTCCAACGCCGCCAAATATGCTGCTGCCGAATCAAACACTTGGACTGAGTAATCATCCTGTAAGACTTCCTCTATCAAAGCCAGATAATCAACATCATCATCCACTACCCAGACAGTTAAATTGTCCATAACTCTCCCTTACTGTCATCAGCAAATCTAATTCCCACCTGCTTGAGTGCCAGAATCAATCCTGTCAGATCAAAGGGTTTATGCAGTACCGGAAACGGCATCTCATCGGCGCTGGAAATACCTATGTCCTGAATAAAGCCGGAGATCAGCAACACCAGCAGTGAGTGTTTAACATTGAGTTTTTGTGCAAGTTCATAGCCGTTGATACCGCCAGGCATCAACACATCTGTGATAAGAAGCTCGGCATCACAACGCTGCTGCTCGTAGCGTTGCAGCACTGTGATGGGGTCGTGGAACAGCTCCGCCTCTATCCCCAGCAGGTCGCAATAGTCGGCCATCACTTCCAGCATCTCAGGCTCATCATCCACCACTATCGCCTTTATCGGACGCCTGACTCTGGGCAATTCCCCCGTATGGGCACTGAGTTGTGGCTCAGTCGCCAACTTACGACTCTGCGGGAACCATAATCTGAATTCAGTGCCGGCAACTCCCGTATTCAGGATGGCGATATAGCCCTTGGAACGTTTAACAAAACCGTACACCATGGCCAGTCCAAGACCAGTGCCCTTACTCTTGTCCTTGGTGGTGAAGAACGGGTCGAATACCTTGTCCTGAAAGGCTTCAGGAATACCACTGCCGCCATCAATCACACTGATCCATACATAATGCCCGGGCTCTACCTGGGTCTTGCCTATGGCGATCCCGGGTAGATAACCACTCAAATAGCAACTGCCGGTACGTATCTTGAGTTCTCCCTTGCCCTCCATGGCATCGCGACCATTGAGCAGCAGATTCAATAAGGCGTCTTCAAGCTCCCCTTTGTCGAGCATCACAGGTTTGTTATCCGGTGCCAGCTCAATACTCAGCGTTATTTGACTGGTCAATGACTTGGCAAACAACTCCTGCAAACCTTCAATCACCTCATTGACCTGGCAAGGCTCGGCATTGAACTGCTCCTGGCGCGAAAACGACAACAGTCTGCGGGTCAGATCTGTGCCTCGCTGGCAGGCCTTAAAGGCGGTATTGAGGTATTTTTCAGCTTTGGGCTCAGAGGTTTTAAGCTGCATTAACTCCAGGTTGCCCTTCAATACCCCGAGAATATTGTTGAAGTCGTGGGCTATGCCGCCGACCAACTCCCCTATGGCCTGCATCTTCTGGGTTCTGGCCACGGCCTGCTGTAACTGATGCTGCTCGCTGTAATCGCGACCTATAACGGCGTATATACGCCGGTTACGGGAAATACAGTAACAATTGAGATGCAACAACTCCCTGCCGCCATCGCCCTTATGACACCAAATTTCCCCGCTATAACTGCCCTTGCGGCGCAACTGCTCCCTAAAGGAGTCACTTTCTTCGCCTTCAAACAACAGGCCGGTTAAATTGGCGCCCACCAACTCCCGGTTGGCATATAAGGTCACAGCCGTGGCCGCCGGATTGGCGTAAAGGATAAGCTCTCGCTCAGGTTCGAGACTAAATAGCAGTAATAAACTGTCGGCACCGTCTATAACGGCCTTGAAGCAGAGTTCATCCTCTGCCGACTGTGATGAACAGCGGCTGAGCTGACATTGATAGATGGCCCCCACCAAGGGACCGATACTGGCCTGGCATGAGGCCAAAGACTCAAACCAACCGGGAGCCGATGAGTGGAAAAACAGCAATAGTTCTGAATCTTTGATTGGCCAGACGGTAAACTTCAGCCATTGATGAAGCTCTTGTTGGCTCGCTTCTTTGGCCCATTGATTAACACTGCTCCAAAGCGTCAAATAGATAACCGGATCCCGACACCAACAGGTGACTGATTCCGGTATATCGTTGGCGCCCAACTCGGAGCGTTCCACCATCAGCAAGGCCTCGGCCCCTGAGGCCTGTACCAGAGTCTGGCACAGGGCCGGCAATACGTCCTGTCCCTGGGTCAAACCCAGTTGCAATTTAGCCAGTTCAATCAGCAGTCGGGACCAGTCGCCAGGGAATTCGGTTTGAGCCTCAGAGGAAAACACGTTAAAGTCCCTTTCCGTTGTTTTTCAGTCATTCAAGCATAGACAAGTTTGCAATATTAGCGACTTATCCAGCTTGCCAAACGCTATAGAGGAGTCTGGGTGACGATTCAGGAAAGGTGGGTTGGTGCCCATGTCAGCGCTCAGGGTGGCGTGGAAAATGCTCCGCTCAATGCCCACAAGATAGGAGCCAGTGCCTTTGCACTGTTTACCAAGAATCAACGGCGCTGGCAGGCAGCAGCTTTAACCGAGCAGTCCATCGCGGCCTTTCAGGAAAACTGCCAACAGTTGGGGTTCAGACCCGAGGCGATTCTGCCCCACGACAGCTATCTGATTAACTTGGGACACCCGGATCCCTTGCTGCTGGAAAAATCCCGCGATGCCTTTGTCGATGAGATGCTTCGTTGCAAACAGTTAGGATTAACCTTGCTGAACTTTCATCCTGGCAGCCACTTGCGACAGATAAGTGAAAACCACTGTCTGCGTAACATCAGCGATTCAATCAACCTCGCATTGGCAGCTTGTGATGGCGTCTGTGCCGTCATCGAAAATACCGCAGGACAAGGCTCCAACCTGGGACACAGCTTCGAACAACTGGCGCAGATAATAGATGGGGTTGAGGATAAATCCCGAGTCGGCGTTTGCCTGGATACCGCCCATATGTTTGCCGCAGGTTACGACATTCGTACTCAGGAAAGCTGCCGGGAAAGCTTTGACGCCTTTGGCCGTATCGTGGGCTTTCAATACCTCAAGGGCATGCACCTCAACGACAGCAAGACGGGACTCGGCAGCCGGGTCGACCGCCACGACTCCTTGGGCATGGGCGAAATAGGCAAAACCGCTTTCGAGTATATTCTCGGCCACCCCGCCACCAAGGGGATACCCTTAATATTGGAAACCATACGCCCGGAGATCTGGCCCGAAGAAATTGCCTGGCTGAACAGCCTTAGCCGCTAAACCGCCTATTCAATATCATTACCGTCCCAGTAAAAAAGCCGCATTATTTGCGGCTTTGGGGATAATTGCTGCACTAAATTCAATCCTTGGCAGCCCTATCGACCTCCAAGGGCTGAACCAAGAACTGAGCCAAGGCCTTAGTTCAATACCGCAAACATGTGTTGTTTAAGGCTATCAAAATCGGCCGGCAGAACAGCCGACAGCAGCGGCTTATCTGCCACTCTTTGCAATGCCTGAGGCAGTGGCAGACTGGTGTTCAACTCGCGGTCGACCACATCCTTGAATTTGGCCGGATGCGCGGTTGCCAGAAAGATCCCCTGCTCTTCCTCCTTCAATGACAAACGCAGTGCCTCGGCAGCCACCGCCGCATGAGGCTCGGCCAGATAACCTGTCTGCTCAAGCGCTAACATGGCCTGACGGGTTTGCCCCTCGGACAGCGCCAAGCCGGACAAGTCAGACAGCGGCCATTTCATCTCGGCAAAAATCGCTTCCACTCTGGGCCAGTTGCTCGGCTCGGACACATCCATGGCGTTGGACATGGTCGCAACGGTCTGCCGCGGTGCCCAATCACCAAAACTCAAATAGCGCGGTACAGTATCATTGCTGTTGGTGGCCGCCACAAAACGCTTGATGGGCAATCCCATGGCTTTGGCCAGCAGACCCGCAGTCAGGTTACCAAAGTTACCACTGGGGACACTGACAACCGGCGCCGATTGATGCTGCTTTCTATGCTGGGCAACCGCTTCAAAGTAATAACAGATCTGCGCCAGCAAACGGCTGATGTTGATGGAGTTGGCCGAGTTCAGGTGTAAACCGTCACGAATATCACTGTCTTCAAAGGCCTGCTTGACCAAATGCTGACAGGCATCGAAGTCGGCTTCGACCGCAACTGTGTGAATATTGCCGCCCAGAGTGGCAAACATCTTCTCCTGCAACTCGCTGATCTTGCCTTTGGGATAGAGCACCATCACCCGCACCTTATCCAGGCCAAAGAAGGCATCGGCCACCGCTGCGCCTGTATCCCCTGAGGTAGCGGTCAAAATGGTCAGTGGCTCTGAGCCGCCAAGCTGGTTGAGACACTGAGCCATAAAGCGGGCACCGAAGTCTTTAAAAGCCAAGGTTGGCCCATGAAACAGCTCCAGACAACTGCGCTGCTCATCCACCTGCACCAGCGGCAGAGGGAAATTAAACGCCTTCTCCACCAGTTTATCGACACAGTCCTGCCCCAGTTCATCGGCGAGCCAAGCACCGAGTATCTGTTTGCTGCGCTCGACAAAAGGCAGAGCCAACAGGGCATCGACATCTGCCAGTTTCGGGATCCGGGTTGGGAAAAAGAGCCCTCGGTCCATGCCAAGACCCAGCTTGAGCGCTTCAGTAAAACTTACCCGCTGTGCCGGGTGCTTGAGGTTATAGAGTTCCATATTGATGCCTTAAATTCTTTTTTGGATGAAAATGCGTTTCAGGACAATACCCGGGTGCCTTGCATATCCAGGCGGCAGATGTGAGCAAAGCCGCCCGCTTCGGTTAAATAATGTTGTTCCAGGTAGCGTTTGGCCTGCTCGGCGCGGGCCAGATCGGCGCTGATGGAAAACAGGGTTGGGCCGCTGCCGGAAATCCCGGTGGCCAACATACCCAGCTCAGACAATCCGCGCCGCGCCGCCAGATACCCGGGGATAGCCTCGGCCCGATAGGGTTCGGCCAACACGTCTTTCAGCACAGTCAGCGCCAGCGCCTCATCCTGGCGGTAACAGGCGTGGACAAAGGCACTGAGATTGCGACCAAATTCTATGCAGGTTCCCTTGTCATATTGGTTCGGCATCAAGGCGCGCATGGCCGCCGTCGACAATGAAATCCCGGGATAGGCCACCAACCAGTACCAAGAATCAAAGGCCGGCAAGGGTTCGCAGATACGCCCGGGTAAATCCAGCATCAGTTGCAATCCACCCAAATAGCAAGGCGCCACATTGTCATAGTGCACCGAGCCGCTGATCTCCCCTTCAAAACGCCCCATCAACGCCAGCAAGGCCTGCTCATCATAGGGACGGCTGAAATATTCATTGAGACCATAGAGCGCTGCCACCACTGAACTGGCGCTGGAGCCAAGACCACTGCCAACCGGCAGATTCTTGGACAGGGTCAAGGAAACGCCTTGATTGATCCCGGCCTCACCTAGGAAAAACTCGGCGCAGCGATAGACAATATTCTGCTGCGGCTCCTGCGGCAGCTTATGAGCCCAG
Organism: Shewanella sp. 38A_GOM-205m; assembly: GCF_000518445.1. Lineage (NCBI taxonomy): Bacteria > Pseudomonadati > Pseudomonadota > Gammaproteobacteria > Alteromonadales > Shewanellaceae > Shewanella > Shewanella sp. 38A_GOM-205m. Next base: position 139,510 of record NZ_JADP01000005.1, on the reverse strand, counting down.
GGGCCAAGTTGAGTCAGAGAAACGCCGCAAGGCGCGGCGCCCACTGTGACTGTATCCCCCAGTAAACTGCCATCAATGGGTGCCAGTGCGGCGCCCAGCAAATCAAAGCCGACACCGACATTTCCCATAGAGGCGGGCGCATAGACAGTCACGGGGGCATTGGCAGGAATAAACTGACTCATGCGCTGACCTCCCGAGTCCAGTTGAGGGTTCTGAGCAAGTCGGCAAACACCCCGGCGGCAGTGACTTCAGTACCGGCGCCATAGCCTCTGAGCACAAAGGGGATCGGCTGATAGTAGCGGCTGTAGAAAGCCAGCGCATTCTCACCGCCTTTGACGCTGAACAGGGGATCATCAGCCGCCACTTCGGCGATACGCACCCTGCAACCTGACTCATCTATCTGGCCGACATAACGCAGGCGTTTACCCTTGGCATGGGCGGCAGCGACTCGCTCGGCAACGGCGGCATCCAGCTGTGGCAGAGCCGCCATAAACTGGGCCACATCGCCTGATGCATCGAAGTCATCCGGCAAGACAGACTCCACCTGAATATCATCAAGCTCCAGCGGCAAGCCCACTTCCCGGGCCAAAATCAACACCTTGCGCGCTACATCCATACCATTGAGATCGTCCCTGGGGTCCGGCTCGGTGAAGCACTTTTCCCGGGCTATGGCCGTGGCCTGTGACAGACTCATCCCCTCATCCAGCATACCGAAGATAAACGACAGCGAACCCGAGAGTATCCCCTGGAAACGCAGCAGCTTATCACCGGCAAACAGCAGCTTTTTCAGGTTATCGATAACCGGCAAACCGGCGCCGACATTGGTTTCATAAAGGAACTGGCGCCGCTGGGCCAGCGCGGTTTGCCGCAGCGCGCGGTAAAAAGCCAACTCACGGGTATTGGCCTTCTTGTTGGGTGTCACCACGTGCAAACCGGCATTCATCACGTCCAGATAACGGCCGGCAATGACATCCGAAGAGGTGCAATCCAGCAATACGGGATTGAGCAACTGCTGCTCCTTGGCCCAGGCCAACATCTTTGTCAGATCAAAGGCGACGGGCGAATCGTTGAGCTTTGATTGCCAAGCGGCCAGGGAGATACCGGCGGCATCGAGCAACATCTTGCCTGAGTTGGCGATGGCGCAAACCCGAATACTGATATGTTGCTCCTTGAGCATGGCTTCCTGCTGTTTTATCTGCTCCAGCAAGCCTGCGCCTATATTACCGGCGCCAACCAGAAAGACATCGAGATACTGCTGCACATCGAAAAAGCCCTGGTGACAGGCCGCCACCGCATGACGCGTCTTGCGCTGCTCGACCACGGCAGAAATAGAGCGCTCGGACGAACCCTGGGCAATGGCAATGATATTGACACTGGCCTGGGCCAGAGCCTGAAAGAAGCGCGCGGCCACGCCCTTGTGGGTACGCATGCCGTCACCTATCAGGGATACTATCGCCAGTTGATCCCGCATCTCCAGCGGCTCCAACAGCTCACTCTTGAGCTCAAGTTCAAACTCCTGCTCCAGCGCCCACTTGACTCTGGGGGCATCCAAAGTGGCCACACAGAAACTGATGCTGTACTCGCTGGAGCTTTGAGTGATTAGTGATACCGAAACCTTGGATCTGGCTATGGAGGCTAGAATACGCGATGCCATGCCCACCATGCCTTTCATTCCCGGACCTGAGACGTTAAACATGGTTTGGTTATCCAGATTGGAGATCGCCTTGACCTGCAACCCGGTCTGATCCGGCTGATTGGATACCAGAGTACCCGGCGCCTGGGGGTTGAAACTGTTTTTGATGTAGCACGGAATTTGGAACTGGGCTATGGGTGAAATGGTCTTGGGGTGCAGTACCTTGGCGCCAAAGTAGGAGAGCTCCATCGCCTCCTGGTAACTGAGCTGGGAGAGCAGCTTGGCATCGGCAACCACCCGGGGGTCGGTATTATAGACCCCATCGACATCTGTCCAGATTTCGCAGCTGTCGGCATCCAGACAGGCGGCCAGAACTGCAGCCGAATAATCCGAACCATTACGCCCCAGAGTCACCACCTTGCCATCGGCACCGGCGGCGGTAAACCCGGGCATAACCCACACTCTCTGCTCATCGAGCTGAAGCAGCGCAAATCTGGGCTTACTGACGGCAATATCCACCACAGACTCCAGTGGTGTGCCGACACCGAGGAATAATTCTCTCGGGTCGAGTAAACCGGCACTGACTCCCTTGGCCTTGAGCACTTCAACCATCAAGGCTGCCGAGAGTCGCTCCCCGGCTACCAGGATCTCGGCCCGCACACTGTCAGGACACTCCCCCAGAAGCTGAACCCCAGCCAATTTTGCCTGCCAACTCGCCAGTTGCTGCGCCAATACCTTCTTCAGCTGCTGTCCTGCTTCCTCTGCGAGAGATACAGATGCATCGGCATACAAGGCTTCAAATACCTCTGCCACCTTGGCAAGGGCCTCGTCGACATCCCCCTTTGCCAATACCATATCAACCATGGCCAACAGATTGTTGGTTACGGTTGCCGGAGCCGACAGCACTGTGGCCACTTGGTCTTCTCTGGCACTGGTCAGAACTATTTCTGCTGCCATTTCAAACCTTTGCCAGTTTGCCAGCGAGGTACCGCCGAACTTCATTACTTTCATCTATCTCTCCTTTAAATACCGCGCCCGCCCAGGAAACAAAAAAGCCCGCTCCTTGGTGGGAGCGGGCTTCTTGTTTGCAATTCTTCAGGCTATAGTCAGCCCGCCCCCACACTGGTAATGGTGGTGGTTGTAATGGTGGTAATTACAACTGAGCTTAGCTGATACATTGGGTTTCTATACTCGTTTCGTTCTCTTGTGTTCAGGCCGGTTCATTCAGGAGTTGAGCCCGAGAATGACAGCAATGCAAACAGGATTGCTTTTTTTTGTAGCCCTTGTCAAGGGGCGTTTTCATGAAAATTTTAATGAAATGGCAATCTCATTGAATAAGCCTCACCAAAGTCTGTTTTTAACTGGATAAGCATCAACGAAATCTCCTCATTGCAATTAACCTTGACGTAAAGTGTATTGAATAAAAGCTGAGTATCAGCCAAGCAGGAACCGTCGAGCACACCAAGATGAAAGCCTACAGGGTTCAAAAACACTCAAGTCAAGATTTTTGGAAAGACGTTTGAAAAATAATGGCTTTTTTAGTGCCTTTCCAACCCAAAATGTCATCATGGTGACAAAACTCTGTGCAACAGTTGGCATAAGCAACGCTCGGATATCGCCAGCGCGGAAAAAGCACGTTATCATGCGGCCACATTCTGAACGGGAGGCGATATGCAAATCACCCAACACAGCGCGGTTACCATTCACTACCGCCTGACTGACGCCAAGGGTCAGTTGATAGAAAGTTCTTTTGAGGCAGATCCTATGGTCTACCTCCACGGTATGGAAAACCTGATCCCGGGACTTGAAAAAGCACTGGAAGGCAAAGGCAAAGGCGATACGCTGGAAGTGACCATAGAAGCCGAAGAAGCCTATGGCCCATACCACGATGGTCTGCGTCAGGAAGTTCCTCTGGAAGCCTTTGGCGATATCCAGGACATAGTACCAGGCATGCGCTTTATCGCCGAAACTGAAATGGGCCAGCGCCCGGTACAAGTGACCGAAGTACTGGACAACAGTGTTATCGTTGATGGCAACCACCCTCTGGCTGGCCAATCACTGACCTTTAATGTGGAAGTGATGGACGTGCGTGAAGCGACGGCCGAAGAGGTCGCCCACGGCCATATCCACGCCCATGGCGGTTGCGGTAGTCACGGCCATGATCACGGCGGATGCTGCGGCGGTCATGATCACGAGCATGGCGGTTGCTGTAGCTCAGATGCCGAAGAAGGCACCAAGAAAGAAGGTTGTGACGGTAACGGTGGTTGCGGCTGCCGCGGTTGATAGCCAGTCACACCGACGCCTACTACTGATATCAATCGAGAGTCCGGCCAACGCCGGACTCTTTGTTTATGCCACTTTGGAAAACAAGGCTGGGGCTCCTGCTTTGGACTAGAATCAATAGATAACCTGGATGCGAAGGAATGCCCCGTGATCTTGTCCAGAATGGTCTATGAGAGTCTGCCCTATCTGTATTTTTTTACCGGTAGTCTGGCACTCTATCTACTCGATCCCCTACTTGGGATCCTGGGTTCCGTTTTGCTTATATTGGCCGCGGCCTGGATTTACAACTTGCGTTCGAGTCACAGACGCAGCGATCCCAAACGCCTGCGACGGGGAGGATTTTGGCCCGAACCCCTGTATGCAGGATTGCCTTTCCTCTGGTTACTGTCGGGCATGCTGCTGTTGAGATTTGCAGATAAGGAAGTGTACCAACTGCTGGGGCTGCTCATTTGTGCCTGGGGAAGCTATATTCTGAGTCAGCGTCACCTCTACCGCCGCCACAAATTGCCGCGACAGCCCTTGATGTAACTCAAAGGATCAAGGCGCGGATCTTTTCTTTCAGCGCTGCGGGCATATGCTTCAAATAGTTGGAGCAACGGGTGATTGTCGCAATGCTCACCTCATATTCGGCAGCTATCTGTCTTTGACTCATCTCCCCTTCAAGCAATACCTGAAACACCTTCAAACGGCCGGCGATGGCATGTCTTTCATCATCGGTCAGCAGCAGCTCAAACAAGCAATTAAGATCTTCTGGATTGTTATGGGCCAGCACTTTATCCAGTACTGATATCCAATCTGGGCGCATATAAACTCATTCGTGTTCACGTAATGGTACGTGAACACAGTATAGCCTCGTTTTCCTGCGAAAAAAAGTCGTGTTTTAGCAGCCAGTTACTGACAAAACTTTACATGTAAACTGAAAAAGCCTACTCCCTCTGTCACACAAAATGTGTACAATAGCCAAGCAATGTCACATTAACGCACAAACTTGTGAGAATGATAATGAAAAAATACTTACTGATGTTAGCCGCCACCGCGGCGCTTAGCGCTACAGCTGTTCAGGCCCACAACTTTGAAAGCAGCGATGATGCCATCCAGTACCGTCAGTCTGGTTTCAGCCTGATGGCCTATAACTTCGGTGATATCGGTGCCATGCTCAAAGGCAAGAAAGACTTTGACGCCGATGTTGCAGCTATGCGTGCAGCCAATGTGGCCGCCCTGGCGAAACTGCCACTGGAAGGCTTTATCGACGGTTCAGACAAGGGTAATACTGAAGCCCTGGCCAAGATTTGGGCTGACAAGGCTGACTTTGAAGCCAAGTTCAAAGAACTGCAAACCAATGCCGATGCCCTGGCCATAGCGGCCAAAGGTGGCGACAAGAATGAGCTGAAAAAAGCCTTCGGTGCCGTTGGCAAGAGCTGCAAAGGCTGCCACGACGTCTACAAGAAAGACTAAGCTCTTTCGTCGATTCCATTAAAAAAGCCTGCATCAAGCAGGCTTTTTTAATGCTCGGAAGCTTACAACATGCCGATCACAGGCATCATCAAGAAGTGCACCACAGGCACGGCAACCACCAACAAAAGCACCAGTGCCAACATCAGAGACGCAAATCTGGGCTGCTGTGCTTCTGCAGCAGGTAAACGCTTATAGCCACTGAACATGGCCCCCACCAGCTTTTCACCTTTGAAGCGGTGCAACAAGACGGCGGCCACATGAATACCGGCAAGGATCAATAAAAGATCGAAATTCTTCTTGTGTAACCAGGTAAACCAACTGGCGGTTTCACCGCTGACATAGGAGACCAAGGGCCCTTCGGTGAATATCTCATCTGTGGCAAACAAACCCGACACCAATTGCAGACTGATGATGACCAGCAATAGCACCACCATATAACCCCCAAGAGGGTTATGCCCTAAAGAATGAGGAGCCTGCTTGGCCCGCATCTTGGCAAGATAATCCAATGCCTGGCGGGGATGACGGACAAAGTGGCTGAAACGGGCTGTGTCGCTGCCGATAAAGCCCCAAATAAGCCGCACCACCAGCAAGATCATCAGACTATAGGCAAACAACTGGTGATAACTCATCTCCCCCTGATCGGCGCTCCACCATAGCCCGGCCAAGAGCAGCAGCATACCCCAATGAAACACCCGCACAGGTATATCCCAGACCTTCACTTTAACTTCGTTGTTATTCATAAAGTACTTCCTGTTATCACCCGTTTTGGCCCGAACGGCATAAGGGTAAAGAGTTGTAGATGACAAACATGATGATATTTAAAGCGAGGGAAGGAGGCAATCGGAAAGGACTGATACTCAGTGATCTCATCGAATATGACCCTTTATTGACATGGGTTCAAGGCTTTTAGGGGCAAAATTATCCAAACTTGTCTAAGTGATCAAATAAGTGACAAACGCTCTCTGACTCGCCACAAATATTGATCTGGATCACATTTTTAACCTCAGGTATTGTTAGTCTGAAGTCAAGGAAACAACAGAGGGTTTGACAATATGCTAAAGATCACCAGCAAGCAATTTGAAGTCACAGCTGCTATCCGTGAACGTGTTGAGAGCCGCCTTGCCAAACTGAACCGTTACGATACCCAGTTGATTAATCCCCATGTCATCATCCTCACAGAAGGGCCACTCTTTAAAATAGAAGCATCAATTAAACTGGCCAACGGACAACTTTTTGCCCAGGCGAAACATGAAAATCTCTACGCAGCCATAAATGCAATGGGACAAAAGCTGGAAAAACAGCTCAATCGCCTGACCCACAAACCCGCAGCTCAGCGTGGTGCCTTGGAAACCGAAGCCACCGAACCTGAGTTCGAATATGATTACAAGGAGGATTACGCAGCTTGATATTTCAATCTCCCACTAACCAGCGCACCTCCGGGTGCGCTTTTCATTGCTGAACCCAAGGATTTTTTGATTGACAGCCCAAGGGGATAGTTTTAGCTTAAATGCCATGAAATACCTCAATCGCTCGTTTTTTATTTTCTTTTTTACACCTCATTCCCGGAGGCGGCCCTGACGTGTAAAAACGAAAATGAAAATTGCCAAGCCTCCCACCCGGGAGGCTTTTTTGTCTGTATCATGCACTGAGTATTACTGGTTTAGAGGTCAGAATGAACAAAGTACCATCGCTGGAGCGAATAAGGGATGACATCACCACACTGGACAGGGATCTGCTGGCACTGTTGGCCAAACGCCGGCAACTCAGCCTGGAAGTCGCCCGCAGCAAAGAGGTGGACATTCGCCCTATCCGTGATACCCAGAGAGAAAAAGAACTCTTGGCAAGGCTGGTTCGCCAAGGGCGGGAACAGGGGCTGGATGCCCACTATGTCATCAGTCTATACCAGGCCATTATTGAAGATTCTGTACTGAACCAGCAGGCCTACCTACAGGGCAGAGCCAATCCCGAAACCCAGAAACAGCAATACTGCATCGCCTATTTGGGCGCCAGAGGCTCATACTCCTACCTGGCCGCCAGCCGCTATTGTCAACGCCGTCAGGTAGAAATGCAGGATCTGGGTTGTCAGAACTTCGATGATATAGTGCAGGCCGTCGAGTCCGGCCATGCCGACTATGGTTTTCTACCGATAGAGAACACTTCATCCGGCTCCATCAACGAAGTCTACGATGTGTTGCAGCACACCAGCCTGGCTATTGTGGGTGAAACCACCATAGAAGTGGGCCACTGTCTGCTGGCCAAAGCGGGAAGCAAGCTTGCGGATATTAAAACCGTCTACGCCCACCCCCAACCCATCAGCCAATGTAGCCGCTACCTGAGCCGCCATCCCGACTTTCGTCTGGAATATTGCGCCAGCAGCGCCGAGGCAATGGAAAAAGTTCTCCAGGGCGATAACACTGTGGCCGCTATCGGCTCCAGTGAAGGCGGCGCCCTCTACCAGTTGGAACCTCTGGAGCAGGAACTGGCCAATCAAAAAATCAACCAGAGCCGCTTTATCGTAGTGGCCCGCAAGGCGATAGAAGTGCCGGAGCAACTGCCGGCCAAGACTACTCTGATTATGGCAACCGGTCAGAAGCCAGGCGCCTTGGTGGAAGCCTTGCTGATCCTTAAAGATCACAACCTCAATATGAGTAAGCTGGAGTCACGCCCTATCCCGGGCACGCCTTGGGAAGAGATGTTTTATCTGGATGTTGATGCCAATCTGGCATCCATAGCTATGCAGCAAGCACTTGCCGAGCTTGAGCGGCTCACCCGCTTTATCAAGGTACTTGGCTGTTACCCTTGTGAGACGGTCGAGCCAACCCAGCTGAGTCACAGTCAACTGTTGATTGAACCTGAGAGTTCCAGGCAGGACAGCGCCAAACCGTCACCCCAGAGACATTCCCGCCACTATAAACCGGCCAGCACAGAAATTAGTTGCGGCCAGCTCAAACTGGGGCAAGGCCAGTTCGCCGCCTTGGCGCAACTGAACCTCCCCATAGATGCAGACAGCTTTGCACCAAGCGCCAAGGCCCTCAGGGAAGCGGGATTTCAAGGGGTGGTTCTCAGCACGCTGACACGCCAACCCAACGCCAAACAGCAACTGCCCAAGTTGCAGAGCCTGTTAAACCAAGCCGGGCTGCAGAGCATTGTTGCCTTGGAGCATGCAGAAGATCTGGCTCTGGCTCAGACCGCAGCCGACATTCTGCTGCTCAGCGGTAAACAGATGTACAACACAGAACTGCTCAATGCGCTTGGCGGACAGAACCTGCCGGTAATATTGGAGCGTAATCCCATGGCCAGCCAACAGGATTGGCTGACCAGCGCAGATACCCTGCTCGCCGGCGGGAATCAGCAGTTGATCCTCTGTGATGCGGGGGTCAGTGGATTGAATCAACCAGAACAACTTGTGTTGGACCTCGCCACCCTGGTGGAACTAAAAACCCAGAGCCACTTACCGCTATTGGTAAATCCAAGTCTGTGCCTCAACCCAAGCAGCAGTGAGCAAACACTGACGGCTCAGGCCTTGGCTATCAAGGCGTTGGGCGTAGATGGTTTAATCATCGCAGCCGATGTCCGTCATCCACAGCAACATGCAGGCTTAATCGCCAAGCTGTATCAGACAGCCTGAGTCGATTCGGCAGCGGCTTTACCGGCCTCTGCCGCCTCGCGGCTGCGGCGGATCAAACGGGAAACCGTTGAGCCCTGCACCATGATAGAAAAGACCACCACGGCATAGGTCATTACCAGCAAGAGATCCCTGAGCTCCAGCTCGGGGGTCAGCACTATCCCCGCCGGAATACTCATGGCCATAGCCAGCGCCAGGCCGCCCTTGAGCCCGCCCCAGATCAGGATCCCCTCAGCGCCTTGGCTGTATTGCCGCATACGCCGGAACCCCAGATAAGGTAAGTACACGCTGACACATCTTGCCAACAACACCACAGGGATACTCAGCAGCACAAACCACCAGAGTTGCATATCCAGATGGGTCAACAGCAGCAGGAGCCCCAATAGCAGGAACAAGAGCGAATTGAAGAAGTGCTCAAGCAGGCCCCAGAACCTTTGCAGCAATATTCTCCCCGTGACCCCAAAGCATTTTGGCACGGTGAAATTCCCCAGCACGATTCCTGCGGCCACCATGGCCAGAGGGCCGGACACCGAGAGCTTTTCTGCCATCACATAACCTGCGGTCGGCACCACCAGAGTAATCAAGAGTCTCTGGGTTTCTTCATCCGTGAGTTTCATCAGTTGATGCAGCGCAAAGGCCAGCGCCAGGCCATAGGCAATGCCACCAACGGCCTCATGGAAAAACAGCGCGCCGACATCGGCCAGGCTCAGAGCCTCAGCGGAAAAAGCCAGCTGCGAGACAGCAACAAACAGCACCAGGCCAATGCCATCATTGAACAGCGACTCACCCTCAACCTGAATGGCAATATCCTCAGGCGCGCCGAGTTTTTTCAAGATGGCCAAAACCGCTATCGGATCGGTTGGTGATATTAAGGCCCCGAACAACAGGCAGTAACTCCAGGGCAGCACCAGCCCCAGCAGCGGCATCAAATAGAAACAAAGCGCCGCCACTGTCAGAGTGGAAATCACAGTACCAAGCAGAGCCAGACAGAGAATTTCCCATTTCTGGCTTGCCAGCACCTTGAGCCTTATCTGCAGCGCACCGGCAAAGAGCAGAAAACCCAACATACCGTTCAGCAGCAGCGCCTGAAAGTCGAGGCGCTGCAATACCGAAATGGTTTTGATATGGATATCCAGCTCAAACAACTTACCCACCACCAGGATAATCAGGCTAAGGAGCATGGCCAGGCCTGTAATGGCTATGGTTTCTTGCAGTGAGTGAAAACGGCTGGATAACAGCGAGATAATCAGTGCCAGCGCCGCCAGCACACAGAAGAGTTGATAGTCCGTCATATTTCCTTGCGATCAGGCTGACCGCTTCCCTGGTAGCAGACAAGAGCTACATGGCTTGTCCATCTGTGAGGCTGAGCCAGCCCTTGAAGATCCGGTAACTGAACCAGATAACCCCCAGGGCGCACAAGCTGAGGCTGAGCCACAGCGGATTGACCCAGTAGCCCATAGCCAGTAGCAGTGCCAAACCCATAATACTGCGCCTTTGCCAGCGCAAGTGAGAGCCCAGCAGCGACAGAGGTGCAACCTGCCTTTGGCTTAAGTTAATCAACAGGCTCAGGATCACAGGCAGGAAAAACAACGGAAAGGCACACATAAGCGCATATAAAAAATGGCCCATGCTGCGATCTTCACTGGCAAATGCTTCTGAGGGTAAGCTGGTCATAGTCTGTCTCCGGCCAACATCTGGAATGCAGGGCCCAAAGCTCTTGCCCTGCTTTAACCATACTGTGAGATCGCCACTTCTGCAATGCCGGAAACAGAATTAGAAGGGGCCGGTTTCCAGTTGAATATCACTCTTCACCCGGCTGGAGCACGCCAGCACCATACCTGAGTCAATCTCATCCAGGCTGAGTGTCTGCTGGCTGCTGCTTTCCACCTCACCGGAGACAACCCGGCACTTACAGGAGCCACAAACGCCGCTGCGACAGGCGGCAATAATGGGCAAACCTTCAGACTCCAGCGCTTCGAGCAGGGTCTGATCGCCATTGATGCTGAGCTCAAGGCCGGCAACACTCATGCGGTAATTGGCCGAACCGTCACCCGCAGGTGCCGAGGTATTTTCAGCAAAGCTTTCCTTGTGAAAACGCGTCATATCGAAATCTGCTTGCGCCAGCATCTGCTCTGTGGCCGTCATATAAGCCTCAGGGCCACAGACATACACGGTGCGCTGGCGATAATCCGGCACCAGTTGTTCCAGTGCCGCCAAGCTCAGGCGTCCCGGTAACATAGGGCACTCGGCAAGGTCCCCGGAGACTGAGGCAGTCTCACTTCCCTGCTCCAGCAGATAGCCCAGCTTAAAATTATCGTGACGGCTGTTCATGGCCCGCAAACTGCCTCGGAAGATGAGATCCTGCTCGCTTCTGGCACAGTGAATAAAGGCGATATCGCTGTCAAGATAACTGTCGGTCAGAAAACGACTCATGGAAAACATCGGCGTGATGCCACAACCGGCGCTTAAAAACAGGTAGCGCTCGGCTGGTATATCGATAAGGTTGAACTGGCCGTAGGGCCCGGAAGCCATCAGGCTGTGGCCCGGCTTAAGATTATCGATAAGGTAGTTGGAAATTTTGCCGCCCTCAACCCTCTTGATGGTCAGCATCAAAGAATTAGGCCGAGATGGCGAAGATGAGATGGTATAACAGCGGCGATACTCCTCACCGGCAATCTCCAATTGCAATGCCAAAAACTGCCCGGGCTTGAAATGAAAAGACAGCGGCTGGGCCGCTTTAAAACGAAAACTCACCACATCCGGGGTTTCCTGCCAGCGGGCGACACAAATGAGCCGCAGCTCTCCGGGAACCCATTGACCAGCCTGATATTGACTGATTGCCGGCGAAACTTGTAATGGATTGAGTGTCATCGAAACTCCCTCTACAGAGAAAGAAATGGCCGGAATGCCGCAGGCATTCCGGCCTCAAGAGATACGCATCAAGCGGCGCCGAGAATCGCCTCCAGGTCTTCCTCAACCGTGCCGACATTGCGCAGGCCGAACTTATCTTCCAGTACCTTCAGCAAATTGGTGGTCAGGAAGGCCGGCGGAGTTGGGCCGGTACGTATGTTCTTCACTCCCAGTGACAGCAAGGTCAACAGGACCACTATCGCCTTCTGCTCAAACCAGGACAGCACCAAACTCAGCGGCAGTTCGTTGATATCACACTCAAAAACTTCAGACAGTGCCAGCGCCAGCTGAATCGCCGAGTAGGCGTCGTTACACTGGCCGATATCCAGCAGTCTGGGGATACCGTTGATATCGCCGAACTCGAGTTTGTTGAACTTGTACTTGCCACAGCCCAGGGTCAGGATCAGGCTGTCTTTGGGGGCAGCCTTGGCAAGGTCGGTGAAGTAACTGCGCTCGGCCTTGTCACCATCACAGCCGCCAATCAGGAAGAAGTGGCGGATATTGCCGTTCTTGACGTTTTCAACCACGGCAGGCGCCGCGTTCATCAAAGCGTTGCGGGCAAAACCTATGGTGATCATATGGGGGATCTCATCATAGGCAAAGCCTTCAAGCGCCAGTGCCCTGTCGATAACGGCACTGAAATCGTCGCCGGTCAGGTGAGTCACGCCCGGCCAACCAACGATACTGCGGGTAAAGATGCGGTCGGCATACTGACCGACATTGGGATCGATAATGCAGTTGGAGGTCATCACCACGGCGCCGGGGAAGTTGGCAAATTCCTTCTGTTGATTTTGCCAGGCGCTGCCGTAGTTCCCCAGCAGATGCGGGTATTTCTTCAGCTCGGGATAGGCCAGCGCCGGCAACATCTCACCATGGGTATAGACATTGATGCCCTTGCCTTCTGTCTGTTGCAGGATGAGCTCGAGATCTTTCATATCGTGGCCAGAGACCAAGATTGCCTTGCCCTTCACCGGTTTGGTGTTGACCTGAGTCGGCTCTGGATGACCAAAGGCCGCGGTTTCACCGGCGTCTAGCATAGCCATCACAGAATAGTTGAGCTGACCTATCTCCATCGCGGTGGCAAACAGCTTGTCCGCATCTGTGCTGTCGGTCGCCAGAAAGGCCATGATTTCGTGGAAACGACCGGCCACTTCGCTGCTGGTCTGATCCAGAACCCGGGCGTGTTCCATATAGGCAGCCGCCCCTTTCAGGCCGTAGAGGCACAGGAGTCGCAAACCGAGAATATCTTCATTGAGGTCATCACCTCGGTTTGGCGCAGCCACTTTGGCCTGTTGTAACAGCTCGGCCTTGGACGCCCCCAGCAGCAGAGTCGCCGCGGCGGACATAGGCTCGGGTGTCACGCCCCTTTGTTCGCAAAGCTCCAGATAGCGCTGCTTTAACTGATCTCGCAAGCGAGCAGCCTCTTTTGCATATTCGCTAATCCGCTCATCGTCGAAGTTGACATTGGTCAGAGTGGCGAAAAATGCCTTGGGCACAAAGGTATCGACTTGCGGATCGATAACCTCAAACTCCCGGAGTTTGACGGCATAGGCGGACAGCCCCTGCAACATGTAAATCAACAGATCCTGCAGATCCGAGGTCGCGGCCAATTTACCGCACATCCCCTGGGCATAGCTGCAGCCATTACCGGCCGGGGTTCGAATGGTTTGCTCACACTGAATACAAAACACGGCATATCTCCTTTAATCATGCTTTATTTTTGCATGTTTTAAATCAGTGTACTCTTTCATCGCTCAGACGAAAGAACGTGAGTCGTAAAGCTTGAAGGGGATCACCTTAAGCGATTGCTGAACAAATGGCTTTTTGACTTCTATCTGGCTGATACAAATGAAAAAGGAGCCTAGAAGGCTCCCTTGGATAAATCGCGTTGCACCGTCGGCTGAGTTGACGACCTTGAGATCAGTGACTCTTCATATCATTGACCGACTGCAGCATGCTGCGGCTTTCGCTGCGAAACTGTGGTGCAAAGTCACCGAACCATTCGGCCACCTCCCGGAACTGGCGCACAAAGCCGTCTCTGTCACCGGCCTTGAGCATGGCCAAAGCGCCGGCATAGTTGTCCAGATAGTCGGAGATAGCACCCAGGCTCTCCTGCTGGGCGAAGATGATATCGGCGTAAAGCTCTGGGCTTTGGGCAAACAAGCGACCGACCATGGCCAGCTCCAGCCGGTAAATCGGTGAGCTGAACTGCAGCAGACTATCGAGATCGGCCTGCTCCCGGCACAAGTTGAGGCCATAGACAAAGCTGGAAAAGTGGCGCATCGCCTGCACCAGTTGCATCGCTTTATCATGTTTGCCGGCATCCGCTTCCACCAGCCGTGCTCCCCAGATAGCTATCTGCTCCAGCAGCCAAGCATAGGCCTCACTCTGCCGGCCATGGCACACCACAACAACCTGCTTGGCAAGGCTGCCCACATCCGGGCCAAACATGGGATGAAGCCCCACCACAGGCCCGCTGTGGGCCTCGAGCATGGCTTGCAGCGGCTCCGACTTTATCGAGGTCAGATCCGCAAGAATGCAATCCTTGGGCAAACGCTGTAAACGGGAGCGAATAAGCTCACAGGTAATGGCAATCGGCACAGTGACCAATACCAGACCGGCCCCGTCGAGGATAGCATCGGCATTATCCCAATCATCTTTATCGAGCAGATGCACGGGATAACCGGAGAGTGTCAGCATCTGGGCAAACAGGGTACCCAACTGACCACGACCGCCAATGATCACCACCTTGTTGATATCCTGGTTCACCTGCTTGAAACCCACATCCTTCTCGTTGAGATAGGATTCCCGCATCAGGCGCCTGAGCACATCTTCTATCAACTGCGGTGATACTCCCAGACTTTCGGCTTCTGCGCGGCGCTTGGCCAACATGGCGGCCTCCCGCTGCGGTGCATAGATGGGCAGGCCGGCGTTGTGTTTGACCGCGCCGACCTGGGCCACCAGATCCAGCCGCTGACGCAGCAACTTGAGTAACTCTTGGTCGACGCCGTCAATCAGTCCGCGTAACTTTTCCAGCTCTGCCGTGGTTTTCTCACTCATCTCAAATCTTCCGTCAGCCATTTGCCACCCTGAGCATATCAAAGCGAGTGGGTAAAATAGAACTCAGTTGCGCCGCTCCTTGCCTGAGCAGTTGCTCCGTGTCCTGCCAATCTATGCAGGCATCTGTGACCGAAACCCCATAGTCAAGCTCGGCAAGCGGCTTGTCACAGGCCTGACTACCGGCAAACAGATGGCTTTCCAACATCAAACCTATGATGGAACGATTGCCCGCCGCTATCTGGTCAAATACATCCCGGCACACAGGCAGTTGCCGCCGATGATCTTTGTTGGAGTTGCCATGACTACAGTCGATAATCAGTCTGGCATTGAGCCCGGCACCATGCAGCTGCCGTTCACACTCGGCCACCGAATCGGCGTCATAGTTGGGGCCCGCCCCACCTCGCAGGATCACATGCCCATCCGGGTTACCGGCGGTTTGCAGCAAAGCCACCTGCCCTTGTTGATTGATCCCCATGAATCTGTGACTGCTGGCCGCCGACTTGAGGGCGTTAATGGCCACCCCCAGATTGCCATCCGTGCCATTCTTGAACCCTACCGGCATGGAAAGCCCGGAGGCCATCTCTCGGTGGGTTTGTGATTCTGTGGTTCTGGCGCCTATGGCTGACCAAGTCACCAGCTCGGAAATATATTGCGGACTGATGGGATCCAGCGCCTCGGTGGCAACCGGCAACTCGAGTTCGGCCAGAAACAGCATCAACTCCCGCGCCATCCGCAACCCTTTTTCAATATTGAAGGACTCATCCATATCGGGATCATTGATCATCCCTTTCCAGCCCACTGTAGTTCGGGGCTTTTCAAAGTAGACCCGCATCAGGATAAAAAACTGGTCCTTGAGCTCGTCATGGAGCTTTTTCAGTTTCAGGGCATATTCCTTGGCCGACTCAATATCGTGAATAGAGCAAGGGCCGGTGACGACCAACACCCGGTTGTCACGCTTGTGAACTATGTCGGAAACCGTCTTGCGGGCACTGAGAATATAGCGATAACCGTGATCAGAAAGTGGCAACTGCTGCTTGAGTTCTTCGGGAGTTATGAGGACTTGTTCGGCACTGATGTGCACATTCTCTATATTACTGGACTGCATTCTGATCACCTGAAATTAATTTGCGCGACTTGCTTAATCGCATCATTGTAGCGGTACACCATTACGGCATTACACTATGCCGAGACTGGGCCAAGAGATCAAGGGCGAAACCAGAAAAAATTTTCATGTCGTCGCAAAGGTGGGAGCAATAGGCTGGGCACTTAGTCTGTGCAGGCGTGCAGGATTGTGAGCTTGGCTGACTTGCGCGATAGCAATCTGCTGTCGCCAGTTCGTGGAGCAGAGAAAGAGAAAACAAAAACCCGCCATATAGGCGGGTCTCTGTGCGAACACTTGCGTCTTTATGTAGCGGCTTACTTAGTAGCCAGCTTCTCACGGATACGTGCAGACTTACCTGAACGCTCACGCAGATAGTACAGCTTGGCGCGACGAACGCGACCACGACGCTTAACTTCGATGCTGGAAATCAGTGGGCTGTGCGTTTGGAAAGCACGCTCAACACCTTCACCATTAGAGATCTTACGTACGGTAAATGCAGAGTGCAGACCGCGGTTACGCTTAGCGATAACCACGCCTTCAAAGGCCTGCAGACGCTCTTTGTCACCTTCTTTAACACGAACCTGAACGACTACGGTATCACCGGCACCGAACTCAGGTACGTCTTTTTTCATTTGCTCATCGTTGAGCATTTTAATGATGTTATTCATAACTTACTCCGTTCTAGAATTAACTGAGCTGCGACTAGGCTGAGTCCATTGCGTCAACGAACTGCGCTAATAGAGTCGTCTGTTCGTCAGTCAGAGCTAGATTTTCAAATAATTCTGGTCGTCGCTGCAGTGTTCTTATCAAACTCTGCTGTAGACGCCAGCGTCTAATTTCTTCGTGGTTGCCGCTGAGTAACACCGCCGGAACATCCAGTCCATCGAGACATTCAGGCCGGGTATAGTGAGGACAATCCAATAATCCGTCAGAGAAGGAATCCTGCTCTGCCGAGGCCTGTTTGCCCAGCACGCCGGGAACCAGTCTCGAAACCGAATCTATCAGGGTCATTGCCGGCAATTCACCGCCCGAGAGCACGTAATCACCAACCGACCACTCCTCATCCACTTCCGTCTGAATGATGCGCTCATCGATACCTTCGTAGCGACCACACACCAGGATCAGCTTGGATGATTGTGCCAACTCAGATACGCCTTGCTGAGTCAGCTTGCGTCCCTGAGGTGACAGATATATCACCTTGGCTCCTTCACCTGCCGCAGCCTTGGCTGCATGAATGGCATCGCGAAGGGGCTGAACCATCATCAACATTCCGGGACCACCACCATAAGGTCTGTCGTCCACAGTGTTGTGTCTGTCATGGGTGAAATCCCTGGGATTCCACGTCTGTACTTCCAGCAGGCCATTCTTCACGGCCCGACCCGTCACGCCAAAGTCTGTTACTGCTCGAAACATCTCCGGGAACAGGGTGATTACCCCTAACCACATAAGCTGTTTCCTCGACTCAGAAGTCCGGATCCCAATCCACTAAAATCTGTTTCGCCGAAACGTTCACCTCTTTGATGAACTGTTCGGTGACAAAGGGGATCATACGTTCCGCTTTGCCAAAGCTATCTTTGGCGTTGGCCTTCACCAGCAAGACGTCGTTGGATCCTGTTTCCACGATCTGATCGACCTTGCCCATGTTGTAGCCCTTGGTGTTGATCACTTCGCAGCCGATAAGATCGCGCCAGTAGAACTCATCTTCCGGCAGGTCTTTCATCTGCTCAGGCAGTATGCCGATCTCACAGTTAGTGAGCATCTGCGCCCGCTCCCGCGTCTCTACCCCTTCAAGTGCGGCAACAACCGCCTTGCCCTGATAGCGCCACTGGGTGACCTTCACTTCACGCCATTCGCCCTGCTCTTTAATGAGCCAAGGTGAATAGTCAAAAATACCTTCAACAGAATCGGTATAGGCGGTGATTTTCAGCCAACCTTTAATGCCATAGCTGGAACCAAGTTTGCCCAACACGATTGGCTGTGGGTTACTGCTCATCAATCTATACCTTAAACGCTATTAAGCAGCTGCTTTACGAGCGTCTTTGATCAGTTTTGCTACGCGTTCTGTAGTTGCAGCACCGTTTGAAACCCAGTGCTCAACACGGTCCAGATCCAGGCGCAGAGTTTCTTCCTGGCCTTTGGCCAGAGGGTTGAAGAAACCTACACGCTCGATGAAACGACCGTCACGGGCATTGCGGCTATCAGCAACAACGATGTTGTAAAATGGACGCTTTTTCGCGCCACCACGAGCTAAACGAATGGTAACCATGCGTTCTTTATCCTCTAATGATTTGCTTTTCAGCAAAAATAAAAACTGGAACCCCGTGTTCGCGAAGAGTCCCAGATAGAAAGCCGGAAGATTTTACCTGACTTTCGGGCGAATGCAACCGATCCCGGCTAATTTTACAGCGCCCATTCACAGCTTATCCCAAGCGGGACAATAGCTAAGGAAGGTTTGCACCTTCCCGGTAAGGTCATTTTGTATCAGCGACCGGGGAATTTCATTCCCGGAGGCAACATGCCTCCCAGGCCGCGCATCATCTTATGCATGCCGCCTTTGGCGGACATTTTCTTCATCATTTTCTGCATCTGGGTAAACTGCTTCAGCAAGCGGTTTACATCCTGAATTTGAGTGCCGGAACCGGCGGCGATGCGGCGTTTACGTGAGCCCTTGATCATGTCCGGGCGCTTACGCTCATCTGGCGTCATGGAGTTAATAATAGCCTCCATCTGACCTGTGAGCTTACCGTTTTGCACCTGCGCCAAAGCATCGGGAGGCAGTTGACCGACACCGGGCAGCTTTTCCAGCATCCCCATCATGCCGCCCATATTCTTCATCTGTTGCAGCTGCTCACGGAAGTCTTCCAGGTCAAAACTGCCGCCGGACTTCACTTTAGAGGCCAGCTTAAGGGCTTTTTCCTTATCGACACCGCGCTCAACTTCTTCGATGAGCGACAACACGTCTCCCATCCCCAGAATACGGGAAGCGACCCTGTCAGGATGGAAAGGCTCAAGGGCATCAGTCTTCTCACCCACACCCAGGAACTTAATGGGTTTACCTGTAATATGGCGAATGGACAGGGCGGCACCGCCTCTGGCATCACCATCCACCTTGGTGAGGATCACCCCGGTCAGCGGCAGCGCTTCATTAAAGGCCTTGGCGGTATTGGCCGCATCCTGACCTGTCATGGCGTCGACCACAAACAAGGTTTCAACCGGCTTGACCGCAGCGTGCAGCGCCTTGATCTCATCCATCATCGCCTCGTCCACATGCAGACGACCGGCGGTATCCAGAATCACTACATCGATAAACTTACGCTTGGCGTAAGCTATGGCATCATTGGCGATATCCACCGGTTTCTGGCTGACGTCCGATGGGAAAAATTCGACTTCAACTTCATTGGCCAGGGTTTCCAGCTGCTTGATCGCCGCTGGACGGTATACGTCGGCACTGACCACAAGCACAGACTTCTTCTGTCTGGTACGCAGGAACTTACCCAACTTGGCGACACTGGTGGTTTTACCCGCGCCCTGCAGGCCCGCCATCATCAATACGGCAGGTGGCTGGGCGGCCAGGTTGAGGGCCTCATTGGCCTCACCCATGGCTTTTTCCAGTTCACTCTGGACAATTTTGACAAACACCTGGCCCGGGGTCAGGCTCTTGGCCACTTCCTGGCCAACGGCACGTTCTTTGACGCTGCTGACAAACTCCCGCACCACAGGCAGGGCCACATCGGCCTCCAGCAATGCCATACGAACTTCGCGCAGGGTGTCCTTCACGTTCTCTTCAGTCAAGCGACCCCGACCACTGATATTTTTCAGGGTGCGGGACAATCTGTCGGTGAGATTCTCAAACATCGTCCAGTTCTATACCGTTTATGAATGTAAAATGATGGGGCGTATTATAACTATGCCGGGGTATTAATGCAGCCCTGTTCTCAAGATGGGGTTAAATAGACGCTTATCAAGGTGCAAATAAACATTTTGCCTTAATGCGGGTGGGAACCAATTGCCGTATTTTATGCACTAACTGTCGGGAACTGCATAATTTTGTCGTCTGGGTCACTGCCCAATTACCGACGGCTCATGTTATTCTAACGCAAACAAGTTTTCCGATGCCGCCCACAGAGGCCAATTACACATAAGGATAGGTTAATCCCAGATGGTCATTCTCTCTGCTGCCGCGATGTTTTTCTACAGCATAGCGCTGATATTAGTGACAAGCCGCTTATTTCATGCCGAGGGGCCCAACCGCCGCGCCGTAGCCGGTTTTGCCGCCTTGGGTGTGATACTGCACGCCGCAGCCCTGTACCAGGCGATCTTTACCGCCGATGGCCAGAACTTCAGCCTGACCAATGTGATATCCATGGTGAACTGGATCATCGCTTTGGCATTCACTCTGGTGCTTTCCCGTATCAAGGTCATAGTCTTGGTGCCTGTTGTGTATGCCTGCTCTGTGATATCCGTAGCCCTGCTATGGCTGCTGCCGCCCAAATACATTACCCATTTTGAGCTGCACCCCGAAGTGTTGGTCCATGTGGTGTTGTCACTGATGGCCTACAGTGCCTTGATGATAGCGGCACTCTATGCCATCCAACTGGCCGTTATCCAGAACAAGCTGAAGAAAAAGCAGCTGATGTTGAGCCCGGCTATTCCGCCACTGATGACGGTCGAAAAGCAGCTGTACCACCTGATCATCATAGGGGTGATTTTGCTGAGTCTGTCGCTCGCCACCGGCTTTATCTTCCTTGATGATATGTTTGCCGATGGCAAGGGTCACAAGGCGGTACTTTCCATTCTGGCTTGGTTCGTCTATATCGCCATGTTGTGGCAGCAATATACCGTGGGTTGCCGTATCCGCACGGCGGTGATCTACAGTTTGACAGGCGCCAGCCTGCTCTCCCTGGCTTACTTTGGCGCCCGCATCGTCAAAGAGCTCATCCTGAGCTAATCTGAGTCGAGTCGGGCAAGGCCTAGACCTTTGCCTGACTTGACACTCCATCCAATTGCCAGTATTTACTAACTTTCGCTATTCCTGACGGGGCCCCTTTTTGGACGATATATCGACCGGCATACTCCTGATAATTCTACTGCTGTTAATTCTGATTTCGGCGTATTTTTCCGGTTCGGAAACCGCCATGATGACCCTAAACCGCTACAGGTTACGTCATCTGGCCAATAATGGTCACAAGGGCGCCAGACGCGCCATTAAGTTGCTGGACCGCCCCGATAGGCTCATAGGCCTGATCCTCATAGGCAACAACCTGGTCAATATCCTGGCCTCCTCAATCGCCACAATTTTAGGGATTCGACTCTGGGGCGACTTGGGATTGGCCATAGCCACCGGGGTACTGACACTTGTGGTATTGGTATTTGCCGAAGTGACGCCCAAAACTGTGGCTGCGCTGCACCCCGAACGTATCGCCTTCCCCTCCAGCCTGGTACTCAAGTGGTTGCTGTGGCTGTTTTCGCCTCTGGTCAAGAGCGTCAATATTATCACCTCCTTTATTCTCAGGCTGATGGGAATACGCTCCATCCGTGCCGATGATGCCCTGAGCCAGGAAGAGCTGCGCACAGTAGTGCATGAAGCCGGGGCCCTGATCCCAAGACGCCACCAGGAGATGCTGTTGTCGATTCTGGATCTGGAAAAGGTCACAGTGGAAGACATCATGGTGCCCCGCTCCGAGCTCTATGCCATCAATATCAATGATGACTTCAAGAGTATCAACAAGCAGGTTATTCAGAGCCCGCATACCCGGGTACTCTTGTATCGTGACAACATAGATGATGCCGTGGGTTTTGTGCATCTGCGTGATGCCTTGAGACTGCAGTCCAAGGAGCAGTTCAGTAAATCCTCGCTACTTAGAGCCGTGAAAGAGCTGTACTTTATTCCCGAGGGCACACCGCTCAACGTGCAATTGGCCAACTTCCAGCACAATAAGGAACGCATAGGCCTGGTGGTGGATGAATACGGTGATATTCAAGGATTGGTGACACTGGAAGATATTCTTGAGGAAATCGTCGGTGACTTTACCACTTCCATGGTCACTACTCCCAGCGAAGATATTACCCCGCAGCAGGATGGCAGCTTCCTGATCGATGCCACCATCAATATCCGCGATCTCAACAAAGAGATGGAATGGGACTTCCCCACCGACGGCCCCAAGACCCTCAATGGTTTGATCCTGGAATATCTGGAAGAGATACCTCAGGCCAATACCAGCCTGAGGCTCGCGGGTTACCCGATGGAAGTGGTGGAAGTGGCCGACAACATGATCAAGACAGTGCGGATCATGCCGCAGTTTTATCGCCCATCCTGAAACTCAACCCGCTTTGAGCTGAGTCATTGGGCAGTATTGTCTGCCCTTCTGGCGGCTTCCAGTGCCCGGCGTTTGTCCCGGGCTATCGCGGTGATGGTGTTATCCAACTCACCTTCCAGCCCCAGCATAAAAAACACTTCGGCCATCAGGAAAAAGGGGCCAATAAGCAGTTGGTTAAGATCATCGATAAAGGCCGGTTTGGCCTTTTCATACTTGTGGCCAATAAACTGGAATATCCAACCTATGACAAAAACCGTTATGCCCAACCAAATACTGGCATAACCCAGGGTATAGAGCCATTCGGTTGTCAGAATCACCGGCAGGATAAACAGTGCCAGTCCCAGCGCCAAACGCCAATGCAGCTTGATGTAATAAAGCATCACCCCAACAGCCAGCAACATGGCGACGCTGAGAGTGCCACTTGAAAAAGGCAGGCGCCACAACGACAGCATTAAAAATACTGACCAGATAATCAATGGGATACCGATAAAATGAGTTTTGATATTGGTAGGGTTCAGATGCACACTCTTATAAGTGGACAACTGTTCAACAGCCGACTTCATGACGCTCTCCTTGGTTTTGTTATTATTCTCCTCCCGCCAAGCAGGGACCTCGAGTGTCTATTTGATTCCGGTGCAGGCCCATATACTTGAGCTTCAGATAAGTGCCTGTACTCAGATGCGATTAATACACCTGATGGTTTGAGAGTACCGCAACAATTAACCAGTGACAACGCCATAAAAAAGGAGCCTCTCGGCTCCTCTCATGCTTTGACAAACTGTACTTTGACAAACCTGACAAACAGCCAGTCTAACAGACTTGGACAAGGCCCTCAGTACCAGGCAAGGCTTAGTTGTGCTAGTCGCTTAAGATAACAGTCGCCACCGCATAGTGACGTTCATCGGCAATGGACAGCAGTGCCCGCTTGGCGCCCAGTGTTTCCAGGCGCTGGTGCGCGCCATCACTGAATTCAAGCTGGGGCGCACCATCGGCATTATTGCTGATATGAATATGCTGAAACGAGACTCCACGGCCTATTCCGGTTCCCAGCGCCTTGGCAGCCGCTTCCTTGGCCGCAAAGCGCTTGGCCAGAAATCGCGCCGGTTCGCTCAGCGTCTGAAAGCGGGCATATTCGGCCTCGGTCAGCACCCGTTTGGCCAGCCTATCTCCGCCCCGCTCCAACTGAGCCTCAATGCGGGCGATTTCCACTATGTCGGTTCCCAGTCCCAGCACAGCCATTACTCGCCTCTGCGACCTTCCAGCATGAGTTGCTTCATATCTCTGACCGCCTTGTCCAGGCCGTCTATCGCCGCCCTGGCTATGATGGCGTGGCCGATATTCAGCTCATGCAACTCGGGGATAGCAGCTATCGGCTTCACATTGTGATAGTGCAACCCGTGCCCTGCGTTGACCACCAGGCCCTTGCCATGAGCATAGGCAGCCATTTCCGTGATACGGGCCAACTCCTCGCTCTCCTCTTCGGCGCTATGGGCGTCGGCGTAGCGGCCGGTATGAATTTCTATCACGGGCGCACCCACGGCTACGGCGGCATCTATCTGCTCGCGGTTGGCATCGATAAAGAGTGATACCTTAATGCCCTGCTCGGCCAGACGTTTAACCGCCGCGGCGATTTTCGGCTGCTGACCGGCAACGTCCAAGCCGCCCTCTGTAGTAAGCTCTTCACGTTTCTCCGGCACCAGACATACATAGACAGGCTTAACCTCACAGGCGATATCCAGCATCTCTTCGGTGACCGCCATTTCCAGATTCATCCGGGTCTTGAGCGTCTTGGCCAGCAGGTAGACATCGCGATCCACTATGTGGCGTCTGTCTTCACGAAGATGGATAGTGATCCCCTCGGCGCCGGCGTGCTCGGCCACGGCCGCTGCATGCACAGGATCCGGGTAATGGGTGCCACGCACCTGCCGCAAGGTGGCGATATGATCTATATTCACCCCTAACAAGATTCTATTCATCTTTAACTCCTTGATAATTACTGGAATGCACCAGCCTGATCGGCGGTATAAAAGCAGTTTCTATTCTCTGCCATTGTAACGGCAGCATTTGAAAAAAGCGGGCTGAAGAGCTCATTTCTCTCCTCGGCTGGGCGGCTGTGGGGCCCTTGACGAATATTCCCCCCGGCGGGCAAACAACTGCCTGCTGAGCAGTGGCTTATCACCGAGCAGTGGCCGGAGCAATTGCCGGGTCAAGACTTTGGCGGATTGCCAATCCTCTTGCTGAAGGCGGTTTTCTGCCAATGCCAATAGAGTGCTTCCCGGTAGTGCCTCTTGCCGCTTGGCATCACCAATAAAGGGGATGAACCCCTGTTCGGGAATGAATCTGTAGCAGCCATCGGCTTGGATATCGGCGCCATCAGCATCCTTCACCAATGAGGGCATGCAGCCAAGCTCGGATAAGAGTCTGAGCTCGAAATAGCGCAGTGTTGTCTGCTCAAAGCCCTTGGCCAGCGCCAGCAGGCTCTGATGATAACTGAAAAACAGCGCTTCGCCACTCTGGTGGTTGCCCAGTACCCGCACCAAGAGTTCATTGAGGTACATGGCCGCATATAAAGCGTCCCCGGACAGGGGCACTGCCGGGGACGCACTCTCAATTTGAGTCAGGGTTCTGAGGTCGCTGCGGCCACTCAGTTGGAACAGCAGCGGCTGAAACGGCTGCACTATGCTCTTTATCGAGCGCTTGCCACTGCCGACTCTGGCAACGGCGTCGACCCGACCAAGGCCATCCACCAGCAGGTTCAACAACATGCTGGATTCCCGATAGGGCCGGGCGTGCAGCACATAGCCTCGCAGCATAGTCGGCCTCAGTCTTCGCCGTAACCCAGGCTGCGAAGGGCACGTTCATCATCGGCCCAGCCCGACTTCACCTTGACCCAGACTTCCAGGAACACTTTGTTATCAAATAACTGCTCCATGTCCTTGCGGGCCTCAGTGGCGATAGTGCGAATCCGCTCGCCCTTCTTGCCGATCACCATGCGTTTCTGGCCGTCGCGTTCAACCAGAATAAGCGCATTGATCTGATAGACGCCATTCTCCATCATCTTGAACTGCTCGATTTCCACCGTGGCATCATAAGGCAGTTCATCACCGAGAAAACGCATCAGTTTTTCACGGACGATTTCAGAGGCCATAAAGCGTTGTGAACGGTCGGTAATATAATCTTCCGGGAAATAGTGCACGCTCTCGGGCAGTGACTCTTTCGCCAGCGACATCAAGCGGCCGACATTGGTACCCGACTTGGCAGAGATGGGCACAATTTCATCGAAGGCATACTTCTGTCCCAGGGCTTCCAGGTGCGGAAACAGTGTCTCCTTATCCTTGATATAGTCGACCTTGTTCACTGCCAGCACTGTCTTGCGCTCACTGCCGCCATGACGCAGTTTATTGAGCACCATTTCGTCATCAGCGGTCCAGTTGAGACCATCGACCACAAAGATCACCATGCAGACATCGGCCAGCGAGCTGGCGGCAGCGCGGTTCATCAAACGGTTGATGGCGCGCTTTTCCTCTATGTGTAGTCCAGGGGTGTCGATAAAGACTATCTGCGATGGGCCTTCGGTGTGGATCCCCATGATCCTGTGGCGGGTGGTTTGCGGCTTACGGGAGGTGATACTCACCTTTTGGCCGAGCAAACGGTTGAGCAAGGTGGACTTGCCGACATTGGGGCGACCGACTATGGCCACCATACCGCAGTAGGTAACATCATAGGCGGGTGTCGGTGACTGCTGGTTCATCTTGGCCAGCAGTTCATCCAGGCTCGGCTCCTGGGCCGGTACCTCTGGGGTCTTACTCATTTTTTCAGTAACTCCAATATCCCAGCAGCGGCTTGCTGCTCGGCTTTTCTGCGTGAACTGCCGGTGCCGGATACGGCTTGAGCCAGCTCTTCGATACGACATTCTACGGTAAAGGTCTGATCGTGCGCCTCGCCGGAAACCGCCACCACTTTATACTCAGGCAGAGGTTTCTTATAGCCCTGCAGGTACTCCTGCAACTGGGTCTTGGCATCTTTCTGGCTGACCCCGGGTTGAATCGCCTTCAGTCGCTGCTGGTACCAGCCCAAGAGCAGTGGTCGACAGGTTTCCAGATCTGAGTCCAGGTAGATGGCACCTATGATGGCCTCCACCGCATCGGCGAGTATGGATTCGCGGCGAAACCCGCCGCTCTTGAGTTCGCCCGGGCCCAGGGTCAGATAGTCACCCAGCTTAAACTCCTTGGCGATTTGTGCCAGGGTATCACCGCGCACCAAGGTGGCACGCATCCGGCTGAGATCGCCTTCCGTCGCCTTGGGGAACTGATGATACAGGGCATCGGAAATCACTATCGACAGGATAGAGTCACCGAGGAATTCCAACCGCTCGTTATGCTTGTTGGCCGCACTTCTGTGAGTCATGGCCTGCTCCAGCAGCGCCATGTTATTGAATTCATACCCCAGAGTACGACACAGACGGGCAAAATTCTTCACAGGTTCTCTCACTTCAAACCACCTACACGCTCAAAACGCACACCGCTTGGCACCCAGGTAGGTAACCAATCCTGAGGCTGGCGCTCAAACTCAAAGCTTATCCAGATTGCCACAGCCTTACCCACCAGGTTGGCTTCAGGCACAAAGCCCCAGAAACGGCTGTCGGTACTGTTGTCGCGGTTATCACCCATGGCAAAATAGTGGCCTTCAGGTACGACAAACTCCCCTTGAGCAAAGCCTGGCTCACGGTAATAGAAGGCCGATGGCTCAGGGCGAGCCGGGTTGATCAGAATATCGTGCGTCACCTCACCCAGTTGCTCGCGAAAACGCAGCAGATCCACGCCGTCATCCTGGAATTCGCCTTTATTGACCGGTGCTCTCAATACCAGTTTAGGGCCTGGACAAGGTTGTTGCTCTTTACAGGCTTCCTGAATATAGAGTTCCTTGTTGCGATAGATGATCTTATCGCCTGGCAAACCGATAACCCGCTTGATGTAATCGACCCGCTCATCTTTAGGGTATTTGAATACTATGATATCGCCGCGCTCCGGCTCGCCGGTTTCCACCAGCTTGCTGCGCCATACAGGATCTTTCAGGCCATAGCTGAATTTTTCCACCAGAATGAAGTCACCCACCAGCAGGGTTGGCATCATGGAGCCGGAAGGGATCTGAAACGGCTCGTACAAAAAAGATCTCAGGATTAGCACAAAGGCTATCACAGGGAAAATGGACTTGGAGGTTTCCACATAACCTGGCTCCTGAATGATTTTTTCAGTGACTTCATCGGTCAAGGTGCCATTTTGCGCTTGGGCCAATGCCAGTTTAGCCTGACGCTTGGGGGCCAGCACAAAGGCATCGAGTGCCCAGATAAGGCCACTGACCAAGGTCACCAGCACCAGAATAATGGAAAAATAGGCTGCCATTGGTTATTTAACTCCTGCCTTGTATTAAATTGGAATAAGTCTTGTCAGCTTTAGTTAGTTTACCCATATTTGCCGTTCCAGGGACAGGTCTCCCCTTAAACTAACTAAAGCGCCGCAAAATGCGGCGCAAATGAGATGTTGCTATCCAGGGCGCCGAGGCGCCACAGGATCACTCGTTCAGTTTCAATACCGCCAGGAAGGCTTCCTGTGGAACTTCCACGTTACCGAGCTGCTTCATCCGTTTCTTACCTTCTTTCTGCTTCTGCAGCAGTTTCTTCTTCCGGGAAACGTCACCACCGTAACACTTGGCGGTTACGTCTTTACGCAGTGCTTTCACGGTCGAACGGGCCACAATCTGACTGCCCACTGCGGCTTGGATTGCAATATCAAACATCTGCCGCGGGATCAGCTCTTTCATCTTCTCCACCAGGGCGATACCACGGTGGCGTATGTTGCCCCTGTGGATGATCATCGCCAGTGCATCGACTCTGTCGCCGTTGATCAACACATCCAAACGCACCATGTCGGCCGCCTGGAAGTAGACAAAATTGTACTCGAGCGAAGCATAGCCACGACTGGTGGACTTAAGCCTGTCAAAGAAGTCCATCACGACTTCGGCCGCCGGAATATGATAGGTCAGTGCTACCTGGTTGCCGTGGTAAACCATATTCTTCTGCACACCGCGCTTTTCAACACACAGAGTGATCACGTTGCCCAGGTAATCTTTGGGCACCAGAATATTGGCTTCGACGATAGGCTCACGCATCTCTTCGATATAGTTGAGCGCCGGCAACTCGGATGGGTTATCCACATAGACAACATCGCCATTGGTCAGTTCAACTTCATATTCCACAGTCGGTGCCGTGGTGATCAGATCCAGGTCATATTCCCGCTCCAATCGCTCCTGGATGATCTCCATGTGCAGGAGTCCCAGATAACCGATACGGAAACCAAAGCCCAAGGCGGTGGAGTTTTCCGGCTCAAACTGCAGTGAAGCATCGTTCAGACTCAACTTATTCAGCGCATCACGGAAGCTTTCATAGTCGTCGGTAGAGATGGGGAACACACCAGCGTACACCTGAGGCTTCACTTTCTTGAAGCCAGGCAGAGGCTTGTCTGCGCCGTGTTTGGCATGGGTCAGGGTATCCCCCACAGGGGCACCGTGGATCTCCTTGATACCGGCGATGATAAAACCTACTTCACCGGTTCTCAGTTCAGTTTTTTCTGTCTGCTTGGGTGTGAAGATCCCCACCTTGTCGGCGTTGTAAGTCTGGCCTGTGCTCATGACCTTGAACTTATCGCCCTTCTTGAGCACGCCGTTCTTGATCCGCACCAGAGACACAACCCCTTGGTAGCTGTCGAACCAGGAGTCGACGATCAGAGCCTGCAGCGGCCCTTCCGGATCACCTTCCGGTGGCGGAATTTGTGCCACTATGGTTTCCAGCACTTCGTCTATGCCAACACCAGTCTTGGCAGAGCAGCGTACAGCGTCTTTAGCTTCAATGCCGACTATGTCTTCAATCTCGGCCGCAACCCGCTCGGGCTCAGCCTGAGGCAGGTCAATCTTGTTGAGTACAGGAACGACATCCAGATCCATTTCCAGCGCGGTATAACAGTTCGCCAGTGTCTGGGCCTCAACCCCTTGACCGGCATCAACTACCAGCAAGGCTCCTTCACAAGCCGCCAGCGAGCGGGAAACTTCATAGGAGAAGTCAACGTGCCCTGGGGTATCGATGAAGTTCAGCTGATAAGTTTCACCGTCTTTTGCCTTATAGTCGAGTGTAACGCTCTGGGCCTTGATGGTGATACCGCGTTCGCGCTCCAGATCCATTGAATCCAGCACCTGAGCAGCCATTTCACGGTCGGTTAAGCCGCCACAAACCTGGATCAGGCGATCTGAGAGGGTAGATTTGCCATGGTCGATATGGGCAATAATCGAAAAGTTTCTAATATGTTTCATTATGCTGCAATGACTAAATTCTAATGGGAGACTGTGCTCAAAGGTGCGAAATTGTACCCGATTGCTGGGCCAATACCAATTAGATTCACACTTTGAGCCTTTGTGGGAAGGACAGGATTAGTGGCAGTGAGTTTCTGAAGCGCTCTCCATGGCTTGGCCAAGATTGGCGAGAATGACAGGTTGAGCCCGGTTTTCAATCCAGCGTGCCTGAGACTTGCCCAGTTGCCAAGCCAGCAAGGCAAAGGCGATCGCCATGGATATGGCGCCGCCATCTGTACTGAACCCGGCGAGCGAGGCAACAAAGCGCCCCAATAGCCCGCCCAGAAACAACCCGGCCAAAGGCAGCATGTAAACCAGCAGAGCCGCCTTGAGCACTACGCTTTCCGGCAAGCCCAAACGCAGCAAGGTGCCTTCGGGATAAGTTTCAGTGCTGGGCAGGGAAAACTCCTGCAACCGACTGCCAAACGCCTTGGCAACTGCCGAAGTGCCGCAGGATTCGCTGCTGGAACAGTGATTGCAGGCGCTCTTCAACTCCACCTGCACCTTGACCCAACCATCACTGTCTGTACCTATGACCTTAGCCACCTGTTCCATCATAACCCTGTCCTCACTCCAGCCTTAGGCCCGAAGCGATACGGATAAGCGTTTGCGTCGGCACCTTACCGACTGCAACCACTTCCAGATTACCGACTCTGTCAGCCGCCATGGAAAGGCCATTACGGGTCATCAATTCTTCCGGCATGGGCGCATCACCGGCGCGGGCAACGTAGACAGAGATATTGCTGAGGCCATCGGTGAGGGCAATATATTCCACCGGCTCATGACTGCCTATCAGGCGATGATGATCGCGAACCACCACCTGAAAACCGGGCGGCAGCCAATCAAATTGCCAGTTCTGGCCATCTTCCCGCTCTGATGGATTCATCACCGCCGGCCATTCCTGCTTGTAGGCCTCCACCAGCAGAGGTGCTGTTTCCTGCAGTTCTATCAATTCAATGACCAACAACTGCTCCAACAACTGCTTGTCCTGATTCAGCATGTCATAGCGCAGCGGCAGGAAGGTTTCCATATCCATCCACACCTGGAAACCATAGCGATATTCATCATTGGGTAAAATGCGAACCATCTGTCCAGGACGTCCGGCAATACGACTGCGGCCACCCAGCACCAGTTGGTACCCGGCTTCGAGGTCGCCACTGTCACCGAAGAAGGCTGCCGGCATCACCCCTTGAATACGCTTGGCTTTGATGCTGTAGGCGGGCTGTTCGTGTTCGATAAAGGTCACTGTATTGCCGACACGAACGGCATTCTTTGGCGGACCATTGAGGTGTTCGAGAAAGGCCACTTCCTCGCCGTTGACTTTACCGTGCAGGTATACCAAAGGCCGAATATTATCGGCCTGAAGTTGGATGAGAGAAATCTTGTATTCTTTTTCGCGCAGAGCCTGACTCATTTTTTCAAGCCAGGCTTTGGCGGACATATCATCCTGCGCGAAGGCAGGTACTGCAAAGGCCAGAATGGCCAGGAGGAAAAGGCGCAAGAGATTTCCTTAACGATTCATAGGAACAGGAACGACCTCATTATTGTTATCCATAACCACACCGGCATTCAATCTCTGTTGCAACATATGATCCTGAATATAGCTGTTGATCCTGCGACGTTGCTCAATCAACTGCTCATTGGTATAGCCCTGTGGCTGCTGAACCGGCCCGGTTTGCAGGCTAACCGGTGAGGCGCTGCCCACCAAAGGACGGGTAATAAGCACAGGGGATGCAGGATCCTGGCTTTCAGGTGACTGGTTGTAGTTCTGAACACCAACAATGGCAACCATGGCAACAGTTGCGGCAATCGCATACTGGCCAAACTGCTTGAACATGGGGATCACTCTAGCACCGCTGGCAATCTGACGCTGAGGCTCATCGGCCACAGATACCTGGGTTGAGGTGACAGGTGCGACAATCGCCGGCTCCTTGTCGATAGCGACCGCAATACTGGCGGACAGATCCAAGGGGATAGCGGAAGGTAACTCGCCACGCATGGCATCACCGATAAGATGATAGTTACGCCACTTGTCGTGAGAAGCAGTGTCACCAGCCAGTTCTGCCAGCGTCTGAGCGTCGGTTTCGCCGTCCACTGCCGCAGAAACCCACTCCTGACCTAATTTATCCATTACTCACCTGTCTCTATTAAAGGATCATCTTTCCAGCAAAGGCTGGAGCTTCTTGTCTATGGCTTCCCGGGCACGAAAGATACGGGATCTCACAGTACCTACAGGGCAATCCATCACATTGGCAATATCCTCGTAGCTCATACCATCAAGCTCACGCAAGGAGATAGCCATCTTTAACTCTTCCGGCAGCGATTCGAGAGTGTCGAAGACAGTCTTCTTTATCTCGTCTGAAAGCATCAACCGCTCAGGAGAGGCGAACTCTTTCAGGGCATCACTGCCATCGTAAAATTCGGCTTCATCGGCATCAACATCGTTCGCAGGTGTTCTGCGCCCCTGTGACACCAGATGATTCTTGGCCGTATTTACTGCTATTCGGTACAACCAGGTATAAAAGGCACTCTCACCGCGGAAATTAGGTAACGCCCGATAAGCCTTAATAAAAGCCTCTTGCGCCACGTCTGCTACATCGGCCTGATTCCGTACATAACGGGATATCAGGTTGATGACCTTACTCTGGTACTTTTGCACCAGCAGGTTAAAAGCGTTTTTATCGCCACGTTGTACGCGCTCAACCAGTTGTTGATCACTTGTTTGTCCACTCATCCGAGCCGACTTCTCCCAAATCTTATAATGCTGATTTCTCAGTCGCTCGAATCATATTCACTTATGTAGACTAGCGTGCTTCGAAAAAGTTCTGATGTTTTGCAAAAAATGTACTGTGAATATCCTGAGCTGGGTTGTATCCATCCCTTGCGAGTTGGTTTACCATAACCGAACCCCCAGTCACATCTCATGATACCCGATGAAACAAGTAGTTGAACACCAATCTGACGTCCTGGTCATAGGCAGTGGTGCAGCGGGCTTGACTCTCGCCCTTCACCTGGCTGAAAAAACCAAAGTCATTTTACTCTCTAAAGGTCCTCTCAACGAAGGCTCAACCTATTATGCCCAAGGGGGCATAGCCTCGGTTTTCGACGAGGAGGATACCATAGAATCCCACGTGGCCGACACCTTGGTCGCCGGCGCCGGACTCTGTGATGAAGCAGTGGTAACCTACACGGCCGAAAATGCCCGAGCCGCCATGCAATGGCTGATTGAATGCGGTGTTGCCTTCGATAAGGAAGAAAATCCCGATGGCAGCATCAATGACAGCGCCTACCATCTAACCCGCGAAGGCGGCCACAGCCACAGGCGTATTCTGCACGCCGCTGATGCCACCGGCAAAGAGGTACAGACCACACTGCAGGAGATGGCCCAGGCCCACCCCAATATTCTGGTGCTTGAGCGTTATAACGCCATAGATTTGATCACCACCCGTAAACTGGGCCGTCCGGGCAACCGGGTATTGGGTGCCTATGTCTGGAACCGTAACCTTGAGCAGGTTGAAACCATCAAGGCCAAGTTTGTCGCCCTGGCGACCGGCGGCAGTTCCAAGGTTTACCAGTACACCTCAAACCCGGATATCGCCAGTGGCGATGGTATTGCCATGGCCTGGCGTGCCGGTTGCCGGGTGGCCAACATGGAATTCAATCAGTTCCACCCGACCTGTCTATATCATTCAGATGCCCGCAATTTCCTGCTGACCGAAGCTTTGCGCGGTGAAGGCGCCTATCTGCGCCGTCCCGATGGCAGTCGCTTTATGCCTGACTTTGATGAACGCGCCGAACTGGCGCCCAGGGACATAGTGGCCAGGGCCATAGACTATGAAATGAAGCGCCTCGGTGCCGATTGCGTCTATTTGGATATCAGCCACAAGGACCCGGAATTTGTCATCAAGCATTTCCCCACCATTTACCAGCGCTGCCTGGACTTAGGGATAGATATCACCAAGGAACCTATCCCTGTGGTGCCTGCCGCTCACTATACCTGCGGCGGGGTAATGACAGATTTTCACGGTCAGACAGATCTCAATGGCCTCTATGCCATAGGTGAGGTGGCTTATACCGGACTGCACGGTGCCAACCGCCTGGCGAGTAACTCCTTGCTGGAGTGTCTGGTATTCGCCCGCGCCGCTTCGACCGATATTCAAAGCCAGCTAGGTAAAATTGCCATGCCCGGCAATATCCCAGCCTGGGATGAAAGCCAAGTATGTAACTCGGATGAAGAAGTAGTGATTGCCCACAACTGGCATGAGCTGAGACTCTTTATGTGGGATTATGTCGGCATTGTGCGCTCAGACAAGCGGTTGGAGCGTGCCCTGCGCCGCTGCGCCATGCTGCAACAGGAGATCCAGGAGTATTACAGCAACTTCCACGTCAGCAACAACCTGCTGGAATTGCGCAACCTGGTGCAAGTGGCCGAGTTGATCATCCGCTGCGCTATGGCCCGCAAGGAAAGCCGCGGCCTGCACTGTAATATCGATCATCCGCAGAAACTGGAGAATCCGCAGCCGACCATTCTGCAACCTGAATAACTTGGGCTGGAATGAGTTCAGTTAGCGGACTTTGAGCGCTGCAACAATAGACGACACAGGTGACGATAGTCTGTGTCGTCAAACATATCGGCAAACAGCCAGCAACGCCCGTAGTTATCCTCCCCCTGATAGGTAAAAGTCACCACAAAGGGGCTGACCCAAGGTCTGCCACTAAGTTCGAAACTCGAACCGGGTTCGAACTGTCCTTCACCCAATTCATTAAGCCAGAAACAGAGTTGCCAGCGGCGCAAACGCCACAGCGCAAGGCCAAAGCCTGCCAGCATTAGCAGCAAACATAAGCATTTGAAAGATAAATAGAAAGGATAATCCAGCGCCGGCCAGGCAAGAAAGCTGCTCAGGCAAATAGCAGCCAGCACCGTCAGACTCAGATACTGGCTGAAGGAAGAACTGAGTTGAAACCTATGGCGCTGCCCGGCCACGAACGCGCACTACCATCTGTGCCAGTTGCGGATCCGGACATTGCTCATGCCCCATAAACCAGGCAAAGAGCTCAGGATCTTCACACTCAAGCAGACGAACAAACAAGGCCTTATCCTCAGGGCTCAGAGTCTCGTAATGCTGTTCCACAAAGGGTTGAAACAGTACATCAAGCTCCAGCATACCACGGCGACATGCCCACTTAACCCTGGGGGTACTCATCAAGTCAGACACCTATCATGCTCCAATCAAGAATTTTGTCGCAAGTTTACATTCTGGCGTCTGCGCTGTCGAATATCCGCCTTAATCATCCACCCGTATCAGAACTGCTGCACCTGAAGGTCACGACCGGCAAACAAGTCACCAAAATCGGTTTCCAACAAGCGCTGCACCGCCGGATGCTGGATCATCCGCTCGGCGAACATCACATGATATTCCTCTTTGATCTCCATGGTTTCACCGAGCAGACGTATGTTGTGCTCGAGAATATCTTGCTGATAGATGGAGGGGGCGACAAATATCCCCTTACGAAAATAGCCAAAGGCCTTCATCATAGCCGCATCGTCGAACTCACCGAGAATCTTGACATTAAGGCGTTTCTCATCAAACCAGCGATAGAGTTGCTGGCCCAGAGAAGTACGCCGACTGGGGATCAGCAAGGGCCCCTCTTCCAGACACTCGGGAAAGCCACTTTTAAACTCCTGCGCCGAGAAGAAGGCAATACCGCACTCCCCCAACTTCTTGGAGAGAATTTCCGGATACTTGAGAGACTCACCGGCGCAGTCCGACAGTATCATATCCAGTTTATGCTCCCTGAGCCTGGCCATCAGGCTTTCGTGGGTTGCCTCATAACAGGCCAGGTGCATGGAACTGTTGGCCGGGATCACCGACATCAGTACCCGACTGGCCAATGCCTTGGAGAGAGCATCGGCAATACCCACCTCAAACAGGATGGATTCATCCTTGCGATAGTTGAGCACATCGAGCATCTCATAAGAGAGACTGAACATTTTGTCGGCGTAACGAAACACCAGTTCGCCCAATTCAGTAGGGGCCAGGTTGCGCCCCACCCGTTTGAACAGACTCCCCTTGAGCCTTTCTTCCAGCGTCCTTATCTGGCCGGTAATGGTTTGGGGAGTTAAACAGAGTGTCTCGGCAGCCTTGGTCACTGAGCCTTGCTTATGCACCATCCAAAAATAATACAGGTGGTTGTAGTTCAAATGAGACATAGGCTGCCCCGACTCCTTACTTCAAACGCTGACAGTCCAGCAAATTATTTACGGCAAGTTGTAGTGTATCTATATCCTTGACCTCACCGCTTTCAAAGGCTTCGCTGATCCCCTGTACCAGTTGATCCCTATCCGGGATCCTGTCCAGGCAATACTTGCGATTGGCTTCCTGAAAGCGCTTTCCTCCCCGATACTTAAGGGCGCGAGCTTCATAGCCGTTGCTGTCCAGGCGAGCGCCTACCGCTTGTGGCTTATACATGAGGGCACCATCAAC
Organism: Shewanella sp. 38A_GOM-205m; assembly: GCF_000518445.1. Lineage (NCBI taxonomy): Bacteria > Pseudomonadati > Pseudomonadota > Gammaproteobacteria > Alteromonadales > Shewanellaceae > Shewanella > Shewanella sp. 38A_GOM-205m. The sequence continues at coordinate 103,239 of NZ_JADP01000005.1, read as the reverse complement.
AACGCCTTCGAGGTAACTCTGACACAGGGCTGCTTCCTTGTCTGCAATACAGGCTTCTATCTGTGACGCCTGAGCCAAAGGGGCTAAGCCCGCCAGAATGAGTCCGGCCATTATGCTTGTTTTCATTCCTTTTCTCCTTTTTCAGGTAACACTTTTGACAGCCAGAAATAGCCCACGACTGCCGCCAACATAGATCCGATCAGGATCCCCAACCTGGCCAAATCGCTATAGACAACGCCACCATGCTCAAATGCCAGAGAGGCAATAAACATCGACATGGTAAATCCTATACCGCACATCACAGCCACAGGCATGATATGGCGCCAGGCAATGCCCTCAGGCAACTCAGCCAGACGCAACTTAACCGCAATAAAACTGAACAACACCACACCAATCGGCTTACCGAGCAACAGACCCAATGCAATACCCAGAGGTACAGGCGATACCAGGCTTTCCAGCGACATGCCCCCCAAGGCTACCCCAGCGTTGGCAAAGGCGAATACTGGCAGGATCAGGAAGGTGCTCCAGGGGTGCAGCGCATGCTCCAGGTGCTCGGACGGTGAACCACCTTGCTTGTCGCGCAGCGGAATACAGAAGGCGATGATCACCCCGGCCAAAGTGGCATGAACCCCGGACTTGAGTACAGCGACCCAGAGAATGGCCCCCAGTACGCCATAGGCTCCAAGCGCAGTCACACCGCGGCGGTTCAAGGTAACCAAACCTATGACGGCAGCGGCGGCAATCAAGAGGCTGATCATGGATAGATCACTGCTATAGAACAGCGCAATAATAACGATTACACCCAGGTCATCTATGATTGCCAGCGCCAGCAAAAACACCTTGAGCGCCACGGGAACCCGGTTACCCAAAAGTGCCATGATCCCCAGCGCAAAGGCGATATCAGTCGCGGCCGGAATCGCCCAGCCCCCCTGAGTCACAGGATCATTGGCATTGAACAGCAGATAGATAGCGGCCGGAACAACCATACCACCTATAGCGGCAAAGGTTGGCAGAGATGCCTTGGAAACACTGGACAGTGCCCCCTCCAGCAGCTCACGTTTGACTTCCAGACCAATCAACAGAAAGAACAGCGCCATCAGACCATCGTTGATCCACAGCAGCAAGGGCTTGTTGATATCCAGGGCCCCAAGACGCAACTGCATCGGGGTATCCAGAAAACCTTGATAGAGGCCGGAAAGCGGTGAATTAGCCAGGACCATAGCCAAAGCTACAGCAATCAATAACAAAATACCGCCGGCAGATTCCTGGCTCAGGAAATTCCGAAGTGCCTTTTCCATACTAAACTCCCAAAAACATAATTGGTTTGAGTGTAGTAGATGGATTTAAGTAAGTATAATCGAAAGTTTCTAAGGAATACCTCGAGATATGCGAAGTATTCCACGAAAAACCCGGTTTAGATAGCGACAGGCGCCTTAATATGAGGATGAGGTTCGTAACCGGACAACTCGAAATCTTCGAATCGGTAGTCAAAAATTGATTCAGGTTTACGGGTTATTTTCATTTGCGGCAAAGGCTTGGGCTCACGGCTGAGTTGCAGCGCCGTTTGCTCCATATGATTGGAGTAAAGGTGGGTATCACCGCCGGTCCAGACAAAATCGCCCAATTCGAGGTCACACTGTTGCGCTACCATCATGGTCAACAAGGCGTAGCTGGCGATATTGAACGGCAGTCCCAGGAATACATCACAGCTGCGCTGATACAGCTGACAGGACAACTTGCCATCGGCTACATAAAACTGGAAGAAGGCATGACAAGGTGCCAGCGCCATCTTGTCGAGCTCGGAGACATTCCAGGCCGAGACAATCAAACGTCTGGAATCCGGCTGTGACTTAATCTGCTCTATCACCTGAGTGATCTGATCGATATGACCACCATCGGGCGTTGGCCAACTGCGCCACTGAGCGCCGTAAACCGGCCCCAGATTACCGGACTCATCGGCCCACTCATCCCAAATCGTCACTTTGTTTTCATGCAGATAGGCAACATTGGTGTCCCCTTTCAGGAACCAGAGTAGCTCATGGATGATGGAGCGCAGATGGCATTTCTTGGTGGTCACCAAGGGGAATCCCTTACTGAGGTCAAAACGCATTTGGTAGCCAAATACAGAGCGGGTTCCCGTGCCGGTACGGTCACTCTTATCGGTACCGGAATCTAAAATATGTTGCATTAAATCAAGATATTGCTGCATTACTGCTTGTCCTTCACCACGCCGGCCTGCGGCGTATTACGCATTAACAGATAGAGTCCAAAGAGGATCATGGGCATTGACAGTATCTGTCCCATGGTCAAAAAGCCCAAATAAAGCCCGAGTTGGGCATCCGGCTGTCTGACCGTTTCCACTATGCAGCGGAAGATACCATAGCCGAGCAAAAACATCCCGGACACGGCTCCTGTCTTGGGACTGCGTCTGCTGAACCATTGCAGCAAAATAAACAGCGCTACCCCTTCGAGGGCAAATTGATACAGCTGCGAAGGGTGACGAGGTTCGGGGCCGCCGGAAGGAAACACTATTGCCCAAGGTACATCTGTGACTCGGCCCCAAAGCTCGCCATTGATAAAGTTACCAAGACGCCCGGCGCCCAGGCCAATGGGCACCACGGGGGCCACCATATCCGCCACCGCGAAGAAGCTGCGCTTCTGTTTCCAGGCGATGTAGAGCATGGCCAGAATAACCCCCATCAAGCCGCCGTGGAAGGACATGCCGCCTTCACTGATCTTGAATAGGTACAAGGGGTCGGCAATAAAGAAATCCAGATGGTAGACAAGCACATAACCTATGCGGCCCCCCAGGATCACCCCGAGAAAAGCATAAAACAGCAGATCCGATACCTGTTCGCGGCTCCATAACCCTTTGGATCTGTCAGCCATACGGTTGAGCAGTATCATAGCGGCCAAAAAGCCCAGCAGGTACATGAAACCATACCAACGTAATGCCGGTTCAAAAGTCTGGCCGAACAGCTCAAAGGGGCCAAAAGAGACGATCACAGGATCAATATTGGGAAATTCTAAAGCCATAACAGAAAGACGATTCCTAAATTAACTACGGCGCAGATCAGGCCAGGATAAGTTTAAGACCCACAACAACCAATAAAAGTGCAAATATTTTCTTCAATACCGGCGTCGGCAATGTGCTGGCCGCTTTTACACCCAGCGGCGCCACCAACATTGAGGAGGCAATAATGCCCACCAAAGCCGGCAGGTAAACGTATCCCAGAGTGCCGCTTGGCATATCCGGGGCGTTCCAGCCTGCGATAACATACCCTAAACTCCCCCAAAGGGCGATGATAAGGCCGGTAGCCGATGAAAAACCCACCGCCTGACGCATCTGCAGCCCACACCAGGTGAGGAAAGGCACCAAAAGTACCCCACCACCAATGCCCATCAAGGCGGCAATAATGGCAATAATCGCCGAGACTATGAGTAAAACGGGAAATGGCGGCAAGCCCTCTTTCGCCGATGGACGAAAAGGAAATGCCATCTGGACGGCCATTAATATTACAAACACAGCAAAGGCACGGCGCAGATCATCGGCCGGGATCAATTCGGCGATAAACCCCGAACACAAGGCCCCCAGCGCCAGACCAGGCAACATGGATTTAAACAGTGGCCAGGGAATATTGCCGTGGATGTGATGGGCGCGGGCCGATGAAAAAGAGGTCAAAATGATGGCCGCCAACGAAGTGGCAATGGCAACATGGGGCAACTGCGCGGCGGGAACTCCCACCTTGGGTAAAATATACAACAGCGCCGGCACCACAATAAGACCACCGCCTATCCCCAACAAGCCGGCCATAAAGCCGACAAAGGCCCCCAACGCCAGACAAACACCGAATACCCAGAGAAATGTGTCCACAGAGGTTCCTTAATTCTTGTTGTTATTCCATACACCCGCCACGGCAGGTTCAATTGAGAATGGCCGCCAGCTCTCTTTGCCCCAAATAATCGTGCACCAGTTGCCGGACTTCACTGCCGCTCCTGAGTGTCAGCGCCTCGGCCAACAACTGCTCGAGTTCACTGCTGCGCACTCGCCGCAGCAGATAATTGATCCTGGCCAAACACCCCTGGTTCATACTCAGGCGGTTATAGCCCATGGCGACAAGCAGCAAAGCGCCGCCGGGTTCACCGGCCAATTCGCCACAGACACTGGCACCTAGGCCATATTGACGGCAGGTCTCCCGCGCCTGTTTCAGTGAACGCAATATTCCAGGATGATAGCTGTCAAACAGGGCGCTGACCCTGGGGTTGTTGCGATCTACCGCCAACAGATATTGGGTCAGGTCGTTGCTGCCGACGGAAACAAAATCAACACGCTTGGCGACTTCATCCAGTTGAAACAGCAGCGCCGGCACCTCCAGCATAATGCCGATCTTGGGTCTTTTCAGCTCAGGGTTCACATCCGACTTAAGCTCGGAATAAGCCTGTTCGATATATTCCAGCGATTGGTCTATCTCATCGAGATTACTGACCATGGGCAGCAAAATATGCAGTTGCTCACCGCTGCCGCTGGCCTGGAGCATGGCGCGAATTTGCACCAGAAACAGCTCGGGATGGTCCAGCGACAAGCGAATGCCACGCCAGCCCAAAAATGGGTTTTCCTCCTTGATGGGGAAATAAGGCAAGGGTTTGTCTCCGCCCACATCCAGGGTGCGCATCACCACGGGCCGACCGGACGCCGCCTCCAGCACCTGGCGATACACCTTTACCTGCTCAGACTCGCTGGGAAAGCGCTGCTGTAACATGAAGGGGATTTCGGTGCGATACAACCCAATACCATCGGCGCCTTCGGCAATTTCCGAGGCCAAACCACTGAGTAACCCTGCGTTCATATACAGATGAATACGTTTGCCGTCGACCGTCTCGGCCGGCAGGTTCAGCTCTCTGGCGTATTGCCGCTGCAACGCTCTCTCGGCAGACAATAAACTGCGGTACTCACCGACCACGGCCGGAGACGGCGACACCATTAGCTGACCGCGGGTGGCATTGAGCACCAAAAGCTTCTTGTCGATGTCGGCAGCCAAGACCTGGTCGACCCCTGTGATGGCCGGTACACCCAGCGCCCGGGCCAGAATAGCGGCATGGGAGTTGACCCCGCCAAGCTCTGTCACTATCCCGGCCAACTTTTGCCGCGGAAACTCGGCCAGCAAGGTGGTATCCGCCTCACGGGTCACCAGAATAACCGGCTTATCGGCATTGAGCTCCAACCGTTCCGGCTCAATCAACTGGCGCAGCACCTTCTGCCCCAAGTCACGGATATCGCTGGCCCGCTCCTTGAGATAGGGGTCTTCCATCGCCATAAACTGGGTGATGTAACGCAAAGACACGCGACTGACCGCGGACTCGGCGCACCAACCCGCAAGCACCTCATCGCGATATTCGCCCCCAAGGCTGGCCTCTTCCAGCAAGAGTTGCAGCGCCGAGAAGATAGATACCACCTCTTCATCCTGCTCACGGTCAAAACGCTGTGCCAGGGTGCTCAGGGTGTTACGGCAACGCTCGATTGCTGTCTTGAGGCGCTCAAGCTCATTGGGGATATCTGCTGCGGTTTGATCCGGCTGCTCCAGGGATATCTGCCCGCCCAGCACCAAAGCATGGGCAATGGCAATACCATTGGAGGCCGGCGTGCCCTGAAACAGGATTTGCAGCTGATCTTCCTTGACGCTGGCTTTTTGTTTGAGGCCGCGAATGGCCATGGCCAACTGCGCCGCCAGCGTCATTAGAAAGGCTTCTTCCCCTTCACTGAACTGACGGGCACTGGGCTGCTGCACCACTATGACGCCAAGCAACTGTTTCTGATAGATAATGGGTGCGGCGAGAAAGGCGCGATATTCCTCTTCGGCCACTTCGGGAAACAGTTTGAATCTGGGATGGGCTCTGGCATCAGCAAGGTTGATAGCTTCTTCACGCTCGGCAACCAGGCCTACCAGACCTTCGGTCAACGGCATGCGAACCCGGCCGACGGCACTGGGTTCCAAGCCATCTGTGGCGGAGAGGACCAACTCATTTTTATCCAGAATATAGATAGAACAACACTGAGTGCTCATGGCGGCCTTTATTTGACCGACCAATAGCTCAAGGGCAGCCTCAAGATCCCTTGCGGCCGCAACTGCCTGAGTAATATCCCTGAGCGTGTTTAACACCTGTTCCCCCTTTCGATATCAAACCTCAGCCTGCTGCTCTTTGTCGTCCCCGTCGGCGAGAAGGCTCCCGTGTCTGCAATGCCAGAGCCGTGGTGGCGAACTCTTTCATAACCTTACGGTAGACGTCACGTTTAAAAGATACGACCTGACGCACAGGGTACCAATAACTTACCCAGCGCCAGTCATCGAACTCAGGATGGCCGGACGAATTCAAGTTGACGGCACTGTCCTGACTCTTGAGCTGGAGCAAAAACCATTTCTGCTTTTGGCCGATACAGACAGGCTTGCTGTCCTGACGCACCAAACGCTTTGGCAATCTGTATCGCAACCAGGAGCGGGTGGATGTCAGTATCTGCACATGTTCCGGCCTGAGCCCTACTTCTTCATACAGCTCTCGATACATGGCATCTTCAGCGGATTCACCGTCATCCAATCCCCCTTGGGGAAACTGCCAGGAGTGCTGACCGAAACGCCTGGCCCACATTACTTGGCCAAATCTGTTACAGATAATGATGCCCACATTTGCGCGAAAACCGTCGCTGTCAATCACATGGACTCCGAAAAAGCGATAAATTTCAATGATTCGATTGTTTCACAATCCCACGTCGGCAGCAATTCTCTATTTACGGCTTTTTCTCTGGATAAGCAAATGGAGTTTTCCACTTTATCAACAACTGCTCTGCCATGTTTGAGTGGATATCCACAAAAACTGTGGATATCTCTGTTTGAAACTCGACTGAACTTCTGGAAACGCTGTTTTTTGCAACCCTTACAGTCTAAGCACAAAAGTAAGAATCAAAACAAAATAACTTTAAATACAAATAGATAGACATATAAAAAAGAAAGCAATCAACAGCAACCCTATCAACAGAGCACTTTTTAACCAACGAGTAATCAGAACCAACTTGCGGGCAATATCACAAAACTTTATTCACACCCCATGGACAAAAACTCGGCTTAAAGGTCCAAAATGGTGCCAAAACCCGGTTGACACTCACCATTATTTGCTTTATTGAAGCCAAAAATACTCAGTTATCCCAAAATGCTGTGGATAAGTTTGTTGGCAACACAGGGGAAATCGGCGAGTAACTCAGGAAAACCATTATTCGGCGGTCAACCAAAAACACTTTAGCCAATAAAAACATTAAGATACAAACCTGCACATAGGAGATTGGCTTGGTTTGCACAGTGGCGGTCGGTTTTTGTACAACCTTGTTATCCAGTGCCGCTCAGGTAAAATCAGCGCCATGAAAACCAATATCATGCCGCCAAGCTCATTGGCACAACTACTGCAGCGCGCTGATGATATCGCCGGGCTGACGCTGGGACAGCTCGCCGAATCCTTAGGGGTAGCCGTGCCAAGAGACTTTCGCCGCGACAAAGGTTGGACCGGACAACTGCTGGAACTGGCATTGGGGGCGACAGCGGGCTCCAAACCTGAACAAGACTTCCTGCATCTTGGGGTCGAGCTTAAGAGTATCCCGATAGGTGAGCGCGGCATGCCGCTGGAAACCACCTATGTTTGTGTCGCGCCGCTGACCAATATCTCAGGACTGCGCTGGGAACAGAGTCTGGTGTATCACAAGTTGCAGCGGGTGCTGTGGATCCCGGTTCAGGGAGACAGAGAACTTTCTCCGGGTGTTCGACGTATCGGCTCACCGCTGCTGTGGGAACCCAGCACAGAGGAAGACAGGCTATTGCGCCAGGACTGGGAAGAGATCATGGAGCTTATCAGCATGGGCAAAGTCAGCAAGATCACCGCCAGGCACGGTGAGGTATTACAGCTCAGACCCAAGGCGGCCAACAGCAAAGTGTTGACCGAAAGTATTGCCGAAGACGGCAGTATCCAGATGACAAACCCAAGGGGCTTTTATCTCAAGACCCAGTTCACCAAAGGACTACTTGAGCGCTTTTTTGGCTGATATCGACTCTAATCCGCACTTGCCTTGATTAAGATCACAATTACCACTGGAAATCAGAGGGGTATATTCTATAAACTAGCGCATCCTGAGAAGGCCCCTTAAATTTAGGATAGATTTCACCTCGTGAGAGCGCGTCGCCAGGCCAAAAAGCTTCTGTTTGCCATTATGGCATGGACGGGAGCCATGGCAGCTTTTGTATTTTTTCGCTATGCCCAAACCACTGAGCTGCCTCAGTGGGCTGTCGGCTCGGCGGATCTCGCGACCCTGGCCGCCTACATGGGAGTAATTTTCGGCAGTCTGCATTGGATGTCGAACTTGATAGCCGATTTCAGTGCCATCAATCGCCTGCCCTACGTCTTCTCCGTCATCTTCAAAGGGCTGTTTCTGCTCTTGGGCGCCACTACTTTGGCTTATATGACCCAGTACCTCAATATGTGGGCCATAGAGAACCATATGGCGACCTTGAGACAGATGCTGACAGTGCATATCCTCTATAGCCCCTCATTCCAGGCGCTAATCATCTATCTGGTGGTCGTACGGGTCGGGCTCGCCTTTATCGAACAGATGGCCCTGCTGGTGGGGCCCAGGATCCTGCTGAATATAGGTCTGGGTAAGTATCATAAGCCCAGATACGAGCAGCGACTGTTTCTCTATCTCGATATGGTGGCTTCCACCACCCATGCCGAATCTCTGGGGGATTACCGCTTCAGTCGACTGATCCAGGACAGCTTCAGCTTACTTTCCGACACAGTCACCAACAATGATGCCGAGATCTATCGTTACATGGGTGACGCTGTGCTCATTCACTGGCCATTGGAAGACGGCATCATCAACGACAGATGCATGAACATCTACTTTGAATTCAGCCAGCAGCTCAATTGGCAGCGACGCTATTTTGAAGAACATTACGGCTTTGTTCCCAAGTTCAAGGCGGCAGCTCATTGCGGCCAAGTGGTTGCAGCCGTGGTTGGGGTGCAAAAACAGGAGATCAGTTTCTTCAGCGACGTGCTCAACACCTTGGCGAGACTGCAGGATCAGTGTAATCCCTTAGGACAAAGGATGCTGCTCTCCGGCGCGCTGGTAGCGAGGCTGGAAAACGACGACAGTGAGTATCAGCTCACCAATCTGGGACCGGTCAAGCTCAAGGGAAAACAACACTCCATTGAAGTTTTCGGGGTTAAGCCCAAACAAGGTAATCAGTCATAAAAAACGGCCCATCAAAGGGCCGTTTTTTATTGATATGGATTGAATCCAAGCCTAAACCTGCTGCTGCAGCAGCTGCTGGATCTCCAACCCCAAAGTTCTGAAGGTCAGGATCCGGCTGGTTGTCTGACGCCACACCAAGCCTATCTCACGAAATGGTGCCTCCCCTGGAGGGCTCATCACCGCAAGATCCGTGTCTTTCAATATCCCTGCATCTATCGCCATCTGCGGCAGGAAAGTCGTGCCCAGTTTACTGTTCACCATCTGTACCAAGGTATGCAGACTGGTGGCGGCGAAAGGATTGACCTTGGCGCTGTCACCCAGCTGGCAGGCACTGATGGCATGACCGGTAATGCAGTGCTCACTCTGCAACAGAAAAATACTCTCATCCGGCAGCGCCTGATAGTCCACCGGTTCATGAATATCGGCAGACAAGTCCTTGTGCACCACCATCTTGAAAGGGTCTATACCCACCTTCATGCTGTGATAGCCGGAAGTATCGGCCGGCAGAGCCAACAACAACAGATCCAGCTCGCCCTTACCCAAGGCAGTCAACAAACGCTCTGTGGTGTCCTCTTTCAGCAGCAGACTCAGATCCGGATAGGACTTCTGGCACTGCTTAACTACACGGCTCAGCAGGAACGGAGCAATGGTGGGAATACAGCCAAGCCGAATCTCCCCTGTCATGGGTGCGCCCTGGTTCTTCACCAGCTCCACCAAATCGTCGACATCGGTCAGAATCTTCAGCGAACGCTGCACCACTTCTTCACCAATAGCAGTAAACATAAAGGACTTGTGGTCCCGCTCGATCAGCTGATAGCCCAACTGCTCTTCCAGATTCTGGATCCCGCTGGAGAGTGTCGATTGGCTCACATGGCACACCTTGGCCGCCCGGTTGAAGTTCTGCTCCTGATGCAGATTCACCAGATAATAGAGGTTTTTCAAACTGGGTAAGTGTTTCATTTTGTCGATTACCAATTAAGTAATGCATTAGAAAGTTCTATCTAATCTAACACAAAAAGTCTGCCGAGCAGCAGTATCAGATCAGGAGTGTGACCGAGGCGATAAATCATCCAGGTAAGAAATCCATTGCTGAAGCGGAAATAGCAGAAAACCATGCCTTGACGGCTAAGGTTCAGGTATTAGAAAAGGGGTAGTGGCGGGAGTTTCTGAGTACCTTGGCAGCGCCGGAGTTTCTCTCCGGCACCCAAGGCCGGAATTTATGCTTTGGCTTCGAGGAAAGACTTAAGTTGCTGCAGATCTTCACCGGCATGTTCAACAATGATTGTCAGCCACTCTTTGTGCCCGGCTTCCCATTCTGCTTCTTCACCGTGTTGCAGTTGCTGTGCTGTCTGTTGGATCCGTTTCAATCCTACAGAGCCGGCAGCACCTTTGAACTTGTGAGCCTCGGCACACAGGGTATCCTTGTCTCCGGCTGCCTCGGCCTTTTGCAGGTTCGCGACATACTCTGGCAGCAACTGTTCAAATAACACCACACTCTTGAGTAAGGTGCCGGCACCTATAGCACTACAGTACTGCTCCAGGGTATTGAGATCTAAGATAGTATCCAGTTCAGTTGTGGCCATGAAGGCGCTCCTCGAATGTGTCAGATTTACCACATCATACCCGCTAAAATTGCAGGTGCAACTTATAGGCGTCAAACGGGTCAAAACTTTCTTGCATTTAACATTAGTGATACAAAAAGCGAGAACAACTCATACAAAAGTTTATAGGCTATTGATTTAAATTGATTAACCCAGAGCCCTGCCCGCCCTTGGCCGCCAACTCATCCACCAGTGCTACCAAACCTATCCAGCGCTGAGCGCACCAATCCGGCGCCAGCAACACGGGACGACTGGCATAGGCGGTCACCCGATGAAACACTATCTCTTTTGGCGTATGACGGATCAACTGCGCCGCACTGATAACATACTCCTCCAGTGTCGGCGGCTGCAACCTGCCCGCTTCCCAGGCCTTGGCCATGGTACTGCCGGCCACTATATGCAGGGGGTGCAGTTTAAGACCATCCACTCCAGAGTCCAAAACCGCATCCAGAGTTTGTAGATGCTCCGTCATACCTTCTCCCGGGAGTCCGAGGATCAGATGAGTACACACCTTGAGTCCGCGACTACGGGCTCGTAAGACGGCGTCCTGATAGACGGCAAAGTCATGGCCACGGTTAATCCGCTTGAGCGTGGCATCGTGAGCACTCTGTAAACCCAGCTCCAACCAGACTTCACTGCCGTTTTGTTGATATTGCGCCAGCAGATCAAGCACTCTATCCGGTACGCAATCCGGGCGGGTACCGACACACAAACCCACTACCTGCTCGCTCTGCAGCGCCTCATCGTATTTACGCTTGAGCTCGGCATACTCTTCATAGGTACTGGTATAAGCCTGGAAGTAAGCCAAAAACCGCGAAGCCTTTGCCTGCATCTTCTGTTTGCCGGCCTCGAGCTGAGCCGCAATCGACAAGTCGGTTCCATGTTCATGACTGAAGGATGCGACATTACAGAAAGTGCAACCACCGCGCCCCAGAGTTCCGTCGCGATTGGGACAGGTAAAACGCGCATCCAGAGTCAGCTTTTGTAACCGTTGACCAAATTGTTGCCGGCAGTATTGACCAAAGGTAGTGACAAAGTCGTCCAGTCCCATTTGCTTCTCTCAAAAAAGTCGCCAGTCTAACGACTCCTGTTCAGGGCCGCTCTGCTCCAGGTCAATTTATGTCACAAATGACTGCTGCTTTTGCTGGTGATCGAAGACCAATTCGATTGGATGCAACCCGATCCAGCTCACACTTTTGTGAATATTTAGTCACTTCAGGCAATTTTTTAACGCAAGAGACGATCAGGCTGGAAATCAGTTTTTCTTCTGCAAGGATAATTCGAGGCCATTTGTTAAAATTAAGTGAACACCAAATCACCCCAAAGTAGATTTTCTTTTCATTCATAGTGTTATACAGCTCAATTTTCAGTTTACGTTAACGTAATGCAATTAAAGATTCTGTATGAAACACCCCAAATATCATCAAATATATGCAATATTTAGGTTTGACCTTTAGCAAGTCTCAGGATAATTTGGATGGTTCGGGTGCATATCTATAGAGTTTGGTACTCTCTCCCGAGTAGTAATAGTGATGTTAAGGGAGGTTTTGTATGAGCTTGTATCATCCCAGTTTCGAGCGGGATAACTGTGGTTTTGGATTGATAGCCCAGATGGATGGCGAAGCCAGCCATCGCATTGTTCGCACGGCAATCCATGGCCTCGACCGCATGAAACATCGTGGTGGTATTGCAGCTGACGGACGCACTGGCGACGGTTGCGGTTTGCTGATGCAAATGCCCACAGGATTCTTTGAGGCCATTGCGGCCGAACAGGGCTGGCATCTCAGCCGTAAGTTCGCCGTTGGCATGCTGTTTTTAAACCAGGACGAAACCCTGGCAGCCGAAGCCAGAATATTGCTCGAGCGGGAACTGGAGAAAGAGACCCTGAGTATTGCCGGCTGGCGTCCGGTTCCGGTTAACCCGGAAGTGCTCGGCGAGATAGGCAAGTCCAGTTTGCCGCAAATTTGGCAAGTGCTCATCAATGCTCCCATTGGCTGGCGTGAAAAAGATCTGGAGCGGCGCCTCTATATGGCTCGGCGCCGCCTCGAGCAGCAATTGACCCAGGATAAAGACTTTTATGTAGCCAGCCTTTCCGGCCAGGTCATTGTCTACAAAGGCTTGATGATGCCGGCCGATCTGCCGGCCTTTTATCCGGATCTGGCCGATATTAGGCTGCAAAGCTCTATCTGCCTGTTCCACCAGCGCTTCTCGACCAACACCTCACCCAAGTGGCCACTGGCACAGCCGTTCCGTTTTCTGGCCCACAATGGCGAGATCAATACCATCACGGGTAACCGCCAATGGGCTCGGGCGCGGGCTTACAAGTTCAATTCACCGCTGCTGCCTGACTTGCAGCAGGCCGCCCCGTTTGTCAATGAAACCGGCTCAGATTCGTCGTCACTGGACAACATGCTGGAGATGCTGCTGGCCGGCGGCATGGACCTTTACCGCGCCATGCGTTTGCTTATCCCGCCTGCATGGCAGAGTAACCCCGAGATGGATGAAGAGCTCAAGGCCTTCTATGACTTTAACTCCATGCATATGGAGCCTTGGGATGGCCCGGCAGGGATAGTCATGACCAACGGTCGCCACGCCGCCTGCGCGGTTGATCGCAATGGGCTGCGGCCATCACGCTATGTGATCACCAAAGACAGAATTCTCACTCTGGCCTCGGAAGTGGGTATCTGGGACTATGGCCCGGATGAAGTGATTGAAAAAGGCCGGGTCGGCCCGGGTGAACTTTTGGTGCTCGACACTCTCAGCGGCCGTCTTTATCAGTCATTCGAAATCGATAACGACCTCAAACGTCGTCACCCCTATAAGGAGTGGATGGCAAAGAATAGTCAGACTCTGGTGCCGGCTGAGCAACTGTCGCCGCAGGATCAGGGCGTCAGTGAATTCAACCAGGGCACTTTGCTGCAGTACCAGAAGCTGTTCGGCTACAGCCGAGAAGAGCTGGAGCAAGTGATCTGGGTACTGGCCAGCAAAGGCGAAGAAGCCACCGGCTCCATGGGCGACGACACCCCGATGGCAGTGCTGTCGAAGAAACAGCGCTCACTGTATGACTATTTCCGGCAAAAGTTTGCCCAGGTCACCAACCCGCCAATCGACCCGCTGCGGGAGAAACATGTGATGTCGCTGGCCACCTGTATCGGCCGCGAGCAGAACCTGTTCAACGAAACCACGGGACACGCCTATCGGGTGATGTTCAACTCGCCTATCTTGCTGTTCAGTGACTTCAACCAACTGCTGAGTCTGGACAGCACCTATTACCGTGCCAACAAGGTTGACCTTAACTATCCGGCCTCCGAAGGCCTGAGTCAGGCAATCAAACGGATCACGGATGAAGCCGAGCGCCTGGCACGCACCGGCACCACCCTGATAGTGCTCTCGGATCGCGCCGTCAGCAAAGATACCCTGGTCATTCCGGCCGCCATGGCGGTAGGTTCAGTGCAACAGATGCTGGTGAACAAGAGCCTGCGCTGTGACACCAACATCATAATGGAAACAGCCTCGGCCCGGGATCCGCACCATTTCGCGGTACTGCTGGGCTTTGGCGCTACGGCCATTTACCCCTATCTGGTGTACGAGTCCATTGCCGAACTCGCCAAGCGCCATCAGGCCGAGGATATCGTCAATCTGATGCTCAACTTCCGCTACGGCATTGAAAAGGGGCTGCGCAAGATCATGTCCAAGATGGGGATCAGCACAGTCGCCTCCTATCGCTGCAGCCAGCAGTTTGAGGCCATAGGCCTGGCCGACGAGGTCATTAAACAATGCTTCAACGGCGTGGTCAGCCGTATTCAGGGTGTGGGTTTCGATGGCATAGAAGCCGATCAGCAACTGCTGAGTCAGGCGGCCTTCCGCCCCCATGTGCCGCTGCCGCAGGGCGGTTTGCTCAAGTATGTTGAGGGCGGCGAATACCACTGCTTCAACCCGGAGGTGGTCAACACCTTGCAACAAGCTCTGAAAGAGGTGGATTACCCCCTCTACAAACGGTTTGCCGAGTTGGTAGACCAAAGGCCGGTTGCCACCTTGAGGGATCTGCTGAGCATCAAACAGCAGCGCGAGAGCATAGCGCTCAAGGATGTGGAAGGGGCCAAGACACTCTTCCCCAGATTCGACAGCGCCGCCATGAGTATCGGCGCCCTGAGCCCGGAAGCTCACGAAGCGCTGGCCATCGCCATGAATCGTCTCGGCGGTCGCTCAAACTCGGGCGAAGGCGGCGAAGATGCCCGCCGATTCAACAGCGAGCGCAATTCGGCCATCAAGCAGATAGCCTCTGGCCGCTTTGGGGTCACCGCCCATTATCTGATTAACGCCGAAGTGTTGCAGATCAAGGTCGCCCAGGGTGCCAAGCCCGGTGAAGGCGGTCAGCTGCCCGGTCATAAGGTCAGTGTTGAAATCGCCGGCCTCAGGCATGCCCGCCCGGGCGTGACGCTGATTTCACCGCCGCCGCACCACGATATTTACTCTATCGAGGATTTGGCGCAGCTGATCTTCGACCTCAAGCAGATAAACCCCAGAGCACTTATCTCGGTCAAGCTGGTCTCTGAGCCGGGCGTTGGCACCATAGCCACAGGGGTTGCCAAGGCCTATGCCGATATGATTACTGTTTCCGGCTACGATGGCGGCACAGGCGCCAGCCCGCTGACCTCGGTCAAGTATGCCGGTAGTCCTTGGGAGCTGGGCCTTGCCGAAGTTCACCAGTCTCTGGTGGCCAATGGTCTGCGACACAAAATACGCCTGCAGGTGGATGGTGGTCTCAAGACTGGCACAGATGTTATCAAGGCGGCCTTACTGGGTGCCGAAAGCTTCGGCTTTGGCACTGTGCCCATGATAGCGCTCGGCTGCAAATACCTGCGTATCTGCCACCTCAACAACTGTGCCACCGGGGTCGCCACTCAAGACAAGACCTTGAGAGACAAGCACTATCATGGCTTGCCCGAGCGAGTGATGACTTACTTTGAGTTTGTCGCCGAAGAGGTGCGTGAATGGATGGCCAAGCTGGGGGTCAGTGAGTTTGAACAATTGGTAGGACGCAGCGATTGGCTGCAGGCCATCGAAGGCCAGACCGCCAAGCAGCAGGGACTGGATCTGACCCCTATCCTGTTCAAACCCGAAGTATTGCCAAGCACCAGTCTGACCTGGAAAGAGACCAACACGCCGGCAGATCCCGGCAGCCTGAACCAGGAACTGCTGGCCAAGTGCGCCGAGCGCGCCACCAAGGGCGAAGGTTTCGATGTCTGCTTCCCCATCAATAATACCGACCGCTCGGTAGGCGCCGCGCTTTCGGGCCATATCGCGGCAACCTGGGGCGTAAAAGGCTGTCCCAAGCCGATAAGGCTCAGCTTCAACGGCAGCGCCGGTCAGAGTTTCGGGGTCTGGAACAGCCCTGGACTCGAGCTGTCACTGTGCGGCGACGCCAACGACTATGTGGGTAAAGGTATGTCCGGCGGCAAAATCGCCATCTATCCGCCGCTCGGCAGCGCCTTCCAATCCGAGCGCAGCGCCATTGTCGGTAATACCTGTCTCTATGGTGCCACCGGCGGCAAGCTGTTTGCGGCGGGACGGGCCGGTGAGCGTTTCGCGGTCAGAAATTCAGGAGCGCTGGCGGTAGTTGAAGGGGTCGGTGACAACGGCTGTGAATATATGACAGGCGGCATAGTGGTGGTGCTGGGTACCACGGGCGTCAACTTTGGCGCCGGTATGACCGGCGGTTTCGCCTATGTGTTCGACCAATTCGGCCGCTTCAACCGTAGGGTCAATACCGAACTGGTCGACACCCTCAAGCTGGAGTCGCCGATTCATCAACAACACCTCAAAGGGCTGATAGAGCAGCATGTGGCCGAGACCGGCAGTGAACACGCCAGTGCCATTCTCAGCGAGTTTGACAACTGGCTCGATTGTTTTGTCCTGGTCAAGCCCAAGAATATTCAGGTTTCGGATCTGCTCAAACTGGAACAACCGAGCCCGGAACTGGCCGTAAAAGCGGGGTAAGCGAGCATGAGTAACGATTTTCAGTTTATTGAAGTGGGTCGTATCGACCCGAGCAAGCAGGCTATCTCACGCCGCAAGACAGAGTTTATTGAGATTTACCAACCCTTTGCCCAGGCGCAGGTCGACCAGCAGGCCGACCGCTGCCTGGACTGTGGTAACCCTTACTGCGAGTGGAAGTGCCCGCTGCACAACTATATTCCCAACTGGCTCAAGCTGGCCAAACAGGGACGTATCCTGGAAGCGGCAGACCTGGTGCATGAAACCAATACCCTGCCGGAGGTCTGCGGCCGAGTCTGCCCGCAGGACAGGCTCTGTGAAGGCGCCTGTACCCTGAATGATGATTTCGGCGCCGTCACCATAGGTAATGTGGAAAAATACATCACGGATACCGCCATCGCCCAAGGCTGGCGCCCGGACATGAGCCAAGTGACGCCCAGAAGCGAGCGGGTCGCTATCATAGGCGCGGGGCCGGCCGGTCTTGGCTGCGCCGATATCCTGGCCCGCAACGGAGTCAAGGCGGTGGTCTTTGACAAGTACCCTCAGATAGGCGGCCTGCTGACCTATGGCATTCCCGCCTTTAAGCTCGACAAGTCAGTGATGGCTACCCGCCGCAGCGTGATGGAAGGCATGGGGATAGAGTTCCACCTCGGCGTCACAGTCGGCCAGGATATTCCCTTTGCCGAGTTGCTGGCGGACTTCGATGCCGTGTTCCTCGGCATGGGTACCTATAACGCCATGCAGGCGGGCCTGCCCGGTGAAGAGGCCGAAGGGGTTATTCAGGCCCTGCCCTACCTGATTGCCAACACCCGTGAATTGATGGGGCAAGCCGATCCGGCGCAGCCCTACATCGACCTCAAGGGCCAGAAGGTGGTAGTACTCGGCGGCGGTGATACCGCCATGGACTGTGTGCGCACGGCGGTGCGCCAAGGCGCCGAATCTGTTATCTGTGCCTATCGCCGCGACGAGGAGAATATGCCGGGTTCGCGCCGTGAGGTGCAAAATGCCCGCGAAGAAGGGGTCGAGTTCCTGTTCAACCGCCAGCCGGTGGCGATTGCTACAGACGATGGCAAGGTCAAGGGAGTCGAATTTGTCGAAACCGCGCTCGGCAACGCCGATGCCAGCGGTCGTCGGCGTCCTGAGCCCATCCCGGGCAGCGATCAGTTGCTGGAGGCCGACGCCGTGATTGTAGCCTTCGGTTTCCAACCCAGCCCGGCGCCCTGGTTTGCCGAGTTTGATATCGCCCTGGATCAATGGGGCCGGGTAAAAGCCGAGAAAGAAGCGGCCAATCCGTTCCAAACCAGCAATCCTAAAGTGTTTGCCGGTGGTGACATGGTCAGGGGTTCAGATCTGGTGGTCACCGCCATCGCCGAAGGACGTGATGCGGCGCTTGGGATACTCAACTTCCTCAGCTGACAACTCAACACTTTGAGCGCATCCGGGAACCCACCTCCCGGGTGCGCTTTTTTTCATCTGTTCTACACTCCGGGAATAGCGCAGCCAAAGCCGTTTATTACATGCGGCCTGACTTCAGCGACCAGGCTGTCACCGGCTGACTTATTCGCACCATCCTTGGCTTGTGCTATATTAAGCCGCCCTCAGGCTCACTCAAGACATTTAAAGAAGGTTAAGCCATGAAAATCGGTATTATCGGCGCCATGGAGCCGGAAGTTGCTCACCTGATTGCCTCTTTGGAAAACCCACAGCACAGCAAGGTTGCCGGCATTGAATTTGTCAGCGGCACTCTGGTTGGCAAAGAAGTCATAGTTACCCGCTCCGGCATAGGCAAGGTTGCCGCCAGCATAGCGACCAGTCTGTTGATTGAAAAGTTCGCCCCGGATGCGGTCATCAATACCGGCTCGGCCGGTGGATTTGTCGATGCGCTGCAGATAGGTGACATAGTGATTTCCGATGAAGTCCGCTACCACGATGTCGATGTCACCGCCTTTGGCTATGAGATGGGCCAGATGGCGCAGCAACCCGTAGCCTTTATCCCTGATCACAAGCTGATGCTGGCGGCCAAACAGGCTATCGCAGGTTTAGGAGAGGTCAAAGCCATTGAAGGCCTTATCTGCACAGGTGACAGCTTTATTTGCGATCCCGAGCGCACCGCCGTCATGCTGAAGCATTTCCCCACCATGGCCGCCTGTGAAATGGAAGGCGCGGCCATTGCTCAGGTGTGTCATCAGTTCGGCGTGCCCTTTGTGGTGATCCGCTCTCTGTCCGATAATGCCAACAATGACTCTCCGGTCGACTTTGATGCCTATCTGGTCAAGGCGGGGCATCACTCGGCCCTGATGGTCATAGGCATGCTGCATCACCTTTAATTAAGGAGCACCGGAGCCCATGAGCCTGCCCTTCTACGAGCAGCTGCTGACCTTAGACGGGCCCCTTATTCAGGGGTTTCTGGTGCTGTTTTTTGCCTTATTACTGGCGCGATTGGCGCCGCTGCCCCAGGCTTTTCAACCTCTGGCCTGGTTGAGCCACCTGGCCAAGTCACTGGCCGCCAAGGTCAAACGGGGCGACAGAGACGAAAGGCAGCAGCTGATTGCCGGCTCTCTGGCCATTTTGCTGCTGGTGCTGCCATTTTGGTTAATCATCACCTTCCTGCTGGAACTGGCGGCATTCCCCTGGTTCTTTGAGTTTTTGATCCTCTATCTATGTCTCAACGATGCCTGTTTCATTCAGGAAGCCGAAGAGATATACCAGGCCATCAGGCGGGGAGACAAACCGGCCGCCAGAGAGTTGCTCTCCCCCTGGGTCGCCCGCGACACTGCCGAACTATCCGAGGCTGGCATCGCCAAGGCTACCATAGAAAAGCTGGTCACCACTCCCATTCACGGCACTGTTACTGTGGTGTTTTTCTTCTGCCTCGCCGGCGCGCCCATGGTGCTGTTGGTGAGAATGTTAAAACAGCTGGAGCAAAGCTGGTGGTGTCTGGATCCACAATACCGTTTCTTCGGTCGGCCCGTGTTTCTGGCCAATCAGGTGCTGCTGTATATCCCGGCGCAGCTGTGGCGTTTTACCCTGGCGATTCAGGGCGGCCCCCAGGCACTGAAACTGCTTTGGCAAACACCTCACAGCCGCTTTCCCATCGGCTTTAACTTCCAGGTGGCAACCATGGCGGCGTATGTATTGATGACAGAGCTTGGCGGACCACAAAAGTATTCCGGCATCAAGGTTCAGGTGGAGAAAGTGGGCCCGGGCCCAGTGCCGGATCACAAGACCATTCCCAAGGCGATTTCACTGACATTTCGCACCTTCGCCATCTGGTTTGCTTTCGTCGTATTGTTACCTCTGATTTGGGTTTTGTTACGTTATTCACAAACGCTTTAAATTATTCATTTTCTCCTTATAATGCCTTCATTCCCCGCTTGCCACTGAGAAAACTGCCGTGCTGGACAATATGCATATCTCTTTGACGACCCCGGCACTGCTGTTTCCGGCTATTTCCCTGCTACTGCTGGCCTATACCAACAGATTTTTCTCGCTGGCCGCCTTGATCCGCACCCTGAGTGGCGGTGATAAACCCGTTGCGGCCGAACAGCTGAAAAACCTGCGCCGCCGCATCGTTATCATCCGCCGCATGCAGGAGGCCGGTGTCACCAGCTTCGCCCTGTGCGTGCTGTGTATGATTTTTATCTATCTTGGCTTCAATACCACAGGCTCGGTAATTTTCGGCGCCAGTTTGCTGTTGCTGCTGTATTCCTTGATCCTGTCGGTGATTGAAATCCGTATCTCGGTTGATGCCCTCAACATTCATCTCAAAGAGATGAGCTAATGACACTGTGGGTCTATAGCCTGGATCTGTTTGGTACCGCCGTATTCGCCCTTTCCGGCGCTCTGGCTGCCGGCCGGCACAGGATGGATCCATTCGGTGTTTTGGTGCTGGCAGCGGTCACCGCCATCGGCGGCGGCACCCTCAGAGACACGATTCTGGGCGCTCCGGTATTCTGGCTTCATGACCACAACTATCTCTACGTGATACTGCTGACCGTGGTATTGACCTTGATTCTGGTGCGCCGGCCCTGGCGTTTGCCCCCATCTAGCCTTGCCATAGCCGATGCCGTCGGCCTGGCACTCTTTACCGTTATCGGCGCCCAGAAGGCTCTGACAATGGAATACGGCGGCATGATAGCCGTAGTCATGGGCTTGATCACCGGAGTGGGAGGAGGCATTATTCGGGATCTGCTTTGCCGCCGGATCCCCATGGTGCTGCGTACCGAAATCTACGCCACGGCATCTATTCTGGGCGGTCTGGTGTACACCGGCAGCCTACAGCTGAAACTCGACGCCGAGGCGGCGCTGATGCTGGCTTTTATCACAGCCTTGATAATGCGTCTGGCCGCCATACGTTGGCACCTGTCGTTACCTGCGTTTGACTTGAAGACCAAGAGAGAATGATTGTGCGTTATTTGGGGTTGATCCTGGCATTGTTAAGCTCACCATTGCTGGCCAACAGCGGCGATATGCCGCCGGAGCAGCAGATGGCCGTGCACTATATCCATGCCCTGACCACCCACGACTATGATGAGCTGGCGACTTTTTACAATCGCGACAGTGTCTTCAACGACAAAACCGCAGATCGCAAATACACGGGCGGCAGGCACATCATAGAGTTTCTGGAGCGGGCCCACCGCGGCGTGCTCGAGTATCAATTCAACATAGAGCACATGTTCAACTCTGGCTCTCTGGTGGTGATGATAGGCAACTATCACTACAAGGGTCCGGGAGAGCAATTCGGCAAACCGGGCAAAATCATAGACATCGCCATTCCCGGAGTGACCACGCTAAAGCTGGATACCCTTAATCACAGGGTTAAAGAACATATGGATCTGATGGACTATCAGACCATGGCGGACCAACTCTCGGCTCAATAATCCTTACCGGGAACCCGGCCTGTTTTTTACTGTCCAACCCCCTGAGTGCCAACAGCGAGATCAGGGTTCACTCTGATCCGAGAGGTAAAGATGAGTCGCTTATCCGTACTGGCTGCCCTGCCCCTGTGTTTCCCTTTGATGACTCAGGCCCAGGCAGCATTCAATGCCGAAGAAAAGTTTGAACCACCTCTGGTGGTTTCCTACGCTGCACAACCTGTAAACCGTTTCAATCAAAAGCTGTTGCAGGCGCAACATCAACAGGCTCCCTGGAGTCAAGATCCTGAAGGGATCAGCCGCCAATACTCAGGCTCGGCCTTTAAGTTCGTTCGCATCAGTCACTCTCACGGCAAGACCCTGACCTACAATGTCAGCACCCAGGAAGGGCATCCTCAGATGCTGCTTATTCTGGCGCTCGATAACAATGCCGGCGACTGGTCAGTGGAAAAAGCCGTGCTCAGTTGGCGCTGCCAGAACAAGGTCTACTTTGGTACCGACAACTGCAGCCCGCCTCACAAACACTGAGCCTGATACAGGCAAGAAAAAACCCGGCAGTGCCGGGTTTGATATTTTAATGGCTAAAACAAGCGCTTAGATTGAAGTACTAAATTGAAGTACTTTGGGCTCAGGCCAGTGTTACCTTGGCAAACTTACGCTTGCCGACCTGGAATACCGCGCATGTGCCGGCGTTCAGTACCAGCTTGCTGTCTTCAAGCTTGTCACCATCCATCTTCACCGCACCTTGTTTGATCATTCGCATGGCATCGGAGGTTGAACCAACCAGACCCGCCTCTTTCAGCAGATTGGCAATCGCCAGTCCTTCACCGGCTTCCAGAGTCAGCTCGGGAATATCGTCCGGCATGGCACCCTTTTGGAAACGATTGATAAAGGCTTGATGGGCAGCCTCGGCTGCTTCTTCACTGTGGAAGCGACCGATAATCTCTTTCGCCAGGGCTATCTTGATATCCCTGGGGTTGGCACCGGCTTCGACATCGGCCTTGAACTGCTCGATTTCAGTCAGTGCACGGAAAGACAGCAGTTCCAAATAACGCCACATCAACTCATCTGAGATGGACATTATCTTACCGAACATCTCATCCGGAGCTTCGCTGACACCTATATAGTTTCCGGCAGACTTGGACATCTTCTTCACGCCGTCCAGCCCTTCCAGCAGTGGCATCATGATCACCGCCTGTGGCTTCATGCCCTCAGCTTTCTGCAACTCACGGCCCATCAGCAGGTTGAACTTCTGATCTGTACCGCCCAGTTCGACATCGGCATTCAGCGCCACTGAGTCATATCCCTGCAGCAATGGGTACATAAATTCGTGGATAGCAATCGATTGACCCGAGGCATAACGCTTCTTGAAGTCGTCGCGCTCCATCATGCGGGCCACTGTCTGACGGGAGGCCAGACGGATCATGCCGGCAGCGCCGAGATCTTCCAACCAGCTGGAGTTGAACTCAATCCGGGTCTTGGCAGGATCTAGAATCTTGAACACCTGTTCCTTATAGGTCTCGGCGTTGGCCAGCACCTGCTCACGGGTCAGTGGCGGGCGAGTGCTGTTCTTGCCACTCGGGTCGCCGACCATACCGGTAAAGTCACCGATGAGGAAGATAACCTCGTGTCCCAGGTCCTGGAACAGTCTGAGTTTGTTGAGAATTACGGTATGGCCAAGGTGAATGTCCGGCGCAGTCGGGTCAGCACCCAACTTGATTTTCAGTGGTCGACCTTCTTTCAGCTTTTCCAGCAGATCCGCTTCGAGCAAAATCTCGTCGGTACCACGTTTAATTTCCGCCATTATTTGTGCTAAATCAGCCATCTCGCCAACAACTCCCAAGGCTCTTCAAATTCAAAGAGACTTATGTTACTTGTTAGCCAGCCTAAATGAAAGTGTGTACACTAAGGCAATATGCCCAAGAATTAAGAAATTGGTATCGGGGTCGATGGCAAAGCTTATTACTCTCTTCAGACTGCTGCCCAGAAAGCATCAAATCCTGCTCAGTATTTTAACCACCATTACCTTGATAACCCTGTTGCTTCCCTCTGACGAAGCCGAGGCATCGAAAAACAGCGCCGGCCCGCAAACCCAGGTACGTTACCAAGTGCCACTGGCCTTTCGTACCCCCACCTCACCTACAGCCCAGCAAGTGGTTGAAAGCGGGCAACATCCGGATTCAGAAGCCGCCGCCGAGGCGCTGACAGAGAAACTCAATCAACAGGCAGAAGCCGCGCTTGAGGTTCCCGAACAAACCAGTCCGGCCATTGCCGAGCTGGAACACTTCGAGATTAAAAGCGGCGACACCCTGGCGGCACTCTTCAGCCGCGCCTCACTTACCGCCAGAGAAGTTCACGACATTACCCAACTGCCACTGGCAAAGAAAAACCTGCTGAAGATAATGCCAGGTGACGAAGTCGCCATAGGCAAAAACGCCGATGGCGAGCTGCAGGAGCTGAGATACCGCCTCGATGCCGTATCCACCCTGATAGTCCGCAAACAGGGCAAGAGTTATGAAGAAGAACTGGCGGTAAAAACCGTTGAGACCCGGGATAAATTCGCCCGCGCCAATATCAAGAGCAACTTCTGGAATGCCGGTGTCGAAGCCGGACTGACACCGGCGCAGATAATGCAACTGGCCACCATATTCGGCTGGGATGTCGACTTTGCCCTGGATATCCGCGAAGGTGACAGCTTTGCCCTCATGTATGAAGAAGAATATGCCGACGGCGAGTTTCTGCGTAACGGCAACATATTGGCCGCCGAATTTATCAACCAGGGCGAGCGTTACACTGCGGTAAGATACAAAGACGGTAACTACTACTCAGAGGAAGGCCGCAGCATGCGCAAGGCGTTTCTGCGCTCACCGGTTGACTTCAAGTATGTGAGTTCCAACTTCAACCCCCGCCGTCTGCATCCTGTTACCGGTCAGGTGAAGGCCCATCGCGGGGTAGATTATGTTGCCGCCATAGGCACTCCCATCAAAGCCGCCGGCAGCGGCCGGGTGGTCAAGGCCGGCTACAATCAATACAACGGTAACTATGTGTTTATCAAACACAACGAAACCTATACCACCAAATACCTGCACCTCAACAAGCGTAAGGTTAACCAGGGTGAAAGCGTCAAACAGGGACAGATCATAGGTACCCTAGGCCGTACAGGCCGGGTAACAGGCGCACATCTGCACTATGAGTTTATCGTCAACGGTGTACACAGAAATCCACGCACTGTGGTTCTCCCCAAGGCTGAAGCTATTGCCAAGAGCGAACGTGTCGCCTTCCAACAACTCAGTAGCCAATTGATGGCCACTCTGCTGCGCAACAAACAAGTTCAGGTTGCGATGCAATAACAGGGACAGCATAGATGAATTCTGGATACTTTATTGGGCTGATGTCCGGCACCAGCATGGACGGCGTTGACGCCGTGTTGGTGGACTTCAGCAATGGCCAACCCAAACTGCTTGGCCAACATACAGAGCCGTTACCCACCCATCTGTTCAAGGGCTTGCAACGTCTCTGCCAACCGGATACTGATGAAATCAATCGTTTGGGACGACTGGATCGCACAGTAGGTAAGGTGTTTGCCAGTGCGGTCAAGCAACTGCTCGCCAACACAGGGGTAAGTAAGGAACTGGTCTGTGCCATCGGCAGTCATGGTCAGACAGTGCGCCATATGCCCAATTTGGAAGTGGGTTTTACCTTGCAGATTGGCGACCCCAACACAATCGCCGCCGAAACCGGCATAGATGTTATCGCCGACTTTCGCCGCAAGGATATCGCCCTCGGCGGCCAAGGCGCGCCGCTGGTGCCGGCATTCCACCAGCAGATATTTTCAAGCCCTGGCACCAACCGCATCATCCTCAATATTGGCGGCATAGCCAACATCACTTTCCTGCCCGCCGATAACCGGGAGATCCTTGGCTTTGATACCGGCCCGGGAAACACCCTGATAGACGCCTGGAGCCAACAGATAAGACAACTGCCGTTCGATGAAGACGGTCAGTGGGCCGAAAGCGGCAACAGCTCGGCGGAGTTTCTGGCACAGCTGTTATCACACCCCTATTTCTCGCTGGATTACCCCAAGAGCACTGGCAGAGAGTTGTTCAACAACGCCTGGTTGGATCAACAACTGGCGCTGTACAGCCATCTGCCGGAAGAGGATATTCAATCAACACTCCTGGACCTCACCTGCCACAGCATTGCCAGGGACATAGCCAAGTTGAGCCCGGATGGCGAAATCTACGTCTGTGGCGGCGGTGCACTCAATGGCGCGTTGATGAAACGCCTCGGAGCCCAGTTGCCCAACCACAGCATAGCCACCACCTCTGTGCTGGGTATCGATCCCAAATGGGTGGAGGGCATAGCGTTTGCCTGGTTGGCGCTGCGCCACCATCAAGGGTTGCCGGCCAATCTGCCGGCGGTAACAGGTGCCAGCCGCGAAGCCGTACTCGGCGCCCGCTTCCCCGCAGCCTGACTCCTTTCGATACAAGGTGCTGTAACAACAGCACCTTGACGTTAAACATCAGCCTTGTTTACCCCAAACCAACCTGGGCAACAGCGAATTTTTCAGCCTGTTAACCTTAACCTTCGCATCCTCCAAGCAGCTGATTTTTCTGACACAAATTGGCGCTTCAGCTCACATTGAACTAGTGTTCATCTGGCTATACTGCGCAGGTATTCGGGAGCTATCCTGAATACCCGCGAATTTGTGGGAAACACATCACTGCACAGGATGCAACAATGAAGATGACACAAAAAATGCTCGCCGAATTTCTCGGCACCCTCTGGTTGGTTCTTGGCGGTTGCGGCAGCGCCGTATTGGCAGCCGCCTTTCCTGAGCTGGGGATCGGCTTTGTCGGGGTTGCCCTCGCCTTTGGTTTAACCGTGCTGACCATGGCATTTGCCATTGGCCACATTTCAGGTTGCCACCTCAACCCGGCAGTCTCTTTCGGACTCTGGGCCGGCGGCCGCTTTCCTGCTGCCGAGCTACTGCCTTATATCGTCTCCCAGGTGGCAGGGGCCATTGTCGGCGCCGCCATTCTCTATGTGATAGCCTCGGGTCAGGACGGATTCTCTCTGAGCGCCGGCTTTGCCTCCAACGGCTTTGGCGAGCACTCTCCCGGGGGTTACAGCCTGACGGCCGTGCTGGTTTGTGAACTGGTCATGACACTATTCTTTCTGCTGATCATTCTCGGTGCCACCGACAAGCGGGCTCCAGCTGGTTTTGCTCCCATCGCCATAGGCCTTGGGCTGACACTTATCCACCTTATCAGTATCCCTGTGTCCAACACCTCGGTGAATCCGGCCCGCAGCACAGGACCGGCACTGTTTGTCGGTGATTGGGCACTGAGTCAGCTATGGCTGTTTTGGGTTGCGCCTATTGCCGGTGCAATCATTGCGGGACTCATCTACCGCGCCTTTGAGAATCCATCCGAGTAAATGGTCTGGATAGTCAAAAAATCGATTGCGCCCTGCGGGGCGCTTTTTCTTGCCCGCAAGCGGTGTTAACATGCCGTCAATTTTTGGCCGGGCGCAGTGCCGCGGCCACCGAGATGAGATGTCACCATGAGCAAGAAACAAACCCAGGCCCAGTTCGCCGGTATGACTCCGGAAGGCCGCTACGACTTTCTGGTAGAGCAGGTCAAAGAGCATAAAGAGCTATGGGTACTACAGGACAATGACGGCTGCGTGATGCTGACCACGGATGATGAAGACTGTATTCCGGTTTGGCCCAGTGAAGAGACGGCGTCCCTGTGGGCCGTGGATGATTGGCAGGATTGTCGGCCGCTGTCCATCGGCCTGGCCGAGTGGCTGGAGCGCTGGGTGCCAGGTATGGAAGATGACGAACTCTATGTTGCCGTCTTCCCTATGCTGGAAGATCTCGGCGTGGTTATTCCACCACATGAGCTGGAGCAGCGACTGGCGCCCAAGACGCGTCACTGAGTCAATAGAGCACAAGGAGCGCCGTAAGATGAGCCAAGCCGCCACTGAAAGCTACGCCATTCCCAAACGCCTGCTACTGCTGATGCTGCTTTATATTGCCGCCTCGGTCAGTGGCCTGATTGCCGGTCAGGGTGTCGTCTTTTGTCTGCTGACGCTGATCATGGTGTTGGCGGTATTGGCGCGCCATCAGGCAGGCTTATGGGCACTGCGCTTCTATACCTTGGCGCAGCTCGCACTGGTGAGTTTCCTGCCCTATATTCTGGATCAGGGCGACAGTGTGGCCACAGGGCCCAATACCCTCAATATCGCCGGAATGGAACTCAAGGCTCCGGACTGGGCCATTTTCGGTTTTCTGATAGGCTTTTGCATGCTGCAGGTGTGGATAGCCTTTACTCCTAAGGTCAAAGCCTTCTTCAAGCGTAAGATGAACTTCAACCTGATGCAGTAACCGGCCTTGCGCTCACAAAAAAAGCCGTCCATTGGACGGCTTTTTGCTGCTTTCGCTCTCGGTTATACCGAGAAGCTGGCACCACAACCACAAGTCGTGGTGGCGTTGGGGTTTTTGACGAAGAAACGCGAGCCTTCAAGCCCTGAGGTGTAATCTACTTCACCGCCGACAAGATATTGCAGGCTCATGGGATCAACGACCAGCTGTACCCCTTGTTTTTCCACGGTGAAATCGCCTTCATTCACCTTTTCATCAAAGGTGAAGCCATACTGAAAACCTGAGCAGCCGCCGCCCGTGACATAGACCCGCAGCTTCAGCGCACTGTTCTGTTCTTCTTCCAGCAAGGCCTTGACCTTGGTTGCCGCCGCATCGGTAAACTGGATGGGCATAGCTGATTCAGCTTGTTCAGTCATTACTACCTCTTACATCTGTTTGCTGTGGCAGATTATCTGTTACCTGACTGTTTTGTTCAAGTATTATGCCGGGATCTTTTTCGCCCTCCAGCAACTCCGGCAGGCTGAAACTTTGTTCGGTTTCGGCGCCTTTGCTCCAACGGCTGGCAGGCACGACGACCTTGGCCTTCATCTGCTGTAACTCAAACCCTTCAGGCAGGGTAAATTCCGCTTCCAGTACCTGAAAGTACTTGAAGTTAAATGCCAACTTGGTGTCCACCAGTTTAGCTAAATTCAGTTCGACTTGCTTGCCCTCTTGCATGCCAATGAGAAGTATCTCACTTCTTCCCTTGAGTGCCTGTTTGCGCTTTTGCAACTGGGTCAGTATCAGCTTGAGGCGGTATTGCCCTGGGCCCGCCAACGGCATCAGTTCCAAACCATGGATAGCCACGCCTTCGGCGTTATGCTCCGGCGCCATGATGCTGCGGTAGAAGGCCAGCTCACGTTCCAGCTCCTTCTGTTTCTTATGCTGCTTGTTGAACAGCTGCTGCATCTCCTCATTGGCCTCCTTGGCCAGGCTCAGCTCCAGATTACGGCTTGCCAGCAGCTGTGCTTGTTCCTGCAGTTGTCCCTGCAAGCGTTTCTTTTTACCGTCATTTTGTTGCAGCTGGACCTCACCTGGCGGGATAAAAAAGTGATAGCTGAGCAGTCCGGTCAGAAAGGCCACCATGACCAAGAGCAACAAATACAGACTGGATGGACGAATATTTCGCTCCATCACTTGCAGGCGATCGAGCCAGCGATGATAATTTGCCATTAACTAACAGCCCCTTATATAAAAATTTCCATCTTAGGTACTAAGATTTCACATCAGGCTTCGGAAAGCAGCAGTGCAGGCAAGATTCAGAAAGTTCAAACTTGAGGCGCGAAAGTATCTGCGCCACCAGATGAGAGACAAGCTGTCCCAAACGAGGATCAGTATTCAACTGTGTCTGCTGGCCCTGTTGTTTGCGCTGATGGCCTCGGCTGTCATCATACTGTTTCGCCTGCTGCTGCAATGGGCCAATCATTTTACCCAAACACAGGAATGGGATTTTACGGGCTCAATCGGTGACTGGCGAGTCCTGTTACCACTTTTTGGGGCTTTTTTGATCTGGCTGGTGGCCAGGTTTGGCTCCAAACGCTACAAGCGGATGGGTATAGCCTATGTGCTGCACAGGGTGAAACTGCATTATGGCAAGATCCCGCTGCAGTCGGCACCGGGGCAGTTTTTTCAGGCGCTGTTTGCGCTGGCGAGTAACTTCTCGGTTGGTCGTGAAGGCCCGGCCATTCATCTGGGGGCGGTCACCGCCTCGGTATTGGCAGAAAAATTCAAGCTGCCAGACAACAGTGTGCGCATCATGTGTGCCAGTGGCATAGCCGCCGGGATAGCCGCCACCTTCAACGCGCCCCTGGCCGCCGTGGTGTTTGTCCTCGAAGTGGTGCTCAGGGAATACAAGGTACAGTACTTCTTCCCCATCATGCTGTCGGCCATCTGCGGCGCCGTA
The DNA here is from genome assembly GCF_000518445.1 of Shewanella sp. 38A_GOM-205m. Lineage (NCBI taxonomy): Bacteria > Pseudomonadati > Pseudomonadota > Gammaproteobacteria > Alteromonadales > Shewanellaceae > Shewanella > Shewanella sp. 38A_GOM-205m. The sequence continues at coordinate 73,151 of NZ_JADP01000005.1, read as the reverse complement.
TCCAGCCAGGTGGTGTTCGGTAATATCCACGAGTTTGATGCCATCAAAGTCAGCCATATTCCACTGGATCAATACCCGCTGCTGGCACTCGGCGGTATAGTGCTGGGGGTCGCCGCGGCCCTATTCAATCACAGCCTTATTCAGGTGACCGAGCGCGGCCAACACTGGCCCTTGATTGTCCGCCTGTTGCTGGCAGGTGTTATCACCACTTTGATAGGACTGGTGCTGCCTCAGGCTCTGGGCAGCGGTGAAATGGCTATAGGACTGGCGGTCAGCGACAACCCGGCCATCTGGTTTTTGCTGGCGGTTTTGCTGGCCAAGATTGTTGCTACCATTGCCGCCATCGGCCTTGGGATCCCTGGTGGGATCATAGGTCCACTCTACGGCATAGGCGCCTTGGGCGGCGCCATTCTGGCTCAGGCGACCGCGCTGCTGTTTCCCTCGGTGGCCCCCTATGCCGGGCTCTATACCGTCATCGGCATGACCGCCATGATGGGAGTTTGCCTCAGTGCACCGCTCGCCGCCCTGGTGGCGCTACTGGAGATGACCAACGATGCCTCCATCATACTGCCCGGAATGATAGTGGCCGTGCCCGCCTACCTCATCGCCTATCAGGGGCTGAATGCCAAATCCATATTCTTTCGTCAGTTGGACATCATGGGCCTGGGTTACAAGGTGGCCCCGGTTAACCTGGGATTGCAGAAACTCGGGGTACGCGCCCTGATGGACAGGCGCATAGTGATAGTCAACAACAATGATGAGCTGTTGCTGGAGGTGATGAAACGCGCCCAGGGCAGGCCCGTGCTTGTCAGAGATGCCGAAGGGCAGATTGCCATGCTGGATCTGCAGATGCCTTCGTTTGACACTGACACCAGCCTGACCCAGCACAGGATCCAGGGGCTACCCGACTCGGCCACCCTCAACGAGGTATACGAAATTCTGGCGCCGAAACGCGCCGGTGAAGTCTATATCTATCAGGATACACCTGAGAATATCGTCGGGGTGATCAGTTGGTCTAACCTGCAGCAGGAAATCCGTGCCGGAGAAGTGTAATTTCAGTCATGAGTCATTTTCATGGCCGTCACCTTCTGTTATAGTTGCGCCTCAGCCAAACCCTACATAACCCATGGGTCCAGACCTCAGTGTCAGTACCCAATTGCATTGGAAACCAAGGCTGATGAACCAGTTCCAGGGATCACATATCCTCTCCGTAAACCAGTTAGATCTGGACGCCATTCAAACCATTTTCACCGTAGCCCAAAAGATGACCCCATACGCACTGCGCGAAAAGCGTACCAAGGTGCTGGATGGTGCTATTCTCGGCAATCTGTTTTTTGAACCCAGCACCCGCACCCGGGTCAGCTTCGGCTGCGCCTTCAACCTGCTTGGCGGCCGGGTCGCTGAAACGGTCGGCATGGCTTCCTCGTCGCTGTCCAAGGGGGAGTCCCTCTACGATACTGCCAGGGTGTTGTCCAGCTACTCGGACGTGATAGCCATGCGCCACCCCGAGTCCTACTCGGTACGCGAATTTGCCGAAGGCAGCCGGGTGCCTGTGATTAACGGCGGCGATGGCGCCAACGAACATCCAACCCAGGCGCTGCTGGATCTGTTCACCATACAGAAAGAGCTGCATAGCAAAGGCTTAGGCATAGACGGCATGCATATCGCCATGGTGGGCGATCTCAAATACGGCCGCACTGTGCACTCGCTGTCGCGTCTTCTGTGCATGTACAAGAACATCAGCTTCACCCTAATCTCCCCTGCCGAGCTGGCAATGCCTGACTATGTGATCGCCGACATTGAAAATGCCGGGCATAAGATCACAATAACAGACCAACTGGAAGGCAATTTAGATCAGGCTGATATACTCTATCTGACGCGCATTCAGGAAGAGCGCTTCCCCTCGCAGGAGGAAGCCGATAAGTATCGTGGCAAGTTCCGTTTGAACAGCGCCATATACACCAAAAATTGTAAGTCCAATACAGTGATCATGCATCCATTGCCTCGGGACTCCAGGCTGCAGGCCAATGAGCTGGACAATGATCTTAACAACCATCCCAACCTGGCTATCTTCCGTCAGGCCGACAATGGCTTGTTGATCCGCATGGCACTGTTTGCCCTGACACTCGGGGTGGACAATCAGTTGGAAAAATACGAGTGTCCGGTTAACTGGTATTCACGCAAGGCCGATCGCTAGAGAGCGGCCACTGACTTTAAGGATTAAACATGACCCGTTCTGAAGACCTGTTTGAACAGGCCAAGAAAACCATCCCCGGCGGTGTGAACTCGCCAGTACGTGCCTTCAACGGTGTAGGCGGCTCTCCCCGCTTCATCGAAAAGGCCGACGGTGCCTATATCTATGATGCCGACGGCAAAGCCTATATCGACTATGTCGGTTCCTGGGGGCCTATGATCCTGGGTCACAACCATCCCAAGATCCGCGAAGCGGTTCTCAAGGCGGTGGAGAACGGTCTGTCTTTCGGTGCACCTACCGAGCTGGAAGTGCAGATGGCAGAAAAAGTCATTGAGATGGTGCCTTCCATAGAACAGGTACGCATGGTGAGCTCTGGTACAGAAGCCACCATGAGCGCCATACGCCTGGCTCGGGGTTACACCAACAGAGACAAGATCCTCAAGTTCGAAGGCTGCTACCACGGCCATGCCGACTGTCTGCTGGTTAAGGCCGGTTCCGGCGCCCTGACTCTGGGTCAGCCCAGCTCCCCAGGGATCCCTGCTGACTTCGCCAAGCACACCCTGACCGCTGTCTATAACGATCTGGACTCAGTCAAAGAGCTGTTCAGCCAGCATCCGCAGGATATCGCCTGTATCATACTCGAGCCGGTTGCCGGCAACATGAACTGTATCCCGCCGGTTGCAGGTTTCCTCGAAGGACTGCGTGAGCTTTGCGATCAGTTCGGCGCCCTGCTGATCATCGACGAAGTGATGACAGGCTTCCGCGTCTCCAAGAGCGGTGCCCAAGGTCACTATGGCGTGACACCGGATCTGACCACTCTGGGTAAGGTTATCGGCGGCGGTATGCCGGTTGGTGCCTTCGGTGGCAAGAAAGAAGTCATGCAGTATATTGCCCCGACCGGCCCTGTGTACCAGGCCGGCACACTTTCGGGTAACCCTATCGCCATGACCGCAGGTCTGGCTCAACTGGAAGCCCTGTCAGAGCCTGGCCTCTATGAGGAACTGGCAGCCAAGACCAAGCGTATCGCCGAAGGCTTCAAGGCCGCGGCCGACAAGCATGGTATCCCCATGGCCATCAACTATGTTGGCGGCATGTTTGGTTTCTTCTTTACCGATGAAGAGAAGATCACCGGCTTTGAGCAGGTCACCAAGTGCAACATGGAGCAGTTCCGCGCCTTCTATCACGGCATGCTGGACGAAGGTATCTACCTGGCACCGAGCGCCTTTGAAGCAGGCTTCCTGTCCATGGCTCACGGCGAGCAAGAGCTGCAGGCGACTCTGGATGCAGCCGATCGTGTTCTGGCACGCATGAAGTAATCCGCAGATGGATTGAAAACGGGGCCTATACGGCCCCGTTTTTTATGCCCACTCCCGCCGGGTAGATTTCTCTGGCGTCCAGCTCGAATTCTGGTTGCTCAATTCCCCTTCCACAAATTTTCCATCCAGCGCCATACTCACAAGCCAATTCAGGCTGCACCATGGCTGTCACGCCAACTTGCCACCGGCTCGCTAGTCGACTGTCGCCTTTCGCTGCCAAACAGGCCCAATCAGTACAAAACACCAAGATATAAAAAACAAACAGACCAAATCACTGGCTTAGCCCGAAAGTCGACGGACACTTATCACAAAGTCTAAGAAAATGTGTTCCAGTTAACAGTTGCGTTATCCATGTCAGTGTGGTCTGATCCGCACGCGTTATCACAGCTCGATTAATTGAACCTTGATAGCCGACACAAAAACTGCCCACTTCCCCCAGGGCAGACGAACATAAAATCAGCAGTTGGAATTGCATTTATGCTCTATACCTTTCTTATCATACTGGCGGTGTTGGCACTGCTGAGTATCATTTTTGAAGAGGTGACTCACCTCAACAAAGCCAAAACGACTCTGTTTTTCGGTTGTATCTCCTGGATAGCTCTGTTCATGTCTGCCGGCGACCCAGGCCATGAAAAGCTGGTAGAGCATCAACTCAATGAAAACCTGCTGGAAATCGCGACGCTCTGGCTGTTTTTGATGTCGACCATGACCTTTGTGGCCTATCTCAACGCCAAGGGCATGATCCAGATAATAGTGCAGAAGCTGTTTCCGCAGCGGGTCAGCACCCGGATGCTGATGCTGCAGGTTGCGCTGTTTTCTCTGGTATTGTCGGCCATCTGTGACAACGTCACCGCCACCTTGGTCTCTCTTGGGCTGCTGACCACCTTCAAGCTCGACAAACAGATGCGTCGCCGGATGGCGGTATTGATTATCTTTGCCGTCAACTCAGGGGGAGTTTCTCTGATAACGGGTGACGTCACTACCCTGATGATCTTCCTCGGCGGCCATGTGCATATGTCAGAACTGCTGATGTTGGTGCTGCCGGCGGCATTCAGCGTGATGTTGCTGGCAATACTCTTCTCCCTCAATGCCAAGGGCGAGGTGTCCACCGCACCTATTCGTCAAAGTTACGAGACAGTGGATGTGCTTATCGCCATCATCTTCTTCACCACCATATTGATGACCATGGCACTGAACATTCTGTTTGCCATTCCCCCCGTGCTGACCTTCCTCACCGGGTTGTCAATCATGTTCCTGGTGGGCCACACAGCCCGCAACGACAAAGAAGAACTGCAGATCCTCGAGTATATCCGCCAAGTGGAATACGACACCCTGCTGTTCTTCCTCGGGATCCTCTTGTTGGTGGGTATGCTCAAAGAGATAGGCACGCTGGATCTTCTGGCCCAGGTCTACGCCCGTCACGACCCCAACATTTCCAACTTTGTCACTGGTATGGGATCGGCCATATTGGATAACGTGCCACTGACCGCGGCGCTTTTGAAAGCCGCACCTGAACTGACCACGCCTGAGTGGCTGGGCCTGACCTACGCAGTAGGTGTGGGTGGCTCTCTGCTGGTGATAGGTTCGGCGGCCGGGATCATCGCCATGAGCAAGGTCAAAGAGCTGACCTTTGTCTCTTACCTCAAGTATGTTCCGGCGCTGTTGCTGTGCTACTCTGTAGGCTACGCCCTGACACTGCTGCTGGGGAACTACTTCTACGGAGCTTAAACTCTAAGATAAAAAAGCGCCTTAATGGCGCTTTTTTATGCTTGGTTCCAGCCGTTTTGGGTCGACTTAGATGGCCGGCACCCGGAACTTCTGCCCTTGAATTTCCAGCACCACATCCCTTGGACGTATCTCAACGATCTTCAGTTGACCCTTGATGCTGTCACCCTCCTGCAGTTCGGCACCCTCCACATTCAGCCAACGCTTGGAAGGCTCTGAGGCGTATACGTGAGCACTGATCTCAAACTCAGGAACCTGCAATTGCAGCCCGGCCGGCAAGCCGCCGTAAGGAGGCACCTCTTCCTCAGCCTTGGGAATGGGATCCAATTCGGGAGGCGATACGGGTTTTTCCGCCGAGTGCCGGTGCTCCACATCGGCAAGCGCCGCCTGAAACTGAGCCACCAACTCATCCTGGCGGCGGCTCTCGGCACTGGATAGCCCCACATCCTCAGCCGCTTCATTAACCTGGCGCTTGAGAGACTCTAGCACCTCAAGCCCACGGCGATTGGGGTTGGCTCCCAGGATAATCGGCTCATCGTCAGCCGCCGGCATCTCCTGCGGCTGATTTACAGTTGCTGAGCCATCAGCCTGGAGTTGCGCAAACTGCAGCTCTTTAGCCGCTTCGGCCACACTGGCGGCCAATAAATCACTGCCAGTCGACTGTGCATTAACCGCAGCCGGACTCTGACGGGCTGCAATTTCAGCTTCGCCGCTTTGGTTTATTGAGCTCTGGCTTATTGAGCCCTGGTTTACTGAACTTTGGTTTATGGTCGCCCTATTCTCAGCCTGAGCATTTTGAGGCAGCGTATTTTGCGACTGGATTGTCCGAGATTGAACAGCCTGAGTATGAGGTATCGGCTGGGCCATAGGCAAGGCAACCTTACCGGCCAAACGTACTTCCGTTGCACCTTGTTCAGCCACCTCAGCGGCTTGAGTCGGTTGCTTATATCCTTGAGACTCATCTTGTTGCCTGGCTTGCTGCTGCGAGGCTTTCGCCCCAACTGAAGATGTCTCGGGAGCCAGCGGCTTTTTATTGGTATCAAGCGAGTGCCAGCCCCAAGCCAAGGCGCCACCTGCCAGCACGGCCGCCACCAATACCGCCAGCGGCTTGAGATAGCGACTTGCCGAAGATTGTCGGCGATATTGCGCCCTGGGAGTCAACACAGGATCCAGTTGTTCACCCATCTCCTGTTGCTTGGCCCGGGTCACGGCATCGAGAAGGATAGACATCAGCTCGCTCCTCCTGCGTGCAATCTGGGGCCTTGATGACTCAAGTACAGATTGAGCTGAACCAGAGTTTGGCTACCGGCAATGCCGTCCGGTTTCAAGCCGTGGCGCCGCTGAAACTGTTGCAGTGACTGCTCCAGCTCGCTGTCGAAATAACTCATCAGCCTGGCCGGGCGTTCATCCACCTGCGCCAGGGTATTTTCCAGCCACTGCACCTGGGCCAAACCGGCACTTGGGCCTATCGCCTTGAGCGGATCCTTGGGGGCATCCCAGATAATTTCAAAAGTACCGCTGAAATGACGGTTGAACCAATCGACGCTGACCCAGAGTTGTTGTTCATTGAGTTGCAGCAACAACTGCTCACCATCTTTGGTCACCAGAGTGCCATAGAAAGGCTGCTGTTGTTCATCCTCCAGATAGACCACAGCCGGATAGTTGAGCCGCAGTAAGGAGTTGAGATTGCCCTGCTGCTGATAGCAGGCAAGCCCCTGCTGTTCGGCGGCCTGACAGGCACTGATGCCTGAATATGGCACCTTGTCCCAAAGGGCAAACAGGGCCGCAAAGGCGGTATCTATATTACGGCTCTGATCTATGGCCTGCGTCAAGATCCGCTGCGCCCGGTTGACTGCAGCCTTGTCTGCGCCAGCTTGATTGACAGAAAGATGGTTAACAGCAGCTTGATTGCCTGCAACCTGAGTCTGTTTGGCATCTGTCACTGATTGAAGTTGGCGTCCGGACTGATCTTGGGCGACAGCCTGTTCCGGCTGAGCCAGGAAATAGTAACCACCGGCAAATGCCAGAAGCAGCATGGCGGCGGCAGAAGCCGGCAACCAATAATTACGCTGTTTGATTTTCTCTCCCAGCACCTCTTCGGCGGCAGTGGCCACCATTTTGGCATCGATAGGGGTTCGAGACTGACCATAACCCGCCATCAAGGCCCGCTCACACAAGAGGTTGATAAGCCTTGGAATACCACCACTGAATTTATGCAGCGCCCGAATGGCGCCGCGGTTGAACAAGGGCTCGCTGCGCCCGGCCACCTGCAACCTGTGCTGCACATAGAAGCCCACCTCCTCTTCGGTGAGCGGCAACAGATGGTAACGGGCAGTGATTCGCTGCGCCAACTGCCGCAGTTCCTGGCGCTTGAGCAGTTGCTGCAGCTCGGGCTGACCTATGAGGATCACCTGCAGCAGTTTACGGGTATCTGTCTCCAGGTTGGTAAGCAGGCGCAGTTGCTCAAGCACTTCGGCCCGCAGATGCTGGGCCTCATCGATGATCAGCACAGTGTTGCGCCCGGACTGGTGGTTAGCCAACAGAAAACCACTGATATGATCGGTCAGCTGTTTGAGGGTGGGCGCCTCACCATAGGGAATTTTCAACTCATCACAGAGGGTAGCCAGCAGTTCAAGCTCGGTCAGAGATGGATTGAGGATAAAGGCAGTATCGGTATTTTCCGGCAGTTGCCGCAGCAGGCAGCGGGAAACCGTGGTTTTCCCGGTACCGACTTCACCTGTCAGCAGCACAAAGCCCCCCGTCTCCCCCAGGCCATAGGTCAAATGCGCCAACGCCTCCCTGTGCCTGTCACTGAGAAACAGATAACTGGGATTGGGCGCGATAGAAAACGGGTTATCGTTCAGTCCATAAAAGGCCTTGTACATAGGCACTGCCATCCTTCTTTGCTAGAGACAGCCCAGTTTAAGGCAAGGCCATAAATTGTAAAACCCCGGCCGCCATTTATGTGATGCACGGGAAAGTCCCCCACGGCCGGGTCTCATGTTATCCTGAGGCCATTACCAAAGCAGTCGATTATAAGGAATCCACAAGCGTGCAGATTTATCTGGTTGGTGGGGCAGTGCGTGACAAACTATTGGGCTTACCCGTCAAGGACAGGGATCATCTGGTGGTAGGCGCAACCCCGGAGCAGATGGCCTCACTGGGATACCGGCAGGTGGGCAAGGATTTTCCCGTGTTTCTGCACCCCAAAACCCAGGAGGAGTACGCCCTGGCCAGAACCGAGCGCAAGACAGGCCTGGGTTACGGCGGTTTCTCCTGCTATGCAGCGCCCGATGTCACCCTGGAAGAGGATCTGCTGCGGCGGGACTTGACCATTAACGCCATAGCCCAAGGTGAGGATGGCGAGCTGCACGACCCCTACAACGGCCAAAAGGATATCGAGGCCCGGGTGCTGAGGCATGTCTCCCCCGCTTTCGTTGAAGACCCGCTGCGGGTACTCAGGGTGGCCCGTTTTGCCGCCCGCTTTGCCCCTCAGGGCTTCAGTATAGCGCCGGAAACCCTGGCTCTGATGCAGGAAATTGCCGCCGGCCCTGAGCTTGGCGCACTGACGCCTGAGCGGGTATGGCAGGAGCTGGATAAGGTGCTCGGCTGCGAGCAGCCCCAGGTGTTTTTTGAAGTACTGCGCCAGGTTAACGCCTTACAAGCACTGATGCCGGAAATCGATGCCCTGTTTGGTGTGCCGCAACCAGCCAAGTGGCATCCGGAAATTGATACCGGCCTTCACACCTTGATGGTACTGGAGCAAGCCGCACGATTGACCCGCGACAAAGCCGTGCGCTTTGCCGCGCTGGTGCACGATCTCGGTAAGGCACTGACCCCGGCCGACATGCTGCCCAAGCACCATGGCCACGGCCAGAAGGGACTTGAACCTATTCGAAACCTGTGCGAGCGGCTGCGAGTGCCTTCCGAGTATCGGGATCTGGCGTTGCTGGTCAGCGATCAGCATCAAAATATTCATAATCTGGCGGAGCTCAAGCCGGAAACCATAGTGAAAATCTTCGACAAAGCCGATTTCTGGCGCAAGCCCGAGCGTCTGGAGCAACTGGCGCTGGCCTGCGAGGCCGATGCCAGAGGCCGCAGCGGGCTTGAACAAGCCCGCTACCCGCAGGCGCAAGCATTGAGGCAGTTATTTGCTGTCGCCTCAGCCATAGATGTCAAACCCATAGTGGCAGCGGGACACAAGGGGCCAGCCATCAGAGACGAGCTCAGTCGGCAGCGGATTGCCGCCGTACGTCAAGAAAAGCAACTGTTACTGAATTCCGCCGTTTCCTGATAGAAAGGCAAGATATTGACGGCAATATTTTCAGTTATGTTAAGAAAATGGCGAAAGAAACTGGCTATCTTCCCAAAGACTTGGCAATTCAATGAGTATTCGATAAGGTAAAGCGGCCTGTACGTGAATATTCGTAGCAAAATAAATTGACTATGACATAATTAGGCGGTGTCGGCTGTTTTACAGTCGAGCCATTAAAAATCCAACCTATCTAAAGGGATTTCTTCATGAACAAAAAAGTACTGATGATTGCTGGCGTAGCAATGACTGCTCTGCTGGGTGGCTGTGCCAACACCACTGCTCTGGAAGAAAGCGTTGCTAACCTGGGCAACAAAGTTGATCAATTATCAGCCGAAGTTAGCTCTCTGAAAGCAGAGCAAGGCAAACTGTCTGCTGACGTTAAAGATGCCAAAGCTGCTGCTATGGACGCTCAGTCTGAAGCTAAGCGTGCTAACGACCGCTTGGACAACGTTGCTTCTCGTTACAAGAAGTAATTCAGTCCCGGATCGGCAACACCAAGGTGTTGCCGATTTGCTTTTCGCTGAAGCCTACAATGACTTCCAGTCAGTCCTGACCCAAATTCCAGCCACAACCTTCATTTTTCAGCCTAAACCCGAGGCTCAAACTCAGTTTCGTTTAATCACCAACACACGGTAATCCAGCTCCAGCCCCTTGATCGCCCGAGTAGCAAGCGCACGCTTCTGTTTTTCGCTGGCGCGCCAGGCATAAGGAGTGGTTTCCAGAAGCGTCAACGCCTGCTCACCGCTCACATCCAGAGAAAAACTCAAGCTCTCGGTTTCCAGCACAGTCAACTCGGCCGGCAGGCTGATACTGAACTCCCGCTGCTTGAGATCAGCGTTTAATTGCTCACGCAACTGCCATAAGTGTCTGGGCCCGGGTGCCAACATCACAAGATGTGCCCCAGGCTTCATCACCCTGGGGATCTCCTTGCCCTTGAGCTGACCATCGAGCAGAGTCACCAGTGAAAACTGCGCATCTTCAAAGGGCAAGCGTTTGGCAACACTGAGAAATACCTGCGCCGTCGGCAAGGCTTTGGCAGCGGCGAAGGCGGCATTTTGCGCATCACAGATAAGCAGACGTTGCAGCTGTTCCGGCAGTTGCAGCATCTGCTGCAAGGCGCCGTCTCCGGCGTTGGGATCAAGTACAGCGTCACAGTTTTCGGCGAGCCTGGCCAGCTTAAGATTAAGCGCCTGATGCAAAGGCGCCATCAACTCAGACTGCAGCAGAAAACGCCTGGCCCGCAACGCCTGGCGCGACAAGGCATGTACCGCCGCGCTCTTGGGCTTGGCCAGCAGCCAATAGCCGTCTTCCTGGCGATCGAAGTGATGTTTGTTGGCGCAGTAAAAACCTCTGGATGCCTGATGCTGCTTGAGTTCACTCTGGCAAACCGGGCACTGAAATTGCACTGAATTCATCTTAGCTCCACAGAAAGATAAAGCCGCACAGAAGCGCGCCGAGCGCCAGACGGTAGAGCACGAAAGGCAGCATGCCCATCTTGCTGATAATCTTCAAAAACAGGTGGATACAGGTATAAGCCGCCACAAAAGAGAGCACTACGCCCAGTATCAAGGCCTGCCAGTCAATCACATGCCCACCGTCGAGCAGATCTTTGCCCATCAGCAGCGCCGCCCCCAGGATCACAGGAATCGACATCAAAAAAGAGAAACGCGCCGCCGCCTCACGGTTGAGCCCCAACATCAGGGCCGCCGTCATGGTGATCCCCGAGCGACTGGTGCCGGGAATAAGTGCCAAAGCTTGGGCGAAACCTATCATCAATGCCTTGCGCCAGCCGGTTTGATACTCAGTGAGCTCAAGCCGCGCCATCTTATCCGACCACCAGAGCAGCAAACCGAATACCACAGTAGTGATGGCAATAACGCCTGGCCCCCGCAGATAGGTTTCAACCAGATCTTTGGCCATAAAACCAAAAACGACCGCGGGTATGGTGGCCAGAATAATCCACCAGGCCAGTTTGCTCTCGGCACTGTGGTTACCCTTGAATATGCTGCCAAACCAGGCGTTCAGCATAGCGATGATTTCAGTACGGAAGTAGAGCACCACCGCCAGTAGTGAGCCTATGTGCACCGCCACATCGAAGGCCAGTCCCTGATCTTCCCAGCCCAGTAATTGGGAGGGCAAAATAAGGTGCGCCGAGCTGGAGATAGGTAAAAATTCAGTCAGGCCCTGGATCAGGGCAAGGATGATGACCTGTATTGTGTCCATAATTGTCCTTTAAAAATCAGGCCGACAGGCCCCAATCGAAAGCGATAGGCCAGAGTTTCTGGCTGGCCTTGTCATATTCCTGCCACAACACTTGGTAGCTGAGTTGTGCCAGTGGATGCTTGGTTTGCGGTGCCAGTTCAGCCAGCGGCCAAAGCACAAAGGCATTGGTCAGGATCTCGGCTCGGGGCAAAACAATGGGCTGCTGGCAGACCCTGTCATCATAGAGCAGCAGATCCAAGTCCAAGGTGCGCGGAGCAAACTTTTTCGCCCCGGGAATACGCCCATGACGCAGCTCTATCTGCTTGAAACAGGCCACCACTTCGGCAATGTCGAGCGAGGTGTGAGCGCCCACTACCATGTTGAGAAAGTTGCTGCCCTTGAATCCCACAGATTCACTCTCGAAAACCGATGACAGTTGCAGCTCGCCAAACGCAGCGTGCAGCTCTTTGATAGCTGCACGCAGATAATGTTCCGGGTCGATATTGCTGCCCAGACTGATGTAGATATGTGCCATATTGCCGTCAGATACCACGCTCGATTTCAACACCGACCGCTTTGGCCGAAGGGACGGCGCCGGGCTTCATCACCCGCACCTTGACCCAAGGCACTGAAAATTCACTCATCAGGCAATGGGCTATCATCTCGGCCACGGTTTCAATCAACTCAATGGGCTTTTCGGTGATCAGGGCGGTGAGGCGCTTGCTGACGGTTTCATAGCAGAGCGCCTGGCTGTAATCATCACTGTCGGCGGCGGCTCTGTTATCCCAGGCCATATCCAGATCGATAAGCAGTGTCTGGTGTACCTGTTTCTCCCACTCATAGATCCCGATAACCGTTTCTATCTGTAATTCCCGTATCAGCACTCTGTCCATAAAATCCCCCTTAGCAGCTGCCGGGCCTGAGGTCAGATAAGCTATCGGCAATAAAACCGCTATAATCCGCCCCGTTCCGGAGATATTCACTGTAGCCCCTTTCTACCTGGCCCGATCTTAAGTAGGATAAGGCATTGAAGGACAAGATGAACCCGAGATTTTTAACCGCCAGCTGACGGTAAAGATTTTCACCTTGGGTTATCCGGGCAAGGGCTGCATATTTCAGTGTGCGCGATAATACCTTAAGACGAGTAAGGAAACCAATTTGAGTACCATGGTACTGACCCCAATTATGATTGTGGCCGCTTACCTGCTCGGCTCTATCTCCAGTGCCGTGCTGGTGTGCCGCCTCAAGGGCCTGCCGGATCCCCGAGGCAAGGGTTCGGGCAACCCGGGCGCCACCAACGTGCTGCGCATCGGCGGCACTTGGGCCGCAGCCATGGTGTTTTTCTTCGATATGCTCAAGGGTGCCCTGCCCACTTATACCGCTTATCTGATGGGAATAGATGCCGTCTGGCTCGGGGTGATAGCCATTGCCGCTTGTCTGGGGCACATATACCCGATTTTCTTCGGCTTCAAGGGTGGCAAAGGTGTTGCCACAGCACTCGGTGCCATGGCGCCCATAGGTGAAGGCTTGGCGCTGTGTTTGATGGGCACCTGGTTATTGGTGGTATTGCTGACCCGCTATTCATCACTGGCGGCTTTGGTTACGGCGCTCTTGGCGCCTGTATATACCTGGTGGCTGGATGACAGATTTACCCTGCCGGTGGCCATGCTATCGACGCTGATCATTATCCGCCACAAGGATAATATTCGCCGCCTGCTCAAGGGCGAAGAGTCCAAGATGTCGCGCTCAAAGCGCACTAAATAGGGCCAAAGGCTGCCAGCTTTTAAAGCCGCTATCAAAAACCAAAAGGCGCCAGTGGCGCCTTTTACTTTTCAGGTATTACAGATGGCAGGTTAGCCGGGCTTCAGGAAATCGCTTCCAGAGTATCCAGCGGCCAACGTGGCTGCCCTTTCACCGCCAGCGTCTCACGCTCGCCGGCCTTGAGGCGCTGCAAGCCAGCGTAGGCTATCATGGCACCGTTATCCGTGCAGAACTCGCCTCTTGGGTAGAAAACCTTGCCACCACGGCTTTGCATCAACTCGGCCAGTGAGCTTCTCAGACGGGTGTTGGCGCTGACGCCACCGGCAATGACCAAGCGCTTAAAACCTGTTTGCTCCAGTGCCCGGCGGCACTTGATGACCATGGTATCGACCACGGCTTCTTCAAAGGCCCGGGCGATATTGGCGCGGGTCTGCTCATCATCCGGTTCGGCGGCTATGGTATTGGCGGCGTAGGTTTTCAGCCCTGAGAAACTAAAATCCAATCCCGGTCTGTCGGTCATCGGCCGGGGAAACTTATAGCCTGCCTTTTCCCCTTTGGCGGCGAGCTTGGCCAGTCTTGGGCCTCCTGGATAATCCAGCCCCATCAGTTTGGCTGTCTTGTCGAAGGCTTCACCGGCCGCATCGTCTATGGATTCACCCAGTACTTCGTAGCGGCCTATGCCTTCTACCTTCACCAGCATGGAGTGACCACCTGAAACCAAGAGCGCCACGAAGGGAAACTCAGGCGCATCCTCTTCCAGCATGGGCGCCAACAGATGCCCTTCCATATGATGGACACCTACTGCAGGCTTATTCCAAGCAAATGCCAGAGAACGGCCGACGCAAGCGCCCACCAAAAGCGCACCAATCAGGCCAGGGCCCTTGGTGTAGGCGATGCCGTCGAGATCTTCGATACGGGTATCGGCCTTGGCCAGCGCCTCACGGATCAGCGGCACTATTTTGCGCACATGATCCCTTGATGCCAGCTCAGGCACCACACCGCCATAGTCGGCATGTAACTTAACCTGACTGTAGAGAGCATGGGACAACAACCCCTGCTCTTCGTCGTAAATCGCTATTCCTGTCTCATCACAGGATGTTTCAATACCTAAAACCCGCATCTATGAAATCTTTCCGCCTGAAAAGGGCGCCAATTCTACCCCTAACCAAGAGATTTCTCCAGTTGTAGGCTAAAGTGAATTTACTTTAGGGACTTTACATCCAGTGCCAGTCGGTTTAAAATTCCGCACCATTTTAAATACACTTGGGTCAAGTGATTGACTCAATACAAACTTACACCTAAGGGGTGATGGCGTATGCCAATTATTAAAGTACGTGAAAACGAACCATTCGACGTAGCTCTGCGTCGTTTCAAGCGCTCTTGTGAAAAAGCCGGTATCCTGGCCGACGTGCGTGCTCGTGAATTCTACGAGAAGCCAACTACTGCTCGTAAGCGTGCAAAAGCTGCTGCAGTTAAGCGTCTGGCCAAGAAGCTTTCTCGCGAAAACGCACGTCGCGTACGTTTATACTAATTCCTTATGAGCCTGATAGATAAGCTAAAAGACCAAATGAAACAAGCCTTGGTGGCCAAAGAGAAGGTCCGCCTTGGTACGATTCGTATGGCATTAGCTGCCATCAAACAGATTGAAGTGGACACCCGCGAAACTCTGAATGATGAGCAGATAATAGCTGTCTTGACCAAAATGGTGAAACAACGCCGTGATGCCATTGCCCAATATGAGGCAGCGGGTCGTCCGGAGTTGGCAGAAGCCGAAGCAGCAGAGATTCAAGTTATTGAAACTTTCCTGCCCCAGCCTCTGAGCGAAAGCGAAATCGCTGCGCTGATTGATGCCGCTATCCAAGATAGCGGTGCCAGCACCATGGCGGATATGGGCAAAGTAATGGGAGCGTTGAAATCCAAAGTTCAGGGTCGTGCAGACATGGGTGCCATCAGTGCCCAGATCCGTGCCAAACTGCAATAAGCGGGTTTCCACGTATGAACAAGCCGTGCTTCTGCGCGGCTTGTTTGTTTACATCGGTCAAGGGTGCATGACTCAGTCTGATGGCTATACCTCGTGATTTTATCAATGAGCTGATTGCTCGCACAGACATAGTTGATCTTATCGATCACAAGGTACCCCTTAAAAAAGCGGGTAAGAATTATTCTGCCTGTTGCCCTTTCCACAGTGAAAAATCACCCTCTTTCACCGTCAGCAGAGACAAACAGTTTTACCACTGCTTCGGCTGTGGTGCCCATGGCAATGCCATTGACTTCATCATGGAGTATGACCGTCTCGAGTTCCTCGATGCCATTGAGGAGCTGGCAAGCCAACTGGGGCTGGAAGTGCCGCGGGAGAACAATCCCAACCGTCGTCGCGACGAAGGGCTCAGCCGCGATCTCTACCAGTTGATGGAAGAGGCCAACAGGTTTTATCAAAGCCAGCTCAGGCAACACCAGGACAAACAGAAGGTGTTGGACTATCTGGCCTTTCGAGGGTTGTCGGACCAGGTTGTCGAGCGCTTCGGCATAGGGTTCGCCCCCGACGGCTGGGACGGTTTACTGAGCCGTTACCGCTCGCAGCAAGAGTTGCAGGACAAGCTGCTGACTGCGGGGATGATCATCAGCAACGACAACGGCAAGCGTTACGACCGCTTCCGTGACAGATTGATGTTCCCGATCCGCGATAGGCGCGGCCGGGTGATTGCCTTTGGTGGCAGGGTGTTGGGAGATGGTACCCCCAAATACTTGAATTCTCCGGAAACGCCCATATTTCATAAGGGTAATGAGCTTTACGGTCTGTATGAGCTGAAGCAAGCCCACAGAGAACCCCGGCAAGTGCTGATTGTCGAAGGTTATATGGACGTAGTGGCGCTGGCTCAATTTGGGGTTGACTATGCGGTAGCCTCTCTGGGCACCTCGACCACAGCCGAACAGTTTCAGCTGTTGCTGCGCAGCGCCAAAGAGGTGGTTTGCTGCTACGACGGCGATAATGCCGGTAAAGAAGCCGCCTGGCGCGCACTGGAAACTGCCCTGCCACTGCTGAAACCCGGCGATACAGTGCGCTTTATGTTTTTGCCCCAGGGGGAAGATCCCGACTCCATGGTGCGCAAGACAGGCAAAGAAGCCTTCGAAGCTTTGATAGATGAAGCGCAAACACTGACGGGGTTTCTGTTCGATACCCTGACCACTAAATACGGGACAGACAAGGGCAACCTGGCGAAACAGGCCATAGCCCTGATTGAAAAGATTCAAGACACTGTGCTGCAAAATCTGTTGCTCGAAGACCTGTCACACAGGCTCGGCATGAACAGCGCAGATGATCTGAAGAAAAAGCTGGGATTCAAGGGCCCCCAAGGGGTTGCCCCCGCCCGGCATAAAGCGCTTAAGGGCCGGGGTACACCGCTGCGACTCGCCATCGCCTTGCTGGTACAACACCCACAGTTGGGGCTGAATTTGATCCCCCAACCGGCTCTTAAGCATTTACAGATGGCCGGCATAGACTTGCTGGTCGAATTACTGGATTTGACTCGTGCCCAGAAGATGAACAGCGCACAACTACTTGAGCAATTCAGGGATACGGACGAATTTTCCGCCCTGAGAAAACTGGCCCAATGGGAGCATCAAGTGGCGGATGAAAACCTGGAGCAAGAGTTCAAAAAATCCCTGGTATGGCTGAATAATCAATACATTGAGCAGCGCTATCAGGAATTAAGTCTGAAACAGACCCATACTAAAGAAGAGAAAATACAGCTTAAGAAGCTAATCGCGGCCATGAAAAGCCGCCAATGAGCTCTCTCAATTTATGGGTCCGGTCGCCGGACTAGCACAGGGATGCGCACATGGCTATAATTGACGATTTGTGCGGCAAGAGCCCAAGGCCGCTGCCCATCGTTGTAACAGTTACCCAACTTGGATGATATCTATGGATCAAACTCCGCAGTCGCAACTTAAACTGTTGCTCGCCAAAGGCAAAGAGCAAGGTTACCTAACCTATGCAGAAGTGAATGACCACTTGCCTGCAGATATGGTCGATTCCGACCAGATCGAAGATATTATCCAGATGATAAATGACATGGGTATCCGAGTGTTTGAAGAAGCACCGGATGTCGATGACATTATGATGTCGGAAGACAGCACGGATGAAGATGCCGCCGAGGAAGCCGCCGCCGCCCTGGCCTCAGTCGAGAGCGAGCTGGGCCGCACCACAGACCCAGTGCGTATGTATATGCGCGAAATGGGTACAGTGGAACTGCTGACCCGCGAAGGCGAAATTCAGATCGCCAAGCGTATCGAAGAAGGCATCAATACGGTACAGAGCTCTGTCGCCGAGTACCCACAGGCGATCGCCATGATCCTCGAACAGTTTGATCAGTTCGAGGCCGAAGAGATCCGCCTATCCGACATTATCTCTGGATTTGTCAATCCCGACGAAGACGATGTAGGCCCAAGCGCCACCCATATTGGTTCTGAATTGTCCGATGATGATCTGGATGATGAAGATGATATGGACGATGATGACGAAGATGACGACAGCGATTCCGAAGATGAAGGCTCCAAAGGCCCGGATCCGGAAGAAGCCCGTGAGCGTTTCGGCCAACTGCGTGCCGTCTATGAAAACTCACTGAAGCTCATCGAACTCAAGGGGCGCGATCACCCCGAGTCAGTCGCGGCTCTGTTCCACATCGGCGAAATTTTCAAAGAGTTCCGTCTGGTGCCCAAACAGTTTGACCGTCTGGTCAAGAGCATGCGCAGCATGATGGACAAAGTGCGGGTTCAGGAACGCCTGATCCTCAAGCTTTGTGTTGAACAGGCCAAAATGCCGAAGAAGAACTTTGTTAAGCTCTTCACCGGCAACGAAACAGATATCAGCTGGTTCAACGCCGAGATGAACTCCGGCAAGCCATACGCCGAAGGCCTGAAAATGGTCGAGGAAGACGTGCTGCGTTGCCGCGCCAAGCTGGAAGCCATCGAAGCCGAAACCGGCCTGTCTATCGCCTCAATCAAAGACATCAACCGCCGCATGAGCATAGGTGAAGCCAAGGCTCGCCGTGCCAAGAAGGAAATGGTTGAAGCCAACTTACGTCTGGTTATTTCTATCGCCAAGAAATACACCAACCGTGGCCTGCAGTTCCTGGATCTGATCCAGGAAGGCAACATAGGTCTGATGAAGGCAGTAGACAAGTTTGAATACCGTCGTGGCTATAAGTTTTCTACCTATGCTACCTGGTGGATCCGTCAGGCCATTACCCGCTCCATCGCGGACCAGGCCCGTACCATACGTATCCCGGTACACATGATAGAAACCATCAACAAGCTCAACCGTATCTCGCGGCAGATGCTGCAGGAAATGGGACGCGAGCCTTCTCCGGAAGAGCTGGCCGAGCGGATGATGATGCCGGAAGATAAGATCCGCAAAGTGCTGAAAATCGCCAAAGAGCCTATCTCCATGGAGACCCCTATCGGGGACGATGAAGATTCGCATCTGGGGGATTTCATCGAGGATACTACCCTCGAGTTGCCACTGGACAGCGCCACCAGCGAAAGCCTCAAGAGCGCCACTCATGAAGTGCTGGCAGGCCTGACAGCCCGTGAAGCCAAGGTCCTCAGAATGCGTTTTGGTATCGACATGAACACTGACCACACCCTGGAAGAAGTGGGCAAGCAGTTCGACGTTACCCGTGAACGTATTCGTCAGATTGAGGCCAAGGCACTGCGTAAGCTGCGTCACCCGAGCCGCTCGGAAATCCTCAAGTCCTTCCTGGACGAGTAAGCAAGCTTTTGTACAAAAACCCCGCTACGCGGGGTTTTTTATTGCCGTTATGCCTCAAGTCTGATTAACAGATAACCACTTGAAAGCAATGACATCAATAATGCGCAAAACACGGGTGACAAGCACGATTAAACTTCGTATACTCTGTCCCGCTTCTGGTGATGACGATTGCCTTAAGCTGGCCCCTTAGCTCAGTTGGTTAGAGCACACGACTCATAATCGTTAGGTCCCCAGTTCGAGTCTGGGAGGGGCCACCACTTTTTCGAAGGCTTAGCTAACTCAATTTAGCTAAGCCTTTGTGCTTTCTGGGATACTGGGTGCTGTAGTATTCAAACTCGCATTAGAAAAGATCTTGCTAACTCATCATCTCGTCTCTCCTTGGGTATTTCTCACAAAATGATTAACTTATTTCTTCCTTGCCATAGGATAAGGGCATATCATTGCAACCATTAAGTCCAATAAAAGACATAGGAAGTGTTAAAAATGAATAAGTTATCGATTGGTTGCGCAATCATTTTTTCTTTATTAGTTTCAGGCTGTACTGTTCGTGTCGCAGATCTAACAGTAGGCAGCACGAAGAATGTTAATTTAAATTCTGGCCAATTAGTAAAAGGTGAGCGAGTAACAGGGGAAGACTCCTATGGTGTGTTCCTATTTCCATTTGGCATCCCTAATGTTAAAACCGCTATGGATCGTGCTATTGAGACAAACAAGTGTGCAGTTGGCCTAACTGATGTTGTTGTAACTCAGCTTAATCACTCGTTTATTATCGGCACTATCGGTTTAAGGGTTGAGGGCGATTTACTGATAGATCAAAGTAAAGAAGGTTGTAAGAAATCTATCTAACTTTCTGAAAGTCCCCCTTGAACTTAGAAAATACTGCATAGCCAATACTTAGTATTGGCTTTCTTCTTTGATGTAAACATATCCTTTTTATAGAGTAAGAAAACTTGCGTTAAAGGTGTCCGAAAACTCCTCTAGCTATGTCAAATACGAAGTCGAGCTATGGCGTGAACACTACAACCACGTTCGCCCACATAGTTCGCTGAACTATATGCCGCCTGTTAAGTATGCCAAGCAGGCAGCATAAGCTGGAAAATCTCATCAAGAGATTGGTACTAATCTCGGGGAAAGGTCAGAGCTTATAATTACGTATATACAGTAAGACTTACACTGCGACAGTGGCAAAGTATCGCCAGCTATGCTTGTGAGTCGGAATACGCTGAAAACCTGCTATAGAGAGCCCATATGGAACAGAAATGGAGCTTGTTTATCCCCTCGCTGAGTGCAAACCGTCAATTGGGGATTAGAAAGCCAGGTCCAACTGCTGCAAAGCTTCCTCTGCCGGTGAGTGGCTGTCATCTTGGCTGACCAGCCCGGCAGCCACCCCCAGCAGACGGATGCCACGGCCGTTGGCTCTTTGCAATGCCTGGGTCAGCAAGTCATCCAGCAGGCGCACAGATAACTCACTCGAGCGGGTTTCTATAGTGGTCTGTTTAAAGTCACTGAACTTGAGTTTGACCACCAGCTTATGAATTTGCCTGTCTTTGGCTCCGCGCTCCAGACGGCGGGCCAACTCCTGCACCAACTGTGGCATTACCTGGCGACACTGGGCCAGGGTATGAATATCCTCTGCCAGCGTGGTTTCTACCCCAACAGACTTGCGCTCTCGGTTGATGGTCAGTTCACGCTCGTCTATCCCCTGAGCCCTTTCATAAAGCAAGGTACCAAACTTTCCAAACCGCTGTTGCAACTTGGTCAGCGGCACCTTTTGCACATCCGCGCAGGTATGCAGCCCCATATCGGCCAGCTTCTGGGCGGTGACCTTACCGACGCCGGGGATCTTGATAAGCGGCAGGTTTTTTACAAACTCGGGCAGTGCCTGTGGCGTGACCACATACTGGCCGTTGGGCTTGTTGAGATCCGATGCCACCTTGGCGAGAAACTTGACCGGGGCGATACCTGCCGAAGCCGTCAGGCCGGTTTCCGCCAGGATATCGGCGCGAATAGCCTCGGCAATTAGGGTGGCCGAGCCTTGGTATAACGAGCTATCGGATACATCCAGGTAGGCTTCATCCAGCGACAGAGGTTCAATCAGTGAGGTATAGCGGGCGAAGATGGCCCGGATCTCTGCCGAGACTTCCTTATAGACAGACATGCGCCCGGGGATCAGCAGCAGATCCGGGCAAAGCTTTAACGCATAGGCCGAGGCCATGGCAGAACGAACGCCGAATTTACGCGCCTCATAATTGCAGGTGCTTATCACCCCGCGTCTGTCACTGCTGCCGCCGACGGCCAGAGGTCGGCCACGATATTCTGGAAAATCACGCATCTCCACCGCGGCAAAATAGCAGTCCATGTCGATATGTATGATCTTTCTCAAGCTTGCTTTCCGGATCTCAAAGGGCTCGGTCGAGCCGGACACAAACAGAGTACTGTATAAAAAAACAGTTAACAAGCCAGGATAACGAAAAAGCAGATCAATCGAGAGCAAAAAAGGAGAGCCAGGGCTCTCCTTAATGGATTTAAAGCTCGTCTTAATCGATGCGGAACTGACCTATGTTACGCCCCAGAGCCGTGGCCAACTGTTGGAATGCCTGCATCTGATGTGACAGCTCTTCGCTGGCGCTCAGGGATTCATCGGAGCGGCCACGGACATTTTCAATGTTGCAGGCCACTTCTTCGGCCACCACAGCCTGCTGGCCTATAGCCGCAGTGATCTCCATGGTTTGCAGCTGGATGGCATCCACTGCCGCAGTTATTTCTGTCAGTGCCCTCTCCACTTCCAGAGTCAGACTTTGGCCCTGGTTGGCCTCCATGACTCCGGCTTCCATCACCTGTTCGGCTTGTTGTGCCTGTTGCTGCAGAGTCTGAATAATGCCCTGAATATTGGTCGTGGAGTCCTGAGTGCGGGATGCCAGGGTACGCACCTCATCGGCCACAACCGCAAAGCCCCTTCCCTGCTCGCCGGCGCGGGCCGCTTCAATGGCGGCGTTGAGTGCCAGCAGATTGGTTTGCTCGGCAATGGCGCGGATCACACTGAGCACCTCGCCTATTTCCTCTGAGCTGCTTCTGAGCGCCCGAATAACCCCGGCGGCTTGGTTGACCTGAGTAGAAAGTGAGTGCATTCCCTGACTGGCCTGCTGCACCACATCTGCGCCGTTTCTTGACTGCAACAGCGCCGTCTCGGCAAACTCGGCGGCTCGTTGGGCGCTGGTCGCCATCTCCTGGCTTGTGTGGGCCATTTCGGTAGCGGCTGTGGCCACTGAGGCAATTTCCTGTTTCTGGGCGCTGACAGAGGCCAGTGCGTTGTCACACACTTCAGCCGCGGCGGCAACCCCATTATCCACCCGACCACTGAGTTCACGGGTTTCCAGCAACAGACTCTGCACCTTGGCGGCAAAACGGTTGAATGCCGCGCCGAGACGCCCAAGTTCATCGGCGCGGTTGATTTCAATGCGGCGTGACAAGTCGCCCTCACCCTCGGCGATATCTTCCATGGTGTGCAGCAGGCTATTGAGATTACGCCGAAACGGCAACATCATCAGGAAAACGGTTAACGCCACCAGTAAAATAATCCCCACTGAGACCAGGCTGGTTTGCCAAAGGCTTTGCTTCACCGGTGCCTGAAACACTTCATTGGGCAACATGAACCCCAAATACCAGCGCACTTTGGGATAGTCACCGCGAATGGCAATGTAGCTCACCCGCTGCAACTCTCCCTGATAAGTGACTTCGGCAATACCGGCATCCCGGGTTTGCATTTCACGTTTCAGTTCACTAAAACCCTGATTGTCGCCGCTGAGATTGTCAATAACGGCCGCATCAGAGCCGGCGGGGAACGTTTGATTAAAACCCGGGAAGTAAACCAGCTTTCCCTGCTCCGTCATCAAAAACGCCTGGCCTTCGCCCCGGTATTTGATTGGCGCCAGCAGGTTTTTACCTATGGTATCGATGAGAATATCCATACCGCCTATGCCTATCAGGCGACCATTGGCATCCTTGACTACTGTCTTGACCGTGGCCGAGATTGAGCCGTCGTTGGCATCCACTGCCGGGTCGCCGACAAACAAACCATTTTTGTCTATCGCCTCCTGCCACCAGGGACGTTTGTTGGTGTAGTAGTCGGGATCGCCATCGTAACGGCCATTGAGATCAAAGTACTCGAAGGTATTGGCCGAGCCGAAGAACACCGACTTGATCTCCTTGTCCTGCTCGGAGAAAAAGTGGAAGTAATCCACCAGCTGTTGATAGCCGGGATCGAGGCTGAGATCTGAGCCACGGCTATGGTATTTGGCAAACCAGTTATTGATGGCAGGGTTAGCAAAGACAGAGTGAATAATCTGCCCCTTGGCGTAGAAGTAATTGCCGATTTCATTGGCCTTGAGGGTGATCAGCGCCGATATGTCCTGATCTATGCGGGCACGGGTATCGTCGCTGCTGCTCTTGACCATCACGACGGCCACTATAGACAACAACAGCGCCAGGGCACCGACGATAGCCAATACAAGTTGCAAACTGAGAGAACGTCTTATCTGCTCCATTGCGAGTCCTATTTGTTATATTTTTATTTAAGGAAACCAGCAATGTATCAGAATCTGTTAACAATTTTGAATACTAAATGACAAGAAACAATATAATTTTCTATGTAAACAATCCCCTGCACCAAACCGAAGCAATTCAGTGCCTTATTGCCCAACTCAAGTGCATTCAAATTTAACTCAGGCTCAATGCAACACCAGATAGCAAAAGAGCCGCAATAGCGGCTCCTGTCGTGACGGCTTTGATACCGTTACATCTTGGACTGGATGTAATTCTGTAACCCAACCTTGTCGATAAGGCCCAGCTGTTTCTCCAGCCAATACATGTGATCGTCTTCGGTTTCTTCCAGCAATAGCTCCAACAACTCCCGGCTCTGATAGTCCTTGAGTTGCTCACACAGGGTGATGGCTTCTCTCAAGTTGGCGGCAACCTTATATTCATATTGCAAGTCGTTGTGCAGCATCTCCTGCACATTCTTGCCTATGGTGAGGGCGTCGCGACTGGCAACATCCGGAGTGCCTTCCAGAAACAGGATCCGTGCAATCAACTTGGCGGCATGCTCTCTTTCATCGTCCGACTCATGCTTGATCCGCTCATAGAGCTCATTCAGCCCCCAGTCTTCATACATATGAGCATGCACAAAGTACTGATCCATTGCCGACAGTTCCCCGGTCAGCAGCTTGTTGAGCACATCTATGACTTGCTGATGGCCTTTCATACCTGTCTCCTTATTCTTTCTCAATCTGTGACTGCAGATAGTTCGCCAGTCCGGTCAGGCTTATCAGCTCAAACTGAGCTTCCAGCCAATCCAGGTGTTCCTCTTCATCTTCCAGCAGATCCTCGAGGATATCGCGACTGACATAATCACGCTCAGTCTCACACAGGGCAATGGCATCTCGCAGCACTGTCAGTTGCTCTTCCAGCATCTGTTTGTCACAGGCCAGCATCTCTTCGCTGTGTTCACCTATGCGTAACTTGTCCAACTGTTGCAAGTTGGGCAGGCCTTCGAGAAACAACACCCGCTCGATAAGCTTGTCGGCGTGCTTCATATCCTGAATCGATTTCTTGTAGGCTTTGTGGTTGAGTCCTTCCAGGCCCCAGTTCTTGAACATGCGGGCATGAAGGAAGTACTGATTGATGGCTGTCAGCTCACAGGTCAACACCTTGTTGAGCTGGGACACCACTTTGGGATGACCTTTCATTATCTCGTCCTTTAGCTTTGATTAAACTTGATCCAAGTCAATGTTTCCAGCCTAGCCCAAAGCGGGACGCATTACAAATTAACCTTTAATTTCACAAACTTACAAAAGATAACCATTATCATTTTAACTAAGGTTAGCAAGCTGATTTTAAGCACAAGTGATTAAAAAAGCTCGATATCATCTTCTATCTGTGGCCCCTGGAGCTTGCCTTCTTCCAACAGTTGCCCATAAAACGCCACTTGGTTGCGACCATTGCCTTTAACAAAATACAGTGCGTTGTCGGCCTGATTGAGCAAGGTTCCGGGCTCAACCCGGGGATCTATCCCCACAATGCCCATAGAGATGCGGATCCCGCCCAACCGCTCCTGCTGCAATTTGGCCAGCCTGTGGGTAAACTCCTGACACAGCTTAAGCAAGGCACTGCGGGTACGCGGCGCCGGCAGGATAACAAACTCATCACCGCCAAAACGGAACATGAGATCCTGAGGGTTAAACACCTGCTTCATCAGCGCCGAAACCTGCAACAGGACTTCATCGCCATAGAGGTGGCCGAAGGTATCGTTGATTTTCTTGAAGTAGTCTATATCGAAAATGCAAATCCACAGCTTGAGCTCCTCTTCGGCGTCCATACTCGCCTGTTCCTGCTTGAGTTCACAGGCAATTTCCACCGAACTGTATAACTGTGGCAAAAAGGCTTTACGGTTCAATAGATTGGTAAGGCTGTCGGTTTCACTCTCCACCACTATGTGGAAATAGTTCTCATAGACTTTGGCAAAACCTCTGAGCAAAACCATATCTTGCTCAGTCAATAAAGGCGCGCTGACCAAGAGCACCTTGGTGAGTTTATCGTTGATGATGATGGGAACGGCCAACTCCTGGTGCAGACCGTTGGAGAAACAGATCTCCCTTTGTTGTTCGATACAGAGTTTGACCGATACAGCCAAGGTGGCGCCGTTAACATTGCGCTGGCCATCCAGGCCCCCTTTACGCTTGGTGAGCTTATCCACATCCAGGATACACACCTCATCTATGTTGAGCATTTGCGATACTGTGGACACCAGGCTCTCGGCAAGAGAATCCAACTGCCGCTGCTCGGTCAACTGTACCACTGAATCGAGAATAGCTTCCGGCTCTCTGCTCATCGGCATATCTCCTCTACAGAGCGCTTGTCCATGCCACAGAGTGTAGTACAGCAGGAATTAACGGGCGGAGCGGGCGAAAAAAAGGCCTCCGAAGAGGCCCTTTTTCAAATAATTCTATCTTTGGTTAAACGCTCGCGCCGGGCTTCTTCAGCCGCTTCACGGGCCTTGCGTTTATCGCAGGGCTCATCACAGTCGCAGGCCTTTTCTATGCCCAAGACCCCGAGGCCACCACAGCTGCCCTGTACCGCCTTGCGCTTGATTAAATAACCCACAGACATCAGCAGGAAAAACGCCAGCAGAATCACAAAGGCCGCAATAAAAGTACTCATAAAGGCTCCAATTACTCTAGTGGACGAAGGCTTTAAACGCAGAGCTATAGTATACCTTAAACCCTTGGTCCTGTTTTTCAATCAGCATGATGGCCAGCTTTTCCTTTTCGGCCAGGGCCAGCGAGGCTTCTGTGCCCATCACCATCATGGCAGTGGCAAAACCATCGGCCGTCATACACTCAGGGTGCAAAACAGTGACAGAGGCCAGTCTGTGCTCTACCGGAAAGCCACTGCGAGGGTCGATAATATGAGTGAAGCGCTGTCCGTCCTCCTCATAGTAGTTACGATAGTCGCCCGAGGTAGCCATGGCCATGGTGCCCGGCTCTATCACCTGTTGCACCGCCCGGCCATTATCCGCCGGCTGCTCTATCGCCACCCGCCAGGGTTTGCCATCGCCTTTGCTTCCCTTGACACTGATCTCACCGCCAATCTCCACCAGATAACCTTTGGGCTGATACTTATCCAGCAAACGAGCCACTTTATCGACCCCGAATCCTTTGGCTATGGATGACAAGTCCACATAGACGCTGGACTGACTCTTGCTGAGCAGGTCCCCTTCTATCTGAATGGCATCTATCCCCATCCGCGCCTTGGCTTCGGCTATCTGCTCGGCAGAAGGCACTTCCAGAGGCCGTTTGTCCGGGCCAAAACCCCACAGGTTGACCAAGGGCCCCAGGGTGATATCGAGTGCGCCGTCAGTGAGCTGATATAACCTGATACCTTCACGGATATTGGTAATGGTATCGGCTGAAACTGTCAAACTCTGGCCTTGCTTGAGCTGATTGAAACGCGAAAGCTCGGAGTCGGGTCTGTAGGTCGACATCTGATCGTTCACCTGCTCCAGTGCCATATCGATTTCAGCCTGCAACAACTGGGCATCCGGCAAACCTTTGCTGTTAACCACCTTAATATGATAAGTGGTGCCCATGGTGCTGCCGGAGAGCGCAATCACTTCATCCTGACTGCTGCAACCAGAAACAAAAAAGGCCAATCCCATAAGGACCAGCCAATTTGCCAGCGTTGTAAACTTAGCGGTCTTGAACTGCATACTATGAATTTCCCTTACAAACTGGCACTGCCAAAAGGCAGTGCCAGGGAATGAACTAATGCTTAGCCACCGAAGTCATCCAGAAGGATGTTTTCATCTTCAACGCCAAGATCTTTCAGCATAGCAATTACCGCTGCGTTCATCATTGGAGGTCCACACATGTAGAACTCACAATCTTCAGGGGCGTCGTGCGACTTGAGGTAGTTCTCATAAAGCACGTTGTGAATGAAGCCTGTGTAGCCATCCCAGTTATCCTCAGGCTGAGGATCTGACAGGGCCACATGCCAGACAAAGTTATCATTCTCAGCCGCCAGGCCATCGAAATCTTCAACATAGAACATTTCGCGCTTGGAACGGGCACCGTACCAGAAACTCATCTTACGCTTGGACTTAAGACGCTTGAGCTGGTCGAAGATATGAGAACGCATAGGCGCCATACCTGCACCACCACCGATAAAGACCATTTCAGCATCGGTATCTTTGGCAAAGAACTCACCGAATGGGCCGGAGATAGTGACTTTATCACCTGGCTTGAGACTCCAGATGTAAGACGACATCTTACCACAAGGCAGGCTCAAATTCCGTGGTGGAGGCGTAGCAATCCGCACGTTCAGCATGATAATGCCAAACTCTTCTGGATAGTTGGCCATAGAGTATGCACGAATGGTTTCTTCATCAACCTTGGATTCCAGGTTGAAGAAACCAAAGTGTTCCCAGTCACCACGATACTCTGCTGGAATATCGAAGTCTTTATACTTCACATGGTGAGCCGGGGCTTCAATCTGAATATAACCACCGGCACGGAAAGGTACTGACTCGCCATCAGGGATCTGTAGCTTAAGCTCTTTAATGAAGGTTGCCTTGTTATCGTTGGAGATAACAGTACATTCCCATTTCTTGATGCCGAAGATCTCTTCATCCAGCTCAATTTCCATATCTGACTTGACGTTAACCTGACAAGACAGTCGGCACCCCTTACGGGCATCACCCTTGCTGATATGATCCAGTTCGGTTGGCAGAATATCGCCGCCACCGGACTTAACGTTGACACGACACTGACCACAAGAGCCACCGCCACCACAGGCAGATGACACGAAAATACCGTTGTTGGCCAAAACGCCCAGCAACTTGCCACCGGCAGCAGTAGTAATCGCCTTCTCTGGGTCACCGTTGATGCCAATAGTAATATCACCGCTGGAGACCAACTTGGATTTGGCGAACAGGATCACCAATACCAGGATCAGAACTATCGCGGTAAACATACTCACACCGAGGTAAACCTCGAGTGGAGTAGACTTAAAAATACCAAGAATATCCATTAACTTATCCTTAGAGGTTCAATTTCGGAAGCCGCTTGGTGTCCCTTAAAGGGACACACCAGAGAACGACATGAAACCTAAGGCCATCAGACCCGCAGTGATAAAGGTAATACCCAGACCACGCAGACCATTAGGCACATCAGCATACTTCAGCTTCTCACGGATACCGGCCAACAGGACGATAGCTAATGCCCAGCCCAAACCGGAACCGAAACCGAACACCAGGCTCTCACCCAGGTTGTAGTCACGTTCAACCATGAAGGATACCGCACCGAAAATCGCACAGTTTACTGTGATCAGCGGCAGGAAGATCCCCAGGGCGTTGTACAGTGGCGGGAAGTACTTATCCAGAGCCATTTCCAGGATCTGAACCAAGGCTGCGATAACACCGATAAAGGTAATGAACTTAAGGAAGCTCAGATCGGCATCCGGTACACCGGCCCAAGCCAATGCACCAGGAGCCAGGATACCCTGATAGATCATCTGGTTAACTGGTACTGAAATAGTCAGTACCACGATAACCGCAACCCCGAGACCCATGGCCGTCTTCACTTTCTTGGAAACGGCCAGGAAGGTACACATCCCCAGGAAGAAGGCCAGTGCCATGTTTTCGATGAAAACAGAGCGAATTAACAAACTGATATAATGTTCCATCGCGCTTACCCTTTTGCTTCTACTTGCTCTGGCTTATAAGTGCGGATTATCCAAATCAGAATACCGATCAGGAAGAAGGCACTTGGCGGCAGCAGTAACAGGCCGTTGGGCTGATACCAGCCACCGTCTGAGATTTTGGAGAGTATCTCAACACCAAACAGCGAACCGTTACCAAAGAGTTCACGGACGAAACCTACGCTCATCAGCACCAGACCATAACCCAGGCCGTTACCTATACCATCCATAAAGCTCATCAGTGGTGGCGTCTTCATCGCATAGGCCTCGGCACGGCCCATCACGATACAGTTGGTAATAATCAAACCAACGAATACCGACAGCTGTTTGGAGATGTCGTAGGCGTATGCCTGCAGCACCTGATCCACCACGATTACCAGCGAGGCAATAATGGTCATCTGCACAATAATCCGCACGCTGGCAGGAATATGGTTACGTATGATGGAGATAAACAGGTTGGAAAACGCTGTTACCGCCGTCAGTGCTATGGTCATCACCAATGCGGTTTCCAGCTTACTGGTTACCGCCAAGGCACTACATACCCCGAGGATCTGCAGCGCAATAGGGTTATTGCTGACTATAGGTCCGGTGAGAACCTGTTTGAGTTCTTTACTGTCGGCCATTAGCTCAATCCTCCATTGCGTGCTTTTTCAATAAAGCGAGCAAAACCTTCATCGCCCAGCCAGAATGTCAGCGAGTGCTGAACACCATTACTGGTAAGGGTCGCGCCGGACAAGGCATCAACACCATGGTCTGTCTCGGCTACGGCTGGGTTTTTAGTCACTGTGATAGCTATGTTGCCCTGCTCGTCAAACAGCTTCTTGCCCTGCCATTTGGCTTTCCAGCTTGGGTTTTCAACTTCGCCGCCCAGTCCAGGGGTTTCACCTTGGTTGTAATAAACCAGGTTCTGGATGGTGTTCATGTCCGGTTCCAGCGCCAGGAAGGCGTACATGGTTGACCACAGGCCATAGCCATGAACCGGCAGGATCACGCTGGTCACTTTACCGGCATCATCACGCACCAGATAAACCACAGCATTTTTGGCAATCCGCTTAACCGAAGCAATGTCATGCTCAGGCACCACAGAGGTGGCTGGATCACGAGAGGCTTTCTGTTGATCATAGGTATCGCCGTTGATATCGGTCACTTCGTCACCGGTTTTCAGCTCGATAACCTTGGCTTCAACATACTTTTTGTAAGTTTCCAGAACCACATCTTTGCTGACCTTGCCGGATTTGGTGTCGATCAGGTTGGCGGCTTCCAGAATAAACTTCTGCTTATCCAGCAGTTTGTTTTCCTGCTGGGTTGGCTTGAGCAGTACTGCTGCGGTCGATACGAAAATCGAGCAGATAAGACACAGGCCAACGACGACAAATAGTGTTCTTCCGAACGAATCCTTATTACTAGCCACGAGCAATCCTCCGCTTGATGTTTGCCTGGACTACAAAATGGTCAAACAGTGGCGCAAACAGGTTGGCAAACAGAATCGCCAGCATCATGCCCTCTGGGAATGCAGGGTTGATAACACGGATAAACACTGCCATGGCACCTATCAGGATACCGTAAGCCCATTTGGCCTGGTTGGTGAAGGAAGCCGACACAGGGTCAGTGGCCATAAACATCATACCGAAGGCAAATCCACCCAGAACCAGGTGCCAGTACCAAGGCATGGCGAACATGGGGTTGGTTTCAGAACCGACCTGGTTCAGCAGCAGTGACACGGCAATCATACCAACCATCACGCCGCCGACGATGCGCCAGGAAGCGATACGGGTATAGATAATAACCAGACCACCGAGCAGGATAGCCAGAGTGGAAACTTCACCGACAGAACCAGGAATAAAGCCGAAGAAGGCATCCCACCAGTTCTGGTTGAAGGCATAGTCCAGAGTACCTGAAGCCGCTTGGCTCAGCGCAGTTGCGCCGGAGAAACCGTCGGCAACCACCCAGGAGTTGTCACCGGACATGTTCAACGGATAGGCAAAGAACAGGAAGGCACGACCGGCCAGTGCTGGGTTGAGGAAGTTACGTCCGGTACCACCGAACACCTCCTTGGCGACAACCACACCGAAGCTGATACCCAGTGCCACCATCCACAATGGGATAGTTGCAGGCAGCGTCAGGGCAAACAGCACTGAGGTCACGAAGAAGCCTTCGTTGACTTCATGGCCACGAACCGAGGCGAACAGCACTTCCCAGATACCACCGACCGCGAAGGTTACGGCATATATAGGCAGGAAGAAACAGGCGCCATACCACATCAAGGTGGCCCAGCCGGAATCGGCTGTCAGCTGAGTACCGAAGAGTTCAAACAGACCCACCTGCCAAACATCGGGAGTACCGAAGCCGGCGGCCAGGGCGATTTGCGCCTGCAGACCCACGTTGTACATCCCGACAAACATGGCGGGGAAAGTACAGGCCCAGACGGTAATCATCATGCGTTTCAGATCCAGGTTATCGCGCACATGGGTCTTGCCCTTGTTCACTTTACCCGGGGTGTAAAAAATGGTCGCTGCGGCTTCATAGAGCGCATACCACTTCTCGTATTTACCGCCCTTTTCAAATTGCGGTTCAATACGCTCAAGAAAATCTTTCAAGCTCATAAGCCTTCCCTCTCGACGGTCTCCAAGCAGTCACGCAGGTATGAACCATAGTCATACTTACCGGGACATACGAAAGTACACAGTGCCAGGTCTTCTTCATCCAGCTCCAACGCACCCAATGCCACGGCGCCATCGGTATCACCGGAGATCAGATCACGCAGCAACATAGTGGGCAGAATATCCAGAGGCATCACCCGCTCATAGTTGCCGATAGGCACCATGGCCCGCTCGGAGCCACCGGTACTGCTGGTCATATTGAACAGACGGGAAGGACTCAAGTGACCCAGGAAAGCACGGGTAATGGAGAACTTATCGGCTCCAGGCATTACCCAACCGAAGAACTCTTTCTCTGTGCCTTCTTCAATCAGGGTCAACTGCTGGAAGTAGCGTCCCATATAAGCATGGGGACCTATTGCAGTACGGCCGTTGAGCACAGAACCTGAGATAACCCGAACTTGGCCATCGGCTTCGTCTTGGGTCAGGGCCTGAGTGCTGGCACCCAACAGAGTGCGTACCAAGCGAGGGTTCTTGGCTTTAGGGCCAGTGATGGCCACAACGCGCTGGTTGTTCAGTTCACCTGTGGTAAACAGCTGACCTATCGCGATGACGTCCTGGTAACCCAGGTACCATACGCTGCGACGGGCAGAGGCAGGCATCAAGAAGTGGATATGAGTTCCAGGCAGACCCGCTGGATGGGGACCGGCAAACTCTTCCACTTGGGCATTACCCGCTGGAATGTCTGCTCCTGGTGCTTTACAGACGAAGACTTTGTCTGTCAGTCGGGCCAGTACTTTCAGGCCGTTGACAAAATCGTCTTTATGCTCAGCGATAACAACTTGAGGATCGCCAGCCAGTGGCTGGGTGTCCATGGCTGTCACGAAGATAGCCGCTGCTGTCGCATCCACTGCCGGCACCTTACTGAAAGGACGGGTGCGCAATGCGGTCCACATACCTGATTCAATCAGATTGTCGCGAACCTGCTGCGGTTCCAGAGTATCCAGAGCCTGGGCATCATACTTGGCAAAAGAGACGGCTTCGTCCCCTTCGATCTCTATGACGACTGACTGCAGAACACGTTTGGCGCCGCGGTTGATTTCTAATATTGTGCCACTGGCCAAAGCCGTATATTTGACGCCAGGATTCTTTTTATCTTCAAAAATCACCTGACCTTTTTGCACTTTATCGCCCACTTTGATCTTCATCGTTGGACGTAAGCCAATATACTCTTCACCCAAAGTAGCTACGTGTTTAATGGCTGGGCCATCATGGATAACTTGCTTTGGTCCGCCTGCTAGAGGCAAATCCAATCCTTTCTTAATTGTAATCATATCCACATGCACTACGTTTTGAAGGAAAGACAATGCGCCGCGTTCCTGCTAACCCCCGACTCTCACACAAAAAATCGAGCGTTGAGCTAGCGCAGATTTATCACAGAAATGCGATCGCAATCACGCTGGTCGCGCGCATTTTACCCCAATTGCAACGCTATCGCCACGAAAATTGTAGTGTTTTAACCTGCTTTCAAAGCGACCAAGAGAGAATCGAGCGGAGTTGAACAAGCGGAGATAGCGGCAAGCGGGCGAAAGGCAGGATTTTGTCCTGACTCATAAAGTTATACTTTTCATTTTTAAAGAATTAATCAACCAAATAGTCGAAAATACTTATTTCACCTCCCCGGCCTTACCGGGGAGGCTCTGCTTCAAAATTTCATCCGGTAGCCCAGCTGTAAACGTCGGCCAACACTTGCCAACAAGCCGGTGTCATCTTCACGTAACAGGCCCGCGTCATCGAGCAGATCCTCGGCGCGAAAATAGAGCTGATGTTTTGAGTTGAAGTCATAACTCAGCAGCAGATCCAGTTGCATGCTGTCCTTTGCCGTCACCTGAGGGGTAAGGCTTGCCACTTCTGAACGATATATGCCCTGAGCCCTGGCCTTAAAGCCGTCCCACTCCAACCCAACATGAAGACTCAAGGCATGCTCGGGCAACCAGGGCAACTGCTTATCGGCCATCAGGCAAGGTCCGCTCAGCATAAGACAACCCGAGTGCTGCGCCTTGGCTTGGGTGTAATGGTACTTGAGTCCCATGGGCCAATTGACAGTGCCTGAGTCAAGGCTGTAGTCGAGCGCCAGTTCGGCGCCTTTGACATCCACTTCCCCGAGATTGTATTGATTGAGGCGCAGCGCTGGGTCGCAGAAGCTATTTGCCGTGCAATCAAAATGCAGATTGTCGAAGTCTCGCTGGTAAAGGCTCAGTGCACTTTTCAGCCTACCTGACTCAAAGCGGCCACCGAGTTCATATTGCCAGGCTTGCTGGGAGCGTTGCCCCTGGTTGCCGGGGCTCGCCGCCGCCCAGGCTCTGCCGGCACTGATGAACAGGCTCAGTGCCTCCCCTCGCCAACTGAGCTTGGCCGTGGGTAACCATTCACTTTCGGAGAAATCCGCGGCTGAAAGCGGCACGGTTTCGCTACTGCGCTCCAAGCTGACATCTTCATAGCCGACGCCGAGTTCCAGAGTCACGGCCGACCAGTTGAGCTCAGCCGTCACCGCCGAGCTCCAGACACTGGCCTTGTCATCAATCCTGACACTCAGACTCTGCGCGGTATCACTCAGCAGTCCATCCTGCCACAGCCAACTCCCCAGGCCGGGTGTCAGCTCGGCCTTGTCTCTGTGCCAGCGGGCACTGTAACTCACCTTGTGGCGACCATAGTGAGTAATGGCCTGAGTCTGGAGCCCCATAGCCTCGAAGTCATCATCACGGCGAAAGTCGACCAATGAAACCGCGCCGATAGCAGCGGCATCCAAGGCCGCCAGTTGCTCAAGCGCGTCACCTTGAATAAAGGCGCCATCGGCAAAACTCATCTGCAACTGCGAGCTGTGATGGCTATGGTAGTAAAGCTCGGTAAACACCCGGGAACCGGCAGTAGGCTCAACGCGGTGTGACAGCTGATATCTGTGGCTGCGGCTCTTGAGTCTATCCTGCGTGGCAGCGCCATACACCAACTCAGGATTCAGTTGCCAATCGGCAGCCGTCAGCCCCATTCCCGGCAAAAACTGCCGCTGCTGTGAATACTGATACTTGAATTCAGTATGTTGCCGACTGCGGGCACCCGGCAAGCTGTTGGCCGCTATCTTGAATAGGACCTTGGTCTGACTGTCGTCTTGCCCCTGCTCGGCGCTTCTCGGCTCCTGCCAGGGTTGCTGGCGCCTGTGGCTCGCCTGCAGCAATACCTTATAGTCATCGGCATCAATCAAACCGCGGCCCTCGGCGCCCCAACCTTTATCCTCATTGCCCTGAAGCCGCACACTCTTGCCCGGAGTATCATGCAACCCCAGGCTTTGCGTTTCCAAAACACCAAAACTGCCGCTACCGCCATAGAGCAAGCTACCGGCGGCATTGGCCGAACTGGCAACCAGGGTATCGGGATCCGGCAGTTGCCACAGATAAGGCGCAGAATAAGGTGCCGGCGCCAGATTGACCCTGTCTTCGATAATCGCCATTCCGGAATGGCCGCTGCCACCGGCGCCGCGGATACTGAAACTGCCAGGCAGGGTTGGGATAAGCTCGCCACCGGCGGTCAATTGCCGCTCGGCCGAGTCATAGTACATGGCATTGATTGCTGCGGGCTCAAAAGCCGGATGATCAGCAGCCAAAGGTTCGGAAGCATGCGCCCACGGCCCGGCCAAACTCCCGCTCACCAAACCGGCCACGGCACTCACCTTAAGCAAGCCACGCCTCTGACTCATATCCCAATCCCCTATCAGCAGTTACCGCATATTTGATGTTATATTTTTGTAAACTAACTGATTTGCGGACAAAAAAAAAGCGACTTGAGTAAATATCAAGCCGCTTGATTGAGCGAGGTAAGCCGGGCGGGATTAGAGCTGCTTCAGCAGTTCCTCACTCAACTTGAGATCGTCGTTGCGGTTAACGCTGACACCGGCGGCAATAATATTGCGGGCAATATCCTGCGCCTGCTCCAGAGAATGCATCTGATAGGTACCGCACTGGTATTCGTTCAGCTCAGGAATAGCCTTTTGATCTTGTACCTTGAGCACATCTTCCATGGCTGCCAACCAAGCATCGGCAACCCGGCCTTCTGCCGGTGTCCCGATAAGGCTCATATAAAAGCCGGTGCGGCAACCCATGGGTGAAATATCTATGATCTCCACTCCGTCACCATTGAGATGATCGCGCATAAAGCCGGCAAACAGGTGTTCCAGAGTATGAATGCCACGCTCGCTGAGAATATCCTTGTTGGGCGCGCAAAAACGCAGGTCAAATACCGTAATGGTATCGCCCTTTGGTGTGCTCATGGTCTTGGCCACCCGCACTGCCGGTGCCTCCATCTTGGTATGGTCCACGGTAAAGCTGTCTAACAATGGCATGGGTATTCTCCCTTGGATGGCAAGCTGGCTTGCACTGTTAAATGGTTTCGCGTCTCAAAGCGCTATTATTACAGCGCCAAAACACAAATGCAGCCCCTGTAGGCGGTTTATCAAGCCAGGACTTTTAACCACGGCACTTGGGCGACTCAGGCACGGCGCTTTGAGCATCCCATTCGGCCTGAGTATAAGTATGCATGGACAGAGCATGCACGCCATTGGCCAGTTCTTCCGCCAAGGCCTGGTTCACTTCTCTATGGCGAGCCAGCAGACGCTTGCCATCAAAGGCTTCACTGACAATGATCACCTTGAAGTGCGTCTCTGAATTAGGCGGCACATGGTGATTGTGGCTCTCGTTGATGACTTCTATATGACTCGGTGTCAGGGCAAGGCGCAACTTCTGCTCTATGGTCTGGGCAACGGACATGGTAAAACCTGATATAAGCTGTTGGGATTGGCGGCAGGTTACTGCGTCGGCGAACAAAGATCAATCCGACAATTTTCAACCACCAGGGGGATGAAAACCCGGTTTGAGCCGCCGATAGGTGAGATTGAGCCTGGGCTCTGTGAGTTTCAACCTTCTTGGCAATGCATGTTGCCACTCCTGCTGCATCGGCCAGCGCATCAACAAGAGATCGCCCGGGTTAAGCCTCAGCCGCAGCTTCTCGCCGCTTTGCTTGTGTCTCAAATCAAAATCGCGCCCGGCGCCCAGACTGATTGAAGCGATATCAGCCCCCTCAGCCAGCTCAGGTTCATCGTCGCTGTGCCACCCCATGGCGTCGCGGCCATCGGCATAACGGTTTACCAGCACGCCGTTGCTGCCAAGCTGCCAATCCCGATCCAGCTTTTGCCTTAGCCGTAACAGATATTTGGGCCAGGGAAGCGCCCGGACCAATAACCCTGAGTAGCGATAATCACAGCCGGGATCGCCAAACCACACCTGAGTACGGGGAATGGCGTGACGCTTACCGAATATCTCAAGCTCGGGGCGAGTCAGGGGATAATGCTCCGCCTCGCGCCAAATGGCATCCTGCTGGGCTGGATTGAGATAACCGCGCACCAGCAACATAGGCGGCTGCTCAAACCGCTGCACGCCTGTTGCCGACTCAGCAGATGACCCAGGCTCAAGCGCAAACAGCGACTGCTGTATCTCTTTTGAACTCATATTTGAACTCATATTTGAACTCATGGCATTGTTTCTCTGTGGCTTATTGCCCGGCTTAAGCCTTCTCTATTACATAATGACCAAGGCAGATTTTCGCAAATATCGCCTTGAGCGCCAGTATTTGCGATAATCCGCGCAAATTCGTCCTTTAAGCCCAGTTATATGACCAGCCAGTTCTCAGCCGCTGATATTCAGCTCACTCTGCACCGCTATCCCGAAGAGCAGGAATCCAACCTCCAGGCCTGGGATGCCGCCGATGAACACCTGCTCAAACAGCTCGCCGAGGAAGAGGCGCCTCAATCTGTGCTTATTATCAACGACAGCTTTGGAGCCCTGCTGTGCGCCATTCGCCAAGGTTACCCAGATGCAAAGGTTCACTGGAGCTCGGATGCCCGCACTTCCCACCTTGGCGCTCGACAGAATCTTGAGAAAAACCATCTCAGCGATGCCGACATTCACTGGCTAAACAGTCGGGAAATGCCTGCTTGTGTACCCGATACCATATTGCTGAAGCTGCCCAAGAACCTCAACTTTTTTGCCTGGCAGCTGACCCTGCTGGCCAATATGCTTCCCGCCGGTACCCGGGTATTGATTGGCGCCAAGGCCAAATCCATCAATCAAGCCTTGTTGGCCCTGATTGGCAAACATCTGGGCCAGGCCAGCGCCAGTCTGGCATGGAAAAAGACCCGGGTGATAACCGCCTTCGCCGATGGCCAGGCACGCGAATTGCCTGCCCCCAGCGAGTGGCCCCTTGGCGAATTCGGCCTCAATATCTGTAATCTCAGCAATGTATTTGCCGCCGGCAAACTGGATATCGGCGCCCGTTTGATGTTGGCCAACCTCCCCGAAGGTGAGTTTAGCTCTGTGGTGGACCTGGGCTGCGGCAATGGCGTTTTGGGGCTGGCAGCGGCCAAACGTTATCCCGAGGCGAGCATTCACTTTGTCGATGACTCAGAGATGGCCGTGGAAAGTGCCAGGCTCAACTGGCAGGGCAATGGCTTTGAAGCCGAACGCGGCCACTTTTATTGGGACGACTGTCTGAGTCATTTGAGCGCTGGCGTCGCACCGGATCTGGTGCTCTGTAACCCACCGTTTCATCAGGGAGAGGCCATCACAGATCATATTGCCTGGCAGATGTTCCTCGATGCCAGACGGCGTCTGGTGAACGGCGGCATACTGCATGTGGTCGGCAACCGTCACCTGGGCTACCACATCAAGCTCAAGCGCCTGTTCGGCAACTGTAAGACCATAGCCTCCAATGGTAAGTTTGTGATCCTGCAAGCCTCCAAATAAAAGGCCAACAAGAGTAAACCTTGTT
Organism: Shewanella sp. 38A_GOM-205m; assembly: GCF_000518445.1. Lineage (NCBI taxonomy): Bacteria > Pseudomonadati > Pseudomonadota > Gammaproteobacteria > Alteromonadales > Shewanellaceae > Shewanella > Shewanella sp. 38A_GOM-205m. Next base: position 34,147 of record NZ_JADP01000005.1, on the reverse strand, counting down.
GACCCATTCCGGCCCCCATTGGGAACCCGGAAAAAACAGGCCGGGAGAAACCCCGGCCTGTGTAGTTAAATTTTGTAATTTCAGGCGGCAACTTGGCCGCGTCTGTAACGCAAACCGCCAAGCAGTACCAGACTTGCGAGCGCCACCACTGACAGGCTGCCACCGGCATCGACTATCACGGTCGCGCCATCATCTCTGTCCCATTCGCGACTCTCCAGCGGCAAGGCATAGAGGCTATTGCTTTCATAAGAACTTATGGTCGCCACTATGTCACTGTAACCGGGTTCATAGAGGTCGATCAGCACATCATAATGATCGCTGGGGTAGCCGCTCTCCAACGTGGTGAGCACTTCAAAGTCATCCTGGGTACTGTCTCCCTGAATGTAGAACACCTCAGTGCTGTAGTAATGCTCCCAGTCACCGCCGTTGCGGCTCAGATAAAGCTCGGCATAAACGGGCACAGACTCGGCCGGATCATTACCGTAAACATCGGCATCAAAGCGCACCGCAAAGCTGCGATAAAAGCCATCAGAGTCATAATCGTCATAAAGGTAGCTGGCCGCCTCATAAAAGCTGAACTCATGGTAATAGCTGTGGGCCGCCATGGAGACCATCCGCTGCGGCGCGGCTTGGCTCTCGGGCAGTTTCTGTTTCTTGGCAATCATCTGCTCGCGGGTCATGCGCTCACCGGAAACCTGAACTCCGGTAGATTGCCACTCCTGCTGCAGTTGCTTAAGCAACTGCCTGTGTTGTGCCGCCCGTAGCTCGGCGCTTGAGTTATCCTGTTCATCGCTCGGTTGCTGCGCTTTTTGGCCGATGGAGGCTTGTCCGCCGACAGGCTCCTTGGCATAGGCTGCAGGCAGAGCCCCAAACAGAGCCAAAAACAGCGACAGGCTAAATACAGTGTAAGATAATAATTTCATAGTGCTTCTCCACAGGGCGCATCCCGCGCTTATTCGGGTTGTTGGCATTATTAAAAGTCAGCCTGGGTGAACATGAGATGAACGGTTTCTGTCAGCCGATGTTCATCTTGGAAGGAGTACAACTGACCGGGCCTGAGCGAATACCGGGGGAAGGACAGATAGAGAGTGAAGACCCGGCTGGCTATTTCATCCACCGCGGGGATCTTTTACACTGGGCCAAGCGATTCCAAAAGGGCAAAACCATGAAAAGGGGCAGTAAAATCAAGCATCAAGCTTATCACTCAAGCGGAATTATCGCGGCAATCATGCTATTGCTGTCGCTGGCTTTCGCTCAGCCCCTGCATGCCGGCCCCTTTGCCAAGCCGGAACGAACGACTCAGGGCCAGGAGGCCAAGCTGAAAGTCCGCAGCGGCGATGAAGCCGCCAGACTGGTGAAGCAGGCTTATGGCGGCAAAGTACTCAGGGTGCAGTCTGTCAGGGTCAACGGCAACCCGGGTTATCGGGTCAAGCTGCTGCAGGACAGCGGCCGAATTGTCTATGTCTCTGTGGATGCCCGCAGCGGCCGCCTGCAGGCAAACTGACAGGAAATAGCTTATGCGACTGTTATTGGTAGAAGATGATGCCGCCTTACAGGCCAACTTAACACAACATCTGCAAGAGGCAGGTTTCAATCTGGATACGGCGTCAGACGGCGAAGAAGGCCTGTTTCTGGCGGCGGAATATCCCTATGATGCCGCCATTATCGATATCGGCCTGCCCAAACTCAGCGGCATAGCACTGATTGAACAGATGCGTGCCAAGGGACTGGATTACCCTGTGCTGATCCTCACCGCCAGAGATGGCTGGCAAGACAAGGTGGAAGGCCTGGATGCCGGCGGTGATGACTACCTCACCAAACCGTTTCACCCCATGGAACTCACCGCCAGGATCAAGGCTTTAATCCGCCGCAGCGCAGGTAAGGCCAGCCCCTTGCTGCAAAGTGGCCCTGTCACCCTGAATACCAGCAGCGGTGAAGTGCGACTCGGCAAACACAGCGTCAGCCTCAGCGCCTCCGAATACAAATTGCTCGAGTATCTGATGCTGCATCAGGGCGAAGTCACTTCCAAGAGTCTGCTTATCGAGCATATCTATGATCAGGACTTTGATCTGGACTCCAATGTGATTGAGGTATTTATTCGCCGTTTGCGCAAGAAGCTGGATCCCGAGGGCACGCTTGGGCTTATTGAAACCCTGCGTGGTCAGGGGTATCGCCTCAATGCACTTCCTGCCAGAGATAATCCCTGATGAAGCCCTTGCCTGCAAGGCTTTTGCCCGGTTCACTCAAGGGCCGGCTGGTGATCAGCGCCCTGCTGCTGAATCTGGTGCTCTTGCCGCTTATCGGCGTGACCCTGAGCGATGCCTTTCGTGCCCAATTGGCCCACGCGGTAAAAGATGAACTCAGCGCCGCCCTTTATGGAGTATTGGCATTGGCAGAAGTGGAACAGGGCGAGCTGGTTCTGCCGGATCAATTACAGGACAAACAGTTCAACATAGATCAATCCGGGCTCTACGCCCTGGTCAGCAGCCAAGGCAAACTGGTATGGCATTCACCTTCCTTTATCGGTATGCCGCCTCCGGGCAAGCTTCCAAGCCCACCACTCGGAGAAGGCCGCTTTGGCGAAATGCTTCTCCTGGGCAAGCCTCACTTCAGTTACAGCTTCAGCGCCAGCTTTGCCTCGGCCTCGAATAATGGCCGGGATATTCCCTTTACCGTACACATCATCAAAGATCAGACCGGCTTTGAGCAAATCCAGGGCGCCTTCAGCCGCCAGCTCTGGCAATACCTGGGACTTTTGATGCTGTTCCTGTTACTGGTACAAGGAGGCTGGCTCTGGTGGACACTCAAACCACTGGCGCGCTTTCGGGCCGAGCTCGAAGCGGTTGAGCAAGGCAAACGGCAACATCTCGGCAGCGACTATCCCAAGGAGCTGCAACAGGTCGCGACCCAGCTCAATGCCCTGATAAGCAACGAACAGCGCCAACGCCAACGTTATCGCAACGCCTTGTCGGATCTGGCCCATAGCCTGAAAACACCGCTGGCGGTACTGCAAAGCCTCAAGTCTTTGCCGAGCGATGCCCAAGAGCCCATCAGCCAAATCAACGCCAGCATAGGCCACCAGTTGAAACGGGCCCAAAGTGCCGGCAGCGGCGCTTGGCACCAAGGGGTGAACAGCAAAACCGTGGCCGACAAACTGCTGCGAACCCTTGGCAAAATTTATGCGGACAAGGCGCTGGAGTTTGAGGCTGAGCTGGCAAAAAATGCCCTGTTTTACGGCGATGAAGCCGACCTGGCCGAACTCCTCGGCAATCTATTGGATAACGCCTGCAAGGCAGCAAACAGCCAGGTCGTACTCAAAACCTGGGTAAGCGAAAAAGGGCTGAACATCTGCATTGAAGACGATGGCCCGGGCATAACAGAGCAGCAGAAAACCCAGCTGTTCGAGCGCGGTGTCAGAGCCGATAACTACCAACAAGGTCATGGTATAGGGCTAGCGATAGTCAAAGATCTGCTGCAGAGCTACCAAGGCCAGTGGCAAATAGATCAATCTCCCCTAGGCGGCGCCCGCTTCACTCTGTTTTTACCCAGAAGTTGAGATTGGGAATAGTACATTCATTCCCCTTACCGATTTCAAACAAGGCTAATCTTGCCAAATGGCGATAATGCCACCCTTGATGCTGCCAATAAGCACAGCCCAAGTTTCCGGCAATGGATGTTTCTGCCTACCGCTGGGATGGCACGAAGCCCAAATGCAGTGAAGAACAGGATGTCCGAGACGAACTTTCGCACAGACAATTCCGTGACACGGCGAGAGTTGAGCAGCAACATGCTTTCGAGCGCAAACCAGGGATGGTGAGCTGGCCGTTGTGCATGAATGCATTTGTTCCACGACGTTAGGCCACTGGCACAGTGGCTAGCATTGCTTCAAGCCAAAACTCACCAATGAACTTGATCCTAGCGGCTAGCTAAGTTGTGGCCAATCACCTGCGGTGCGCCTTTCGCACAGGCGATCCTGTGACACGCTGCGAGTACGTCCCTGTAAGCTCTGCCTCGCCATCCCTGGCTCGGAAGGTCACAGTTCCGTCTGTGCCTGAAAAATAGGTGTGTGTCTGTAGATCTCTCAAATATTTCAAGCTCTTTAGGACTAACAGAGTTGCACCAACTCCCCCCCCTCGGTGTCGCCGAAAGCCGTTGGCACAAATAACATTGCAGAGAGACGCCCCCTCAGGAAATAATCGCTTCCCAAAGTAGCGTTGATAGCCTATATGCGAAAGCTGTTGGTTATGTTCAATACCATGATGAAAAATCGAACCCAAATGGGACGAAAGCTATCACAATTAGCGAAATAACTATTGACGGAATGCCACTGTCACTTGTTATGTTTCAATGCCTCGTTCCTTAAGCATATTTTTAAAAACTATTTGAGCCCATTTAATTACTATTTCAGAATTCCCAAGTTCATCCTTATCCAGGTAAGAGATGAGGACAGGATATCCTCCGTTGGGACAATACTTTGAATGTTCGAATCCATCCCATTTCAAACCCAACCCACGAACAGGTATGCTGGGGTCTCCGTTAACCCAGTAACTTACTTTTTCAAAATATCCCGAAGATATCAGGGATTCCCCCATGTTTATGGCTTGTTCTACGGATTGAAAACAAACTGGTTGATAGGTAGTTTTATTGGTCGAAGAGCAACCTGGTAACAGGAGGCTTAAAAAAGCGAGGAGCCAAATCCTCATAATATCTTCCTTGAAAAATAACACCGCGATCATCGGTTTGTCCAGTGCGGCGCATTGTTATATGCCTTTTTGTTTACGATATGAAGCATAACTTTTTAAACCAAATGCAACTGTTAAACATAGGCAAAGTAACGGAATGAAATAATACAGCCAATATAATTGTTCAAAAAAGGCATTGATTGGCTTACCAGTGGTACTTTGTTCTACGCTGGAAATCCAGTTATATGCATAGTAAGTGAGATACGCAAACACAAGAGTAATAGCGACCCCAACTTGCCAAAAGGAGCCAGTGAGTTCCCAGAATTGCTCTAAGAGTTCTTCTAATATTGAATTTCTACGTCCCATGTAGACTTCTCCTTTAGCATATACGCCGCCAACAGCGGCCGAGCGTAGCGAGGTCCAGCCCCGAAGGGGCGATGCTGCTTGGCCTTGTTAAAACTTTCACGCCCATTGTTCAAAAAGCTCCCCGGATGACAATGCCTCCATAAACGCCTTTTGCTCATCAGTAACTAGCGCACGAGGCGTATACCCATGTTCATCAGGCTCAGCCAGCAGCCTTGATTGAGCTTCTTTTGCAACTTCGGACAAAGCTCGTTTTTCTTCATCTGTCATTGCTGCGAAATAATCTGGGAGGCTCTCTTGAATTTTTACTGAGTAATCTAGATCGATTACTTCCTCGCCCTCGAACATGAGAAGCCATATATATTCGAACGACAACTCTGCTAGTGTTTTCATGCTCGATATTACCTTTGATTTTTAACGTCTAATTAAGGTGTGAAGCTCGCAATGACCAAGCCGATGCATGGCACTTCAACACAAAAAACAACGCCAAAAATAAAGGATTGACGCCATAGTCGTTTGTTAAGTGTTCTTGCTCCACGATAAATTCTTAATAGTCACCTTCGCTATCTACAACATCTAAGGGAATATCATCGATAGTTTGTCCAGCTTTCCAACCAGTTTTATGCAAAATCTCCTCAGGAGTATCCTCTGGCACCATGAACCAATAGCAGTAAGTCATTTCTCCGCTATTGCCAGTGTTTGCATTAAGCTCAGCTCCCATTTCTTCCCAATCATCATCAGAAATGCCAAGGTATCGAGAAAGATGGCTGTCAGGGATGAGCGTCTGAAGCGGTAGTTATTTGCGCCATTAGGCCGAGGGGCTTTCGACACCGTGTGGGGCGGCAAGGGAGATCCAAGAGGGGATTGCTGTTGATCCCTTCTTGGTCGGGTGTGGGGTGGAACACCACGACCTTAGGCCGCTGGCACAGCGGCTATCATGGCTTTAAGCCAAAACTCACCAATAAACTAGGTCTTAGCTTCTGGCTAAGCAGCTGCCAATCACCTGCGGTGCGCTTTCGCACAGACGAGCCTGTGACCCAACATGAACAAGTCCCTGTTTCGATGGTCACTGTTCCGCCTGTGTCTGGAAATAGGCGTATTCCTGCGATGCCAAAAGACTCAGTTCCACTACCCACTTCCCCCAAGCCGCTGCTTGGAGATCATTTAGCCATCCAAAAGCCTTCAGCTTATGTTCATCAAAGGCCACTTATTCTGAAGCCACTGATGGGGAATTGCATCGCAAGGCCTCAGTTAGCTCACTTGCCAGGCTGGTAACCATACCGGCCTAAAGGAGGCAACCATGAACAAGCTGAAAATCTGGCTGCAGCACAGTGTGCTTATCCTGTGTCTATTTGGCCTGCCAACTACGGCGCTGCAGGCCGCCGAATCCGGCAGTGATATCCGGGAGCCCGAGCTGATGCAACTGCTCTCCCCTATCGCTCTCTATCCGGACACCTTGTTGACCCATATGCTGATCGCCTCAACCTATCCACTGGAACTGGTGCAGGCACAGCGATGGCGCAAACAGCGCAGCCATTGGAGCAATGAACGCCTGATGGCCGAAGCCGAGAACCAGGATTGGGATCCCAGTGTGATGGCGCTTATCGCCTTTCCGGAAGTGTTGAACAAGATGAGCACAGATCTGGACTGGACCGCCCGTTTGGGCGAAGCCTTTATCGCCGATGAAGGCCGGGTGATGGATGGGATTCAAACCCTGAGGCAAGCCGCCTGGGATGCCGACTCATTAAATGACCTTGGTAACCTTAACGCCAGACGCGACGAACGTCAGATAGTGATAGCACCGACCCGCACCGAGGTGATCTATGTCCCTTACTACGACAGTCGCCGTGTCTATGGCCACTGGCACTGGAGCAGCTATCCGCCTATCTATTGGGACCCTTTCCCCGGATATGTACGCTACCACTCCAGTCCGTTTTACTGGCGCAGTGCCGGGGTCAGCATTTCATTTAACTTCTTCTTCAGCGCCTTTCATTGGCATGACAGAGTGATCTGGGTTGATTATCGCCACAAACACTATAATCACTACCGGCCAAGACTGGCCTATAGCCAGGGAGCCCAGCGCTGGAGCCATAACCCACACCACAGACGTGGCGCCCATTATCGTCACCCTGGGCTGCAACAACGCTACAACAAGGCGGTATACAACAAGCCGCACAAGCGTTATGAATCCCAGGCCCGCAGCTTCAACCACAGCCAGAGGCTGCATCAGGACAGAAACAAGCAACAAAAGCAGTTGCAACATGAGCTAAAAAAGCGCAGAGAGCACAATAGCCGCGAATGGCGCGCCGGTGACAAGAGGGAAAAGATGCATAAGGGCGAGCCCCAAAAAGTTCGCCAGCTGTCACAGCAGCCGTCATATAGGAGTGCCAATAACAGTTAGGAGTGCCAATAACAGTGCCAACGCCGCCGACAAAACGATGCGGGTTAAACATCAGGCCAGAGACAGACAGTTGCAACAGGCCTCAAACCGGCACACTAACACTACTTATAGACAAGCTGAAAAGCGCCGGCAACACTCTGATAAACAACAGCAGCCACAGAGACGCTATCAGCCTCAGAGCCAATCAAAGGTGCAGCATCCGCAGCGAACTCAGCCACAGCGCCATCAGGCTGAGCGACGCCAGCCCAACCGTGCTCAGGAGCACAGACAACGTGCAGTGCATCAACAAAGAGAGCGTTGAACAAAGAGAGGGTTGAAAAAGCTGAGTTGAAAAAGCCGGGTTAAAGTAGCACTTGCCCTAAAGTGAAAACGAATGAAAAAGACAGGTCCAGCACTGGCCTGTCTTTTTTGGGTGTAGTTGTATGACTCAGATAAAGCCGCTCAGACGGCTCTGTCGTCGTACAAGTCGATTTGAGTCAGCGCCGCCACTTCTTCGATATAGGCACGCACTCTGGCCGGGAATACCAGCCCCTTGACCATGGTCAGGTTTCTCAGGCCGGGGAACAGGTTGATATCATCAATACTCAACTTATTGCCCCGCTCCGACGGCAATTGCAGCCAGTCGAGACGTGGCCAACACTTAGCCAGGCCCTCAAGATAATCGGCCGTTTGCGCAAGCGCTTGCTCGAAAGACATCTCTATCATGGCGCTCTTGTTTTGGGTAAACCAGGCAATCGCCTCTTGGCTGCCAAATTCAGGCAGACCGAGCAACACACTGCGGGGATAGAGCAAGCGGCTGCTGAAATAACCGGATGCCTCCTGCCATTGGCTGGCCGCATCGGCCTGGATGGCAAGGGTAATGACCGGCTTACCATCCAGATTATCCAGATAGCTGACGATATCCAGGCTCTCGGCCATGAAGCTGCCATCGGCTTTTTGTAAAATGGGCACCATATTGGCACCGACCATAGCTATTCTGGACTCCACATCATGGTTTTGCAGATAGACCCGCTCCACCGGCAACGCCTTAAGCCCCACCAGCATCATAGCCTTGACGCAATAGGGACAATGGTCAAACACAAAAAGCTTCATCAGTACTCCTTAGCTTCCTTGGAACTGTCAGGGCCATCAGCATATCCTCCGAGGCCGGAGCTGGGCAACTCCTGACTGGCCGGCGGCGCAAACAGCAAACGCCAACGCTGCCTGAAACTAAGCCCGGGGCGGCTCACTTCCGCCAACATATCGCGCCACTCGGCAAAGGTGACTGTCACAGGATTAAAGCTGTTGACCGGCTTGGTAATACCATAGCGCACGGTTTCCCGCTCCGGCTCAAAGCTGCCGAATAATCTATCCCAAATGATCAACACCCCGGCGTAGTTCTTATCTATGTACTGAGGATTACGGCCATGGTGCACCCTGTGGTGGGACGGAGTGTTGAATATCCACTCCAAGGGCCCAAGACGTTTGATGGCCTGGGTATGGACAAAAAATTGCAGCCCCAGATTGAGCAGCACCACAAATACCACCCAGTTGGGATCGAAGCCTATGATCACCAAGGGCAGCCAAAACAGCCACATGCCCGCCAATGGGTACATCAGGCTCTGACGAAAGGCGGTGGAAAAATTCATGTTTTCCGAGCTGTGGTGCACTACATGGGCGGCCCACATCCAGCGGCATCTGTGGCTGGCCCGGTGGAACCAGTAATAGCAAAAGTCCTGCCCCAGCATCAGCAGCACAAAGGTCCAGCCATTCATCTCAATGTCGAACAAACGCCAGCCGAATAACCACAAGTACAGTTTGGCCAGCAGTAACCCCGTGAGAATATCGGCGCTCTGGTGCATGCCTGCCAGCACAAAGTTACAGAAAACCTCCGCCGGCCGATAGCGGGCATTCTCAGGCAAACGTCTGAGGCGGTCACCGAAAAACCACTCCAATGCCATACAGATGAAGAACAGCGGCGCCAATACCAGCAGCAGCCATTCAGGGTGTGAAATAAGTAAATTGAAATCCATTTTTATTCCTTTTATTCCAGCTCACCACTTGGCAAAGTGATCTTCTGTCAGGCCGCTCTGCTGCACCAGCTCATGGCGCTTGCCCAGGGAGTCTTTGACCCAACCGGAAAACAGCCCGGTATACTGGCGAAAATTGCTTTTAAGCAACCCCAGGTTGAGCCTCTCGCTGCGGCACCCCAAGGGCGAAAATGCCAACTCCAGGTCGCCGCGCTCAGACCAAACTCGCCATTGGCCGCCGGATGCAGCCCTGCGGTCAAACTCAAAATGCACCGGCGACAACAAATGCCTGGCACCATCGACCCAGAGCACGTTTTCACAAGAGCCGGTCTCGTTGACTCCGGCCGCCAGATTTAGCCCCAACCCCTTACCCTCAATATCGGCATTGATAGAGGCCCAGCGCCAACTGGTTTCCCGGCGCATAAAGCCTGCGGAAAAGTCATAACCTGCTCTGGCATGCAGCAGAGGCTGGGGTTCATGATTGAAGGACAACTGGCCGGAAACCTTGAGGGCATTGTGTTTCTGGGTATAGGTCCAACCGCTGTAACCGGTTGGGCTGCAAAGCGCCATCGGCAAGCTGAGCGGTTCGGGAACCAAGGTCAGCTCCCCCTCAAGTGGCATTCCCTGTAGTTTAAGATCCAGACTCAGTTGCCATTGTCCCTGCTCACGCCGAAAGTGAATGCCGCCCATACGGCTCTCCCCCTGCCATGGCGAACGGCTCAGGTTAAAACCAGCGGGTGGCCGCAGCAGATTCTGCTGATACATGCGACGACTCTGCACATCAAACAGATAACAGAAACCACTGCCAAGATAGGCGATATCCGCCAAGGCAACGCCCAGCATCCATCTAGGACTGTTAAGACCAATAAACTCAAACTGCTTATAACTGCAACGCTGTTTCAGGCGTGAAACCCTGCGGTCCATCTCATTGAACAGCTGAAAGTCTGCCAATCCCAGGCTTTTCGGCGGCCCGTCGAAATGACCAAACAGAGGCTGGCCGTGAACATCTATCAAAGAGTCAGGTGCCGCCTGGGTTGCAACCCCGGATTGAGTCGTCGGCAAAGGCCCGGATTTCAATTCCAACATATTCCCAACAGGTGTTTTTAGAGCAATAACTTGACTCTACCCTGTCGCCGTCGGAGATTGAAGCCTTGAATGTTACAAAAATGAAAAAACCCCGCTATACGGGGCTTTATCCGGTTTACTATGTCATTCAGAAACGGTAACTGAGGCCGACGAATACCCCTTGATAGTCGAAGTTATCCGTCTTCAGATACACGTATTCTGTATTGATGCCCAGATTGTTGCGGAAACGATATTCCCAACCGGCTGCCGCATGCAGGCCGTTTTCAGTGTCATTGAAGCCGGCGCCGTCTTTGGTATATTGATATTCGAGTTTAACCCTGGCAGCACCCAGCTTGGCATAGAAGCTGTTGCGCTCGGTAAAGCCCCAGCGGCCATAAAGGGACACTCTCGCCGCCTCGAAGCTATCCATCTGCAACTCGGTAATGCCGGAGGTAAAGGCATGGACTATCCCGGCGTCGGACCAAAGGTAACCCGCTTCAACACCCCAGTTTGGCGTGAAATGATAGCGATAATAAAGCTCTGTGCCCCAGCTGTCTGAGCTGTCGTTGTCTTCGGTGTTACCGGCATCGGGATTGAAGCGGCTGATGTCATCATCATTCTGCACTCCAAGGCCTATACTGCCCCCGATAACATGTTTGCCTTCAGTGGCGCCGGCGGCCGGTGCCATCAAGGTCGGCATCACCAGTGCTGCTGCCAATATAACGTACTTCATACGATTCCCCCATGATTTGTAAGTGTTTTACGCGCGGATATTGCGCTTCGCTGTCTGAACCCTGACTGAACCAAAGTCTGTTATCTGCCATTGCCAGATGCTGGAAGCCAAACTCAAATCTGGTTATCCTGATGCCACCTTTTTTACAGCTTCGGATTTTTATGAAACGGCTTGCTACCTTGATGCTGGGGTCGGCGCTGCTCTTTGGCTGCGCCAGTCATACCCCCAACTTTATTGCCCTGAGCCCTGAACTGCCTGCGGTCACGCCACAGACTTCGCTGGAGCCTGCTCTGGCGCTGCAAACCCTGGATACCCGCACCGCCAACTTTATTGTGCGATTCAATGAAGATGGCAAAGCCGCACGTCTGGTCAGCCCGGCCGAGCCACCCAGGGCTCAACTGGATCAACTGTTCCGCCAAGGTTTTGCCAAGGCCGGATACCGAATCGATCCCGCCAGTGGGAAAGAGGTACAGTTGCAGCTGATTGAATTGCTCACAGATGTGGATGAATCCAGCTTCGGCTTTGAAGCCAAAACCAATGTCAGCATCAATCTGCTGGCGAAAAACAGCAGCCATACCCTGACCAAGCGTTATAAGGCCAAGGGGCTGCTCAAGGGGCCATTCAGTGCCGACTTCGCCTCGCTGGAACTGGACATGAACAAGCTGATCACCCAGTTGAGCGGCGAAATACTCAACGACCCCGAGCTGCACAGCTTTTTGCAGCAGTAATTTATTGGACCGGTCGGTGACTCACAAGCCGGCCCGTCTGCAACACCACGATAAGGAATCAGGTCATGAGCCGATGGATACTCGCAGCCGTATTGATGCTGACCAGTCAGCTGGCGCTGGCGTTGGATATACAAAAAGACAATCTCTACCCCCAAGTGGAATTTGATACCAGCATGGGCAAAATCGTGGTCGAGCTGGATCGCACCCGGGCGCCCATCACTGTGGACAACTTTCTCACCTATGTGGTGCGCGGCGACTACAACAACACATTGTTTCACCGCATTATTGCCGATTTCGTGGTTCAGGGCGGCGGCCTCAGCCCCAAGTATGAAGAACTGCCTTCAGACAAGCCGATAGTCAATGAGTCGGGCAACGGCCTGTCCAATAGCCTAGGCACTATAGCCATGGCCAGAGAGAATGCCCCCCATTCGGCCACCCGCCAGTTTTACTTCAATGTGGCCGACAACAAAAAGCTCGACCCATCCTCCAGGCGCTGGGGCTATGCCGTATTCGGTGAAGTCAGCCAAGGGCTTGAAGTTCTGCAGAATATGGCGCTGGTAGAGACAGGCACCAACAGCACCTTGGGTTGGCCCGATGTGCCGGTTACCCAGGTTTTGTTGAAGAAAGCCACACTTCTGCCCAGAAATTAACCCCAGGCACGGCTCAGTATCAAAAAGCTGTCTATACTGAACCTGGCAAACATAAGGAGGCGATCTGATGACCCCGGAAGAGTTCATCGATGTGAAAGCGCCCCAACTGGCTCATTACGGCAAAGCATTCTTGAGCGACAAGCTGGAATTTAATGAAGTCAGATTGTATCTGTGGGATACCCTGGAAGAATGGCATCAGCTGAACTTGCAGGGGGAAGCGCAAACGGATGTCGAACGCGTATTTTGGCACTTGTTGTACGCCTTCGATAAATGGCCCGATTGGGTATTGCGCGGTAACCAGTTTTTGCGCCAGCAACTGGACGACTGCTGTGAATACCTGTTCGGTGGTGGCCCCATACCCGAAGGCTGTATCGGCGTCAGGCCCTGAGACAGACGTTAATCTACCCCGCCCGGGTGACACTTTAATGACACGGGCGACCAATCCCCGGCTTTGCCGGGGATTTTTTATTGGGCAAACACCCAAGCACGCCTTGAAGTCGCAGGCGCGGGCTTTTACTCTAAGGCCTTTGACTCTCACCAAGCCGTGCCATGCCTCAATCTTTTTTTGCCAGCACCCGAGACGCCCTGAGTATCTATTTCCACAAGCGGGTATTCATCTTATTGCTGCTTGGTTTTTCCGCCGGCCTGCCGCTGATGCTGGTATTTTCCACCCTGTCTTTCTGGCTCAGGGAAGCCGGGGTAGACAGGGCCGCCATCGGCTATTTCAGTTGGGTAGCCTTGATCTATGCCTTCAAGTGGGCCTGGTCCCCTCTGGTCGATCGCATGCCCCTGCCTTTGTTCAGCCAACTCTTTGGCCGCCGCCGCGGCTGGATGCTGTTCTCCCAGCTATTACTGATAGCCGCCATTTTGGGGATGGCCGGCAGTGACCCCATGGAAGATCTCACCCATCTGGCACTCTTTGCGCTGATGGTGGCCTTTTCCTCCGCCACCCAGGACATAGTGGTCGATGCCTTTCGTATCGAGTCGGCGCCGGAAAAAATGCAGGCGGCACTGGCCGCCGCCTATCAGGTGGGCTATCGCAGCGCGATGATCATAGCCACGGCAGGCTCATTGACTATCGCCGCCTGGGTTTCTCCCACGCCGGAAAGCTATGATCTCCAGAGCTGGCAAACCGCCTATCTGATAATGGCAGGTTTGATGGGCATAGGCATACTGGCAACACTTTTTGCCAAAGAGCCGGCGGTGGACATCAGCTCTATAGGGGAAGAGGAAGCCAACCTCAGAGACAGACTCAAAGCCAACCTGGCACCCAGACTCTCGGTCTGGGCCGCGCCGGCCAACCTGTTTATCCTGCGCCATGGCAAGTTACTGCTCCTGCTGCTGGGGCTTTATTTCTGTTTTAGCCTGGCTGAACCCTTCACCCAGATACTGCAATCCTACTTTCCGAGTCAGGCCCTGAATACAGATGCAGTCACTCTGGCCACTATGGGGCTCATTCTGCTGCTCTGGTTGCTGATCTTCGGCGTCAAAAGTAAAGACAGGGCTATTCAAGAGCAGGAAGCCAAGCAGCTGACCCAGGCCGGCACAGATAGGATGGCCGCCTTTATCTCCTGGCTTTACAGTGTCGTGGCCCTGCCCTTTATCGATTTCTTTCGCCGCTACGGCAAGAGCGCGATTCTGATCCTTATGCTGATCTCCTGCTACCGGATCTCGGATATCGTCATGGGGATCATGGCCAATGTTTTCTATGTGGATATGGGCTTCAGCAAGGAGGAGATCGCCACCTTGAGCAAGGTCTATGGTCTGATCATGACCCTGGTGGGCTCAGCATTCGGCGGGGTGTTGTTGGCACGCTTCGGCACCATAAAAATCCTCTATGTCGGCGCCTTCCTGGTGGCCACTACCAATCTGTTGTTCGCCCTGCAGGCCATGGTGGGCTACAACGTGCCGCTGCTGACCCTGGCGATTTCGGTGGACAACTTCAGCGGCGGTATCGCCACAGCGGCCTTTATCGCCTACCTTTCCAGCCTCACCAGCAGTGGCTACAGTGCCACTCAGTATGCGCTGCTGTCTTCGGTGATGTTACTGTTTCCCAAGTTTATTGCCGGCTTCTCCGGCGCCTGGGTCAACGCCTTTGGCTATGTGAATTTCTTTGTCAGCGCCAGCATCATAGGCTTGCCCGTGCTGCTGCTGATTTGGCTGGTGCAAAAAAACAGCCCGCCGAAGCGGGCCAATACTGCTCAAGATGCGCTCAAGTCGCAGATTAACGACTAGTCGCGGAAGTTATTGAACTGGAACGGCTGGCCCAGCTCGGCATTGCGGGCCAGCGCCATTACGGCCTGCAAGTCGTCACGCTTCTTGCCTGTGACCCGTACCGAGTCGCCCTGGATTTGCGCCTGCACCTTGATCTTGCTGTCTTTGATCTGTTTTACCAGCTTCTTGGCGACATCGGCCTCTATGCCTTGTTTGAACTTGACCTTCAAAGAAAACATCTTGCCGCTGTGAATCGCCTTCTCATCCACTTCCATCGCCTTGGGATCCACATTACGACGGCTCAGTTGGGTTCTTAAAATATCCACCATCTGATTACACTGAAAGTCAGACTCTGCCGACAGGGTCACTACAAAGTCTTTATACTCCACCGCAAATTCCACCCCGCGGAAATCGAAGCGGGTATCCAATTCACGTTTGCTGTTATCCACTGCGTTACGCAGCTCAACGGCATCTACTTCTGACACTATATCGAATGAGGGCATTTCGTCGCCTTTTACTTATCAGTCAAACCAATAGCGCCAGTCTACCCTAAGTTGAAGCCGAGCTGAATAAATCCACGTCTGCTGATGACAGCCAGGCTTTATTTTGACTATGATGTTCGCCAAGCTTTCCAACCCTGCGTGATTTGTGATTAACCGACAGTTGCTGTTTAAAATTGCTTTGTTGATTGCCCTGGCGGTGATCAGCTACCTGGTTTTTTCCAAGCCGAACTATCCACAGAGCATCCCTAATCTGGATAAAGTGGGCCACATAGGTAGTTTCTTTGCCCTCGCCTGGCTGACCTATCTGGCTTTCCGTCCCCGCTGGTACTTGATGTTTGCCACCCTGGCCGGCTATGGCATTCTGATAGAGATGGTGCAATCCCGTCTGCCCTACCGCAGCGCAGATGTGGCCGACTTTGTCGCCGATATGGCCGGAGTCGTACTATTCTACTTCTCACTCTGGGGCTATCGCAGATATTTTCGCGCCGCCATGTTGAGGGAGTAACCGGAATGCAGATAGGGATCCTCGGCGTTGGGGCAATAGGGCAACTGCTGGCGCAGCAACTGACCGCAGCCGGGCTTGAACCTTGGTTATTACCAAGAGCCAACACCCCGTCATTGGCTGAGCAGGGCGAAAAGCAAGTCTATACCCTTGAGCTTGGCGACCAGAGTCTGCAAACATCCTTTCTGTGTCTGGCGCAGGACTCGAGCAAGCTCAAGCAGCTCGAGCTCTTGCTGGTCACGGTCAAAGCCTATCAGGTTGAAGCGGCGCTGGAGCCTTTGCTGCCAAAACTTCACCCGGATTGCCGCATCCTGCTGCTGCACAACGGGCTTGGCCCCCATCAAAGCCTGGCTGCCAAGCTGAATGGCCGGCCGCTGAGCCTGGGCACCACCAGCCAGGGAGCGCTGAAACTCAGCAGCAATCATATTCGCCAAACCGGCAGCGGCCTGACCCAGATAGGTGACTTAATCGGCGCCCCCATGCCAGAGGCGATGAAAACCGTTCTGCTCAATGCCATTCCCGGCAGTCAGTGGAGTGATACCATTCTCGAAGCCCTGTGGCAAAAGCTGGCGGTCAATGCCGTTATCAATCCGCTGACCGCCATTCATAGAGTCAACAACGGTGCCCTGGCCGCTCCCGAGTTTGAGGGAACAATCTGCGCCATTCTCGATGAGCTGTTACAGGTGGCCAAGCAGGAAGGCATAGCGCTGACGTTTGATGCGCTGCACGCCAGAGTCAAGGAAGTGATACGGCTAACCGCCGCCAACTCCTCCTCCATGTATCAGGATCTCAAGCACGGCCGCAAGACGGAAATTGACTATATCAACGGTTACCTGCAGCAGCGCGCCGAGCAATACGGGCTCACACTGCCAATCAACAGCGAACTGCTGGCCCAAATAAAGGCGCTTGAATCAAATCTGCTTTAACCACTGGCCGCAGGCCCAGGCAATAAAGTTGGCCCAGGCGTAGCCAAATACCGCGATCAGAACCGCAAGAGGCACCAATGCCTGGCGATAGGCGCTGGTGACCACAGGCGCCGAAGCCGCCCCGCCAAGATTGCACTGACTGGCAATGGCGAGATAACCGAATGGAAGCCTCAACACTCTCGCCGCCAGCAGCAACAAGAAGACATGCACCAGCAACCAGATAGCCCCGATAACAAAGAACCAGGGCAAAGACCAGAGCATACCGATATCCATCTTCAGCCCCATGATAGCCAACATCAGATATAGACAGGCATTACCGACTCTGTCGGCGCCATAGGCCGCCAGCCGCCGCGCCGGTGTCAGCGACAGGAGCACGCTGGCCGTCGTTAACCAGACCACCAGCCAGATAAAGGGAGTATGCAGGTGATAGGCTCTGGCCATAGGCCAGTGGCGGACAATCAGCTCCGCCGTCCAATCGGCGCCCCAGTGTGCCAAGCCGCCCAGCATCAGCGGCAGGCAAAAGATCAATAACCAGTGATGGCTCTGTGCCAGGCGCCGTTCCGGCAAGGGCGTATCCAGCATAGTCGCCTGCGGCTCGCGGCTTCGAAGCCAGCGATTGATTTTGGCCTCGTGGGGCGCCAGCGCCAGCAGTATTGCCATCCAGATCCCTGAAAGCACCACATTCACAGTAACAAAAACCGCAAAGATACTGTCACCGGCACCGAACAGTTCTTTCATCGCCATCTGATTGGCGGTGCCACCGACCCAATTACCTGCCAGGGTCGCCATGCCACGCCAGAGGCTATCCTCCCCCTGCGGCAGCAAGAGCTCAGGCTGTATGTATCCCACCAACCACAGCGCCAGCGGCCCCCCGACAAAGATCCCCAGGCTGCCGATAAAAAACAGTAGCAGCAGCTTACCTCCACAGCGCCAAATACTGCCGATATCCAGCCCCAGCAGCATCAACACCAGACACATGGGCATAAGGTAATCGACGGCAAACTTGGGCAACTGAGAATCTTTTACCGCAATCAGCCCCATGGTGTTGAGCAGTGATGGCACGAAATAACAGGCCACCATCACTGGCAAGAACCGATAACAGCGACGCCAGAAAGGGCTGTTGAGACCGCTGGTGTAGAATATGCCTCCCAAGATCAGGCAAAGAATGCCAAACAGCTGAAAATCGGTTTGGATCATGCCGGCCGTTGCTCGTCGAACTCGCGTTGATCCAACATAAATTCAAGAAAATTGGCCGGTAAAGGGGCAAGCACTTCCTCGGCCCGGCGGATCACCCAATAGTTACGTTCAAAGTCCCAGCCGGGCAGTTCCAACTCCACCAGATCGCCACGCTCCAATTCGGCATCTATCGCCATAAAGGGCAAGATACTGACCCCATAGCCAGTGGCCGTGGCGCGTTTGATGGCTCCCAGAGTTCCCATGGTGATGGTTTGCGACGGCACAATGCCGACGCTGTGTAGTAACTGCATAGCCCTGACGCGGGCAACCGTCGCGCTTTCATCCAGATACCAGACTTCACGCGACAGGCGCTCGGTATCGACAACCTCTTTAGCCAGAGGATTATCGGCGCCGCAAACAATACAGATCCTGTCTCTGAGCCAAGGCTCACAACAGAGATTGGCCAGCGACGGCTTGGCATCAACAAAGGCCAGGTCCAGTTCCCGTTCAGAAACCATCCTCTCTATGTGGCTTGAATCTTTGATCATCAAGCGAATTCCTGTGGCCGGAAAACATTGATGGAACACAGGCAAGCGCCGCGATAACACATAGTTTCCCGCAGTTTTACTGGCACCGACCGTCAGTGTGCCACATACGCCACTGGCACTGGCGTGAAATAACTGCTGTACCTGCTGCTCTGACGCCAACATCCCGTTGGCGTATGGCAGCAACAACTCCCCCTGCGGGTTGAGCAGCAAACCTGTCGCACTGCGCTCAAACAGGCGGCACCCCAGCGCTGACTCCAACTCTTTCAGCGCCATACTGACGGCCGGAACCGACATATGCAGCTTCCTGGCAGCTCGGGAGATCTGCCCTTCGGCATGTATGCACTTGAATACCAGCAGTTGTTTGAGAGTTATCTTCATCAGGGGAATCGCCGCGGTTTGGGTTGGCGTATTTTAGCAATCCCGTTACCGGGAAAAGTTGATCCAGCCGAGCCTGCGATAAGGCTCGGAAACCAGCTACAAATACTGTGACTCAGAACATGTGTTTCATCGCCAGAGTCACCAGCTTGTCGTCATACTCCGTATAACCTCCTGCGTCGGTAAAATCGCCATCCAGATAGGTGGTTATCAAGCTGAACGTGGTGCTTTTGGAAGCTCGATAGTCCAACCCCAAAGACGCCTGCCAACTGGAAGCATCTGTCACACTGGCTTTATCAGCCAGGCTGGATACCACCTTGCCATTGCCTGAGTTGTCATACAGATATTGCGCCTTGAAACTGTATTGCTGCCAAGGGATCTCCATGCTGGCAAGCAAACTGTTGCCACTGAGATTTTGATATTTCTGCGACTCGGAATGCTGATACATAAACCCCAACTTGGCACCGGCCAAGCGAGCGCCGGCAACGGCTCGCACCGCATCCAAGGCATTGAGACTATCGGCATAGGCCAGCGCCAGATACCAGGCATGCAGTTTCAATTTGGCATCACCCGCTGTCAGGCTCAGTGCATAATTGCCGTTTGAGCCATTTTGCTCCGGCAAGTTATCGGCAAATTGATAGCTCACGCCCAACTGCACTCCATACCATTTGGGTGAGTAATAAGTAGCTGAATCTCCCAGGCGGTCATTCCCAGCGATAATTTTTGCCATATCACTGGAAGTGATATTGAATAAATCCACCTTACCTTCCGTCTTTTTAAACACAGTATCATTACGACCAAATACCAGTGTACCCAATTGGCTTTCGACACCCAGGTAAGTATTACGAGATTTAAACAGCGAAGAAGTATCAAAGTAGCCGCCGTTATTACCAAACTCCATCACATAAACAATATTGATATTATCGTTGAGTTTTTCTTTACCCTTGACACCGATAAAGGAGGCATAGTTTTCCAGATAAGCACCGTTTTCCTTTCTATCTGACAGCAAGCCACTGTCTGAGTGGCTCAGCCCAAGCCAAGCCCGACCATAAAAGTCGGGGGCAGCCTGGCTGACCAGCGGCAACAGTGAGCAGGTAATTCCAGCAATAATCGTTTTTTTCAGGTTCATCATTTTGTCTCTTTATATTTATGAGTTGAAATATGAGTTAGCGCCGAAATATAGTAAAAACTTTTATACCCATTTGAGCATTGACTGGATCACACACTCATAACAGAGGCATCATTTTCAATTTTATTGAAAACGAATTAAGCGAATTCAAAACCATGAATTAAGAAAACTTGAAACCTATTTCAACAATTAATAACTCGACATCAAACTTGAGCCGCCTCACCTTTTTTTACATTTTATTTGCTCATGCTAATAACGAATCCAATAACAAATATTTTAGGGAGCAATATGAAACTCACTTATCTCAGCGGTCTGCTGGCCTGTTGCCTTTTCGGTGCAGCCGGAGTGCAGGCGGCACCTCAGGATCTGGGCAAATTTCACAGCGACAGCCAACAAGGCTGCAAAACCTGCCATGTTTCGCCTAACAAGATTGACGACAGCGAGGCCCATGAAAATCAACAGTGCCGCAGCTGTCACGGAGACTACAGCGACCTGAAGAACCCAGCCCTGGAGATAGATCCCCACGGCTCTCACCTGGGTGATATCGCCTGTACCAGTTGTCACAAGGGGCACGAAGCACCCAAATTTTACTGCAATGAATGCCACTCTTTTGAACATAAACCCATGCCCTTTGCCGATGTCAAAGCCAAACCGGCCTGGGACAAAGAATGGGATCAGCAAAAAATTCAGCAGGCTATCGCCGCGGGACCAAAACAAAGCACAGATGTGGTGGTAATAGGTGCCGGCAGTGCCGGCTATAACGCTGCCATCAGCGCCAAACAGGCCGGGGCCAAGGTGGTATTGCTGGAAAAAGCCCCCTTCTCCGGCGGCAACTCCATGCTGGCGGCCGGTGGCTATAACGCCGTGGGTACCAAACAACAAGCTGCCCACAAGGTGGACGACCAAGTGGCCTGGTATGTGGAAGATACGATGAAAGGCGGTCGCTACGCCAACGATCCCAAGTTGGTGCAAATTCTGGCGCAGCAGTCAGCCGACGGTATCAAATGGCTTGAATCCCTCGGCGCCAATATGGATGACCTCAAACGCTCCGGCGGCGCCCGGGTGGACAGGACACACAGACCATCGGGCGGGCTCAGCGTCGGGCCACATATCATAGATGTACTGCGTAAGGCCGCTGACAAAAATCAGGTGGAAACCCGCCTCAATTCACGGGCAGTGAAACTGGTAGTGAATGACGAGCAGCAGATACTCGGGGTAGTGATCCACGGTAAACACTCTGGCTATTACATGTTGGGCGCCAAATCCGTGGTGCTGGCAACCGGTGGCTATGGCATGAACAAAGAGATGATCGCCTACTATCGCCCAACCTTTAAAGGCATGACCAGTTCCAACAATATTACCGCAACCGGCGATGGCATCGAAATGGCCAAGTCCATAGGCGCCAGCATGACAGATATCGACTGGATCCAGGCACACCCAACCATAGGCAAAGACAGCCGCATCTTAATCTCTGAAACCGTGCGCGGTGTCGGGGCTATCATGGTCAACAAGGATGGCAAACGTTTTATCAACGAGTTGACCACCCGCGACCGGGCATCGGATGCCATTCTCAAGCAACCCGAACAGTTTGCCTGGTTGGTGTTCGACAACCAACTGTACAAAAAAGCCAAAATGGTACGCGGCTATGATCACCTTAAGATGTTGAAAAAAGCCGATAATGTAGCCGAGTTGGCCAAACTCACCGGCATGCAACCCAAGGCACTGGAGCAAACAGTGAGTAGTTACAACCGCTCTTTCAAAGTCGGCAAAGACAGTGAATTCAACCGTGAAAATATGCCGCTTGATCTGACTCAGGCTCCCTTCTATGCGGTGAAAGTTGCTCCAGGCATTCATCACACCATGGGTGGGGTCGCCATAGATGAGAAAGCCGAGGTACTGAACCTGCAAAGCTGGCCCATCAAAGGCCTGTATGCCGCCGGAGAGGTGACGGGTGGGGTACATGGCTACAACCGTCTGGGCGGGAATGCGGTGGCCGATACGGTTATCTTCGGTCGTATCGCGGGTAAGAATGCTGCCGACAACGCGTTGGCCAAATAGGCTCCCTGCAAAGAGTGCCCTCGGCACTCAGAGCCGGCTCGCTCCCGGGCCGGCTCACTCCCCAACACACTAAGGACACACAGATATGAAGCATAAGTTCAAGAGCTAGTTACTGCTGTTGGCCCTGGGCTGTACCCTGAGCTTCGGCAGTTGGGCAGAGACATTGAAAGTGATCACTTCCGGCGGTTTTGCCGGCACCCTGACCGCGATGGAGAAGCAGATAGAACAGGATACCGGGCTGGATTTGATCATCTCCTATGGCTCGTCATCCGGTGGTGCCCATGACTCCATTCCGGAGCGGCTCAAACGCAACGAAGCGTTCGATGTGTTGATCCTGTCCCAAAGCTCACTCAACAAGCTGACAGAAAAGGGCTATGTGCGCAGTGACAGCCACAGGGTTCTAGTGCGTTCCCGCATAGGCATGTGCGTTAAAGCGGGCACAGCCAAGCCGGACATCAGCACAGAGGAAGCTTTTATCAAGGTGCTGCAACAAGCCGATTCAATAGGTTACTCGGCCAGCGCCAGTGGCACTTATCTGGCCAGCAAACTCTGGCCCGAGATGAGGCTGTGGCAGATGATAGAACCCAAGAGCAAAAGGGTTTTGAGTGAAAGGGTCGCCACCGTGGTCGCCAGAGGAGAATTACAGATAGGTTTTCAGCAGATAAGTGAAATACTGCCTATCGCAGGCGCCGAATTTGTCGGGCCGATCCCGGACAAATTCCAGAAGGTAACCACCTTCTCAAGTGGTATCACCCAAAGCAGCCTGCAACCTGAAGCAGCCAAACGTCTTATTGACTACCTGGCCTCGGATAAACCTTATGTACTCAGCAGCATACGCCACTCAGAGCTGGATCCTGTGGCAGCAGAGTAAATCATCCCCAAAGCACCAATACCGCGGCCAGGGCAATCAGTACCAGGCCGCCCATATCCTTGACCTTGACCCGCTGCTTGAGCCAAAGGCTGGAGATCAGCATCATAAAGAAAACTTCCACCTGCCCGAGCGTTTTCACATAAGGCACGGCCGTGAGCGACATGGCGCTGAACCAACCTATGGAGCCCAGACAGCTGCTGATACTGATGGCCAGGGTCAACCTGGGCCTGTGCCAGAGTTTTTTAAGGGTTTCTTTATCTTTGATAAGAAGCCAGGCTAGCAGCAACAAGGTCTGCAGCAGAATAACCAACAAGAGTACCCAGGCGGCGCGGTGAGGAAATGGCAAGCCCAGCACCAGGCTTGCTTCCCGAACCCAGAGCGAAGTCAGCGCAAAGGCGCTGCCGCACCCCAACCCCAGCAACAGTGTCTTGAAGGACAATCCTTGCGCCCGAGAATGCTTGCCCGATGAACCGCAAGCCATGACTGAAACGAAAAACGCCCGCGATTGCGGGCGTTTGAGGCTAACACGCTAGCCAGGTGATTCGCTATTCCACCAAAGGCGCAGCTTGCAACAGCTTATGCAAGGTTAACCAAGCGCTTGGCTCAGCGACTGGTATCCAGCGCCGGGAAAGACTTCACCAGATCATCAACAGCCTTCATCTGGCTCAGATATCCTTCCAGTTGCTGCAGTGGCAAGGCACAAGGGCCATCACACTTGGCATTATCCGGGTCCGGGTGCGCCTCAATAAACAGTCCGGCCAGTCCCAGCGCCATACCGCTGCGGGCCAGTTCGGTTGCCTGGGCACGACGACCACCGGCAGAATCTTCACGGCCGCCAGGGCGCTGCAGCGCATGGGTGGCATCGAAGATCACCGGGTAGCCGGATTGCTTCATCTCATCCATGCCCAGCATGTCTACCACCAGGTTGTTATAACCAAAGCAGCTGCCACGCTCACAGAGAATGATCTCATCATTACCCGCTTCGTTGAATTTCTTGATGATATGCCGCATCTCATGGGGCGCCAGGAACTGAGGCTTTTTCACATTGATGATAGCCCCTGTCTTGGCCATGGCCACCACCAGATCTGTCTGGCGCGCCAGGAAGGCCGGCAACTGGATGATGTCGACCACTTCGGCCACAGGCGCGCACTGGTAAGGCTCATGCACATCGGTAATCAATGGCAGCTTAAAGGTGTCCTTGATCTCCTGGAAGATTTTCAAACCTTCTTCCATGCCGGGGCCACGATAGGAGTTGACGGATGAGCGGTTGGCCTTGTCGAAGGAGGCCTTGAACACATAAGGGATCCCCAGCTTCTGAGTGACTTCCGCGTAGGTTTCGGCAATGGTCATCGCCAAGTCCCGCGACTCGAGTACGTTCATGCCACCGAACAGCACAAAGGGCTTGTCATTGGCTATCTCGATAGCCCCCAGATGTATGGTTTTATTACTCATCGCAACTTCTCTCTTGAATGCCGCTCATGCGGCGTTAACTTAAATCAGCCGGCCACGGCCTGCAGCAACTGGCCACAGAGCCAAGCCATATAAGTGCCTAAAGCATAGCCGAATACCGCCAGCAGTACACCTACGGGTGCCAGTGCCGGATGGAAAGCCGCAGCCACTACGGGCGCAGACGCCGCGCCGCCAACGTTGGCCTGGCTGCCCACCGCCATGTAAAACAGCGGCGCACGGATAAGCTTGGCCACCAGCAGCATCAATCCCGAATGCACCAGCATCCAGATAATGCCCACCAGGAAGTAAATCGGCGTATCCAGTATCTGGGATACATCCATATGCAAACCGATTGTGGCCACCAGTATGTAGAGGTAGGCCGAGGCTATCTTGGAGGCTCCGGCCGCTTCCAAATGACGTGCCGGGCTGAATGACAGCAGCAAACCTATGGTGGTCACTATCACCACCAGCCAGAAGAATCCGGAGGTCAGACTGTATTGCTCGGTCCAGGGATAGTTGGTCGCAAACCAGGGAGCCAGCAGGTCGGCGCCGACATGGGCCAGACCGGTAATACCAAAGCCCACAGCCACTATCAGCATGATGTCGCGCAGGCTGGGAATGCGGGCGTTTTCGGCATGATATTGCTCCACCTTGGCCTTGAGGCTTTCAATGGCGCTGGTATCTGCACCTGTCTTGGCATCTATCTCCTTGGCCCTGGATGCCATAAACAGCAGCACGGCCATCCAGATGTTGGCGACTATCACATCGACAGTGACCATCACGGAGAAGATATTACCACCCACTTCATAAATCTCTTTCATCGCCGCCTGGTTGGCACCGCCGCCAATCCAGCTGCCGGCGAGTGTCGTCATGCCGCGCCAGACTGCGTCCGGGCCGTGGCCAGCGGTCAATGTCGGGTCGATTGCCGACATGATAAGCAGGGCAATCGGGCCACCTATGACAATGCCCATGGTGCCGGTCAAAAACATCACTACCGCCTTGGGACCCAGCCCCAGAATGGCTTTGAGGTCGACGCTGAGGATCAACAATACCAAACAGGCAGGCAGCAGATAACGGGACGCCACATAGTAAAGTTTGGAGGTACTGCCATCGACAATCCCAAAGGTATTGAGCAAGGATGGCAGGAAGTAACACAGCAACAAGGCCGGGATGAAACGGTAAAACTTTTGCCAGAAAGGATGGCTGCTGCTGTTGGTGTAAAAAACGAAGCCGAGAATGGCGGCCAGAATGCCGAGCGCGGTGGCGTCATTGGTCACCAACGCAGTCATTTCAGTGGCCGCCTGTGAGGTACTGCTCATAGGTCCTATCTCCCTTGCGATTGCAATTTATTGTTTTATTTTAATATTTATATTTTTCTCACTGCCCTCACGGGCAGGTTCAATGGAAGGTTTGAGGGTCGTCTCCCAATTCTCTGAGTTGCATCTTCACCAGCTCGACCACAGGGTCGTGCGGGCTGTTGTCGACAAAATACTGCAGATCGGCGCTGGCGACATGAATCGCCCCCAGTTGTTGGGCAATAAAGGCGCGCTCCCTATGCAGGCTGAGATCGTCGGCATGCCATTCAAGCAGCAAATTGCAGCACTCCATCGCGACTTCAAATTCATGGGCGACTATGGCACCAGCCTTGAGTTCATGCAGCATGCGGGTCATCAGCCTTTGGGTGCCAACCGGCTTGAGGTAAGACGCCTTCAGCGGCGCACTGTTGCCAAGCTCGCCGCGAACCAGGGCATGCAAGCGCTCTTTGCTGAGACGCTCCCCCCGAAGCGGGTCGAGATAGATGAGTTCACCGGCCACGTGGCAGGCCAGCACTGTGGTGCCCGGCAACAGTACAGGGTCGAATTTCAAGTCCAGCTGTTTGCCAAGCAACATAAGCACAGTTGCCAATGTGGTGCTGTTCCCCTGGCGGCTGAGAATACACTGGCCGAGATCGGCCGCCTGCCGGGAAAAATAATCTTCTCTGGGGGCAAACCCCAGATCCTTGTAAAACCAGTCCAGCAGCGCCTGAAAGCGCCGCTGCTGATCGACCAGATAATGGCTGAGCACTGAGCCGGACAGTTCCAGCCAGGCCCAGTTGGCCTGTTTGGCCAGGCCAAAGCCCAGATGTTGGCAAAGCTCAAATGCCGACTCGGGCAGAGAGAGTTCGTCTTGCTTAAGAGAATATTGTTGCATTACCCCAGAATTACCGCTTGTTTGAAGTGTGCCAGTTTTGCCGCATAAACCACCCAGCCCAGAGCACCGAGGAAGGCGAAGATCCGGAAGATCAGATTACGGTTGGACTTGAGCGCCATCACGCCCAGCAGTATGTAAGCGACCACTGCGCCTATCTTCTCCGTCATCCAGGGATCGACGAAGGGATACTGCTTGATCATAAAACACAGAGTCAATCCGGACAGCAGCAGGAAAGTATCGATCACATGCGGACCTACCTTCAGCAGTTTCTTGTCCATAATGGCTGACTGACGCAGCTTAAGCACGAAACGCACAATGAACAGCAATACGCTGACGGCGATCAGGGTCATGTGCAGGTGTTTAACTGCCGGATACAGGCTGTAAAAAGTTTCCATCGGATAGCTATCTGTAGGTGAACAAAGGCGACAGTGTACCCTATCGCAGTGCTCAGCACCAAGGCCAAGCCGCTGTCGAAAAGGCGGAATGATGACAGGAAATGGGGACGATATCGGCGGTTTTCAAGCCCGGGAGATAACCCCGGGCACAGACACTCAACCGGGCCAAAAACCCAGGGTGCATCTATCATTGGAGCCAAAGTCGCGCACTGTGGCCACCTGCTGATAACCTAGCTCGGCAAGTTTTTCCCTGAGGTTCACGGCCTGGGCATAACCATGCTCCAGCAGCAGATAACCGCCCGGCAGCAAATGCTCCCTGGCATGGGCTGCGATATGGAATAGGTCGGCAAAGCCCTGATCGGCGGCGGTCAAGGCGCTGCGGGGTTCGAAGCGCACATCGCCCATCTCCAGATGCTCATCATCCTCCTCGATATAGGGAGGGTTGGAAACAATCAGCTGGAACTTACGTCCCTGAACCGCCGAAAACCAGTCGCTCTGAAGGATCTCCACCTGCGGCAGTTTCAAATTATCCCGGTTGGCGCAGGCCAGCTCCACCGCGGCCTCGACCTTATCAACAGCAGTCACCTGCCAGCCTTGTCGCTCATGGGCCAGTGCCAGCGCGATAGCGCCGGTACCTGTGCCGAGATCCAGCACGGCGATATCATCTGAAAGCGGCAGGTTGAGCGCGGTTTCCACCAGAATTTCGGTGTCCGGGCGCGGAATAAGAGTGGATTCGTTGACAATAAAAGGCAGTGACCAGAACTCGCGCTCACCAACAATATGGGCCACGGGCACGCCTTGGCTGCGACGCTGCACCATCTGGGTGAACTGCTTGTGCTGCTCGGCCGACAAACTTCTTTCGGGCCAGGTATAGATAAAACTGCGGCTCTTGCCCAAGCAATGCAGCAACAGGGCTTCGGCATCTGCATGGGCAGACTCGGACGATGCGGCCAGCATAGAAGAGGCCCATTGCAGGGCCTCGGCAATATTGAGTTTAGTCACAGACAGTCCTTTTATTCGTCGGACAGAGCCGCCAGCATGTCGGCCTGATGTTCTTGCATCAAGGGCTCAAGCAGCTGCTCCAGGTCTCCTTCTATCACCTCGTTGAGACGATACAGTGTCAGGTTGATCCTGTGGTCGCTCACCCTTCCCTGAGGGAAATTATAGGTGCGGATCCGCTCGGAGCGGTCACCGCTGCCCACCAAAGAGCGACGGGTAGATTCTTCGGCGCTGCGGCGCTTTTCGTCTTCGGCCGCCTGCAAACGGGCTGCCAGCACGCTCAAGGCCTGAGCCTTATTCTTGTGCTGTGAGCGCTGATCCTGGCATTCAACCACCAAGCCTGTGGGCAAGTGGGTAATACGAATCGCCGAGTCGGTTTTGTTAACGTGCTGACCACCGGCACCGGAAGAGCGGAAGGTGTCGATACGCAGCTCGGCCGGGTTAATTTCCACCGCCTGTGCCTCGGGCACTTCGTGCATAACGGCCACGGTACAGGCCGAGGTATGCACCCGCCCCTGGGATTCGGTTTCCGGCACCCTTTGTACCCTGTGACCACCGGACTCAAACTTGAGTTTGCCGTAGACACCGTCACCGCTGACCTTGGCAATCACCTCTTTGAAACCGCCATGCTCGCCCTCACTGGCGCTCATGACCTCGACCTGCCAGCGCTGGCTCTCGGCATAACGGCTGTACATACGGAATAGATCGCCGGCAAAGATAGCGGCTTCATCACCGCCGGCACCGGCACGGATTTCCAGAAAGGCGTTGCTGGCATCATTGGGATCTTTGGGCAACAGCAGAATTTGCAACTCGCCTTCCAGTTGCTCCAGTTGAGCACGGGCCGCCTTGCTCTCTTCCTGAGCCATCTCTTTCAGCTCAGGATCTTCCTCGGCCAACATCTCCTGTGCGGTTTGCAGATCCGCCTGCGCCTGCTGGTAGGCCTTAAAGCCTTTGACCACATCTTCAAGCTGAGCATATTCCCGTGACAGGGCTCTGAACCTGTCTTGATCCGCTATGACATCTGCGTCACTGAGCAGGGCCAATACTTCTTCATTACGCTCAAGCAAGCCTTCCAGCTTGCGGATAACGGATTCCTTCATTTAGCTCGCTAACCTTAGTGTTTATCCAAGCCGAGCGCGGTTCTCAATTGACCCAAAGCATTGAGATCCCCCTGACGACTGGCTGCAGTCAGGGCCTGGGTCGGTGCATGGATCAGTCTGTTGGTCAGACGGTTGGCCAGTTCCAGCAGCACCTGCTCTGTGTCTGCTCCCTGCGCCAACTTGTTCATTGCCCGTTCAACCAGCTCATCTTTAATCGCCATGCTCTGGGTACGATATTCGCGAATGCTGTCGACCGATTCCAGTGAACGAACCCACTCCATAAACTGGTGTGAATGCTCTTCGGCAATGACTTCCGCTTGCTCGGCGGCCTCTCTACGGGAGGCCATATTCTGTTCGATTATGCTTTGCAGATCATCGACCGTGTATAGGAAAGCATCGTCCAAATCACCGACTTCTGCCTCAATATCACGGGGAACCGCTATATCAACCAATAACATAGGTTGATGGCGGCGCTGCTTAAGCGCTTTTTCTACCATGCCCTTGCCCAGGATGGGCAGCGGACTGGCGGTAGAGGATATCACGATATCGGCCTTGGGGAGAAAATCTGGTATCTGCTCCAGGGTAATCGCCTGGGCATTGAACTCTTCACACATGGCTTCGGCGCGGGAAATGGTGCGGTTGGCCACCACCATGCTGGTGACGCCGTTTTCCTTCAGGTGGCGGGCAACCAGTTCTATGGTTTCACCGGCGCCAATGAGCAGCACCTTGGTCGCAGCCAGAGAAGAGAAGATGTGTTTGGCCATGCTGACGGCGGCAAAGGCAACCGAAACTGCCGCTGTGCCGATTTCCGTTTCGGTGCGCACCTTCTTGGCCACGGCAAAAGTATTTTGAAACAGACGATCCAGTGTCAGTGCCACTGTGCCGGATTCCTTGGCCTTGGCAAACGCCTGTTTGACCTGACCGAGTATCTGCGGTTCGCCCAGCACCAGAGAGTCGAGCCCGGATGCAACCCGCATCAGGTGTTGCACCGCGGGTTGACCACAGTGTTGGTACAGGCAAGGGGCCACCTCTTCATGGCTCAGGCCATGATAGTCTTCCAACCAACGCACTACCTGCTCGGCATTTTCTGTGTTGCAGTAAAGCTCGGTGCGGTTACAGGTGGAAACGATGACGGCTTCCCCGCTCTGAGTCTCCTTGGCCAGGCTGCGCATGGCTTCATGGATCTTGTCCGGGGCAAAGGCAACTTTCTCACGCAGGTCAACAGTGGCGGTTTTATGGTTTATACCAATTGCTACAAGGCTCATCTGAACTCGTTCTGGACTCTTGGCGTCGCTGTAGGATGCGGCCATTCTACTGAATTGGCCACCTTAAAAACAGAATACGCTTAACAAAACCGAATAAAGGTCTAACTTCTCAACCAATTTATCAATTAAGCTGAACAGGCGCTGGCAAAAGCCATAAGGGCGACACCACAGGGGTCGGCGCTTATTGGTATTCTGCCAAAGCCCTCGTATCATAGGCGGCCAACACAGTGAACAACAGATGATTATTTTGAAGTACTTCACAAAAACCTGTTTTACACCTCTGTCGGCCCTGCGTCTGCTGTTGCCCCTGCTGCTCCTTGGCCTGCTCAGCGCCTGTAGCAGCCTGCCCGATGCCCGCTGGCAGGCGACTCAAGTCAAGCACGCAGAGCAAGCCAAGGCCTGGGAGCTGAAAGGCAAGCTGGCGGTAAAAACTCCCGAGGAAAAATTCAGCACCAATCTCTATTGGCTGCACACCCCAACGACAGAAGAGCTGAGACTCACCACCATGTTGGGCACCAGTGTGATGCTGCTGAAAAGCGGCCCGGACGGCGCCTTACTGGAGTTGGATGGTGAAGTCTATCGCGACCGAGACCCGCAGCGTTTACTCGATGGCCTCAGCCGTTGGAGCATCCCCCTTAACGCCCTGCCCCGCTGGGTACTTGGCCTCAGTGCCGCCGACACTGAACTCGTGCTCACAAACAATGACGGTAAACCCCAAAGCCTGGAAGATGGCAGTGTCAGCCCTCCGTGGCAGGTGAAGTATCTCAGCTGGCAGCAACAAAGCGGTGCCGATATTCCGCGCCTTCTTAAACTCAATCGCGGCGCGCTCGAACTCAAGATCCAGTTAACCGAGTGGCAGGCACTCGAAGCCCAGAGCACACTCACCACCAAGGAAAGCCAGCAGCCATGAGTTCTCTAGACCAAACATCCAACCCCAATAGTCTTTCGCTTGGCTGGCCGGCCCCGGCCAAGCTTAATCTGTTTTTGCACGTCAATGGTCGCCGGGAAGATGGCTACCATGAACTGCAGACCCTGTTTCAGTTTCTCGACCATGGTGACCTGTTGGACTTTAAAGTTACCGCCAATGGCGAGCTCAAACTGCACTCCAATCTCGGCGCTGCTGTCCCGGATAGCGATAACTTAATTCTCAAGGCCGCAAAATCATTGCAGCAAGCCAGTGGTTGTGAACTGGGGGCCGAGATCTGGCTCGACAAGAAACTGCCCATGGGCGGCGGTCTGGGGGGCGGCTCGTCGGACGCGGCCACCACTCTGGTGGCCCTCAACGCCCTGTGGCAAACCGGCCTGAGTGAAACTGAACTTGAGCAAATTGGTTTAAAACTCGGCGCTGATGTTCCTGTTTTCATTAAGGGTTTGGCGGCCTTTGCCGAAGGGGTCGGCGAAAAACTTCAGCCGGTGGAACCGGCCGAACCTTGGTACCTGGTGCTGGTTCCCGAGGCCCATGTTTCCACTGAAAAAGTGTTCCATGATCCTGATTTACCAAGAGATACTCCCAAGCTCTCTCTGGAGCAACTGCTGAGTGCCCCTTGGCAAAACGACTGTCAGGCGCTGGTATGTCGCCATTACCCTCAAGTTGCCAAGGCCTTGGGCTGGCTGCTAGAATATGCGCCGTCCAGAATGACCGGAACCGGTGCCTGCGTGTTCGGGGAGTTCGAAAAACAGCAACAAGCTCTCGATTGTCTGGCACAGCTGCCACCATCTTTCAAAGGCTTTGTTGCCAAAGGGATAAATAGATCGCCGCTTCAGAGTCGACTGGCTCGCCTCTGAACAGTTTCTTCCGGGATGAAGCGGTCCGCCGTTTTTTGTCCCAGCCACTAAAATAAAGCAAACGCCTGAGGTTCTTACAGTGCCCGACATCAAGCTCTTTGCTGGGAACGCTACCCCCAGTCTCGCCAAAAAGATAGCCGACCGTCTTTTTTGTAAACTCGGAGACGCAGAGGTAGGCCGTTTCAGCGATGGTGAAATCAGTGTCCAGATAAACGAAAATGTACGTGGTGCTGATGTGTTTATCATTCAGTCCACCTGCGCACCAACCAACGACAACCTGATGGAGTTGATCGTAATGGTTGATGCCCTGCGCCGCGCTTCAGCCGGCCGTATCACAGCCGTTATCCCTTACTTTGGTTATGCCCGTCAGGACCGTCGTGTCCGCAGCGCCCGTGTACCCATTACCGCCAAAGTGGTTGCCGATTTCCTCTCCAGCGTAGGTGTCGACAGAGTACTGACCTGTGACCTGCACGCCGAGCAGATCCAGGGCTTCTTCGATGTACCGGTAGACAACGTCTTCGGTAGCCCAGTGCTGCTGGAAGATATGCTGGCCAAGAAACTGGATAACCCGGTTGTTGTTTCCCCCGATATCGGTGGTGTTGTTCGCGCCCGCGCCGTAGCCAAGCTGCTCGACGACTCAGATCTGGCGATCATCGACAAGCGTCGCCCACAGGCCAACGTGGCTCAGGTAATGCACATCATAGGTGACGTTCAAGGCCGTGACTGCATCATAGTTGATGACATGATCGACACAGGTGGCACTCTGTGTAAAGCTGCTGAAGCCCTTAAAGAACACGGCGCCAATCGCGTCTTTGCTTATGCGACCCACCCGGTATTTTCCGGTAATGCCGCCAGCAACATAGTAAACTCAGTGATTGACGAAGTCATAGTGACTGACACTGTGCCCTTGAGCCCAGAAATGCTCAAGACAGGCAAAGTGAGCCAGCTGACCATGTCAGCGGTACTGGCCGAGGCTATCCGCCGCGTCAGCAATGAAGAATCTATCTCTGCCATGTTCCAGCACTAAGCTAACATGTTAAACAAGAAACGCACCTTAGGGTGCGTTTTTTTATGCTTGATATCTGGGTTGCCATAACGTTACCCATCAGCTGCGGTGTGCTCTCGCACAGGCGATCCTGTGACACGGCGTGAATACGTCCCTGTAGCCTCGACGAAAACATCCTTGTTTTCGACGGTCACAGTTCCGCCTGTGCCTGGAATATAGGCGTATGTCTGTAGGAATATAAACAATTTCAAGCAACGCTATTCTTACAAAATTGCACTAATCTCCCCCTCGGAGTCGCCGAAAGCTGTTGGTAACGCTCAATACCATGATGAAAAATCGAATTCGATGGGGCAAAAGCTATCACAATTAGCGAAATAATTACTGACGGAATGCCCCAGTCACTTGTTATGTGAATCTACCGATAAATTACTTACCTTGCATGTATGAATCAACCTCACGCTGAATGCGCTTAATTTCTTGAATTGGGAGTTCATAAATTTGCCCATAACAACTACCGGGACCAGGGTGTTCTGTTGCAAATAGTATACCGTTGTCTTCTACATTAATCGGAGTAATCAATGTGATGGAATTACTACTTACGTACCAAGCAATAATCGCATCCATGTTGATGAAGCTGTCTTCTGTGATTGCTAATTTTTTCATTTTAAATTAATCCTCAATAACTAAATTCAGATATATTCACATAGACATAATGATTCCCTGTGCAGGTGTCGGCCTCCGTGTTTTCTCGTGGATTAGTTAAACCAGAGCCACACTGTTTGTTGATCCAATAGGCAAACAATCACAGGAGGCCGACATGTCTAAAGCTAACACACTTTTTATCGGGTTGGACGTACACAAGGAGACCACTGACGTGGCCTGGGTTTCTGATAAGTCTGCTGAGACTGTGCATTACCATGGCACAATCCCAACCAACCTGCGTTCATTCGATAAACTCATTAAGAATCAAACAGCCAAGACCAGCAAGCTCTGTGTTATCTATGAGGCTGGTCCCTGTGGCTTCT
>NZ_JADP01000004.1:0-276129 GCF_000518445.1 Shewanella sp. 38A_GOM-205m | reverse complement strand
CAGGATTGCCACTAAAGAGCCCTGTCCAACGCTCAATGACTTCAAATGGCGACAACGACTGTTGCGCAGCAAGGTCAATTTTGAGCACCAAATGGTAGTGATTACTCATGACCGCATAAGCGCAAACGTCGATGCAGAATATTGACGACAACTGCCTGATTTTATCCACTATCCAGCCACGCCTATGTTCGTAACTGCGCCCCGACAGTGCATCTTCACCACACAAAAATGCCCTTCTCACGCAACGGCTAATTACGTGGTAAAAGGGCGTACTTTCAGCATCTATCAACTGGCGACGAGCGGTAGTCATAACCAACCTCGACTTAGCTTTGATGGGTATTTCAAAGCCTAGTCAAGGCTTGGCGAAACATCAAAAAGATATGGCTGTCCTGTTTTTTTACTAAACATCAAAAAGATATGGCTGTCCTGTTTTTTTACTGTTTTTTTTATGTTTTTTTTAGCTCGAAGCATCTCCACCATAGTGATTCATGATTTTTTGGATAGCTCTTTCTTGAGATTTAATTGGTGCTTTCGCAACTTGACCACCAAACATATCAGCAATCTCGTCCGCCATTGTATCAATCTCTAATTTTGCCGCTGGTGCCTTAGAGTAGATTTCACCAAACTTGTTTGGAACAACATACCCGCCACTGTCGGGTTCGCTTTATGCAAGAAGAGAAGATATTCGATTCATATCATCTCTTAACCTACACTGTTCATCATCACTAAGTTGTTGATCACACCGTTCAAGATTAATCCGCTCTAACAATTCTAGAGTTTGCTCCTTGATATCATCCCTGAGAAATCCATGCATTAGGCCTTCTTCACACAAAACCATATAAATAATTAGCTTTTCTAGCTCACCACTCTCAATTGACTTCGCATACTCAACCTGTACACGTGAAGAAGCTTGTCGAATATCGAGCCCATCGCGCATAAACTCTTCAATATCCTCATGGATAAATTCTTGAAGTTCTTCGTATGACCATTTGTCCATAATTATTCCCCCGCAAACACGTTTAGCTGAATATTAGGATAACGAGCTTTAAAATCGAAAATAACATCAGTGCAACTGGTACAAGTTAACCTTTCTGTAAACAGGTTTATTGAGCCTGTTGCATTTCGATTATTTCCAAGCCTTAAAGCCACATCGTTCAAGATCTTAAACTCCGTATCCCATTGTCTTGTATACGCGTCTGGCGTACCCACTCTAACATTGTCGGGATCGACTGCCTTCGGTTTAAAAATCCAATCAGATTCATCAGCTAAATGCACAAACCCATCAGCGCCCTTATCGGTTGGATAGTTAATACGACTATGAGCCTTCAACTCTATTGGCAATCCTGGAATATCAAGCTGAGCAACTCCAACATTGCCGCTACCTTGAAGCTTTTTAGGTAGCTCAGCACGAATATCTTCAACTCGGGTTTGTAGCGCCTTTTGGATGTTTAGTCTTTCAGCTTTAGTCAACACTTGCCTGTTTGGAACATCTTTATCCGCATTCTTCCGACTTTTCTGGGGAGTGTCAACATCACCCTTTGGTGTCTTGCTATTCAGTGGAGTCTGGTGTTTTCCGATATAAGTTTGAACTGCATGGTCGTTCCGAACCGCCTTTTGGGCCTTGGCGATATCTTCCAATACGCTGCTGGCCGGGCTGATAATCCTGCTGGCCCGTTTCTTGGTCACAACAAGAAACATCAGGATCACCCCAAAGACGCTGCCAACCAGCGCCGCAAGCAGGACAAGAGACATCTCCAACATGCCATCCAAACTGACCCGGCTATGCATATAACCGGCTATTTCGGCCAGCTTATCTTTGGGAAGGGCGTTGAGATAACGCAGTGGCAGTGATTGCAATAAGGCCCGGACATACTCGTCTTTTAACAACAAGATCAGCATTTCCATCGCCTCACCTGTGGCCTTCAAGCCATTTTCACCACGGGCACGCCATTGAGCCAGTTTGCTCTCCAGAGCATCGACATCGCCTGTCATTATCGCCTCGAGCAACAAAGAAAGACTTATCTCTGCTTCCTCGAGGAATGCCATCAAGCCACTGAAATCCAGCAAATCGTCCATGAAGCTGGCTGTTCCCTGACTCAGCCCCTGTGTATAAGCCTGGCCAGTCTGCAAGGCTTGTTGCCAGATTTGCTGTTGGTTGAACTGCTCTCGCTGAGCCGTCAACTCCGCCAGATGTGCATCCACTTTTTGCCTGAAGCTGTCACTGATTTGCTGAACATCCGCCTGAGCGGCCAACTGTTCGCTTTTCTTGGCCATTTCCGCTGCCGCAGTGTCCAGCGACGCCGCCAACTGACGGTAGAGGTCGGGTAACCTTTGCTCTGCACTTTGGCGCTCAGCCTCATCGCCGAAGATCACTGTGGCTTCCCCGTTGGGGCAATCTTCCAGGCAGGCCCAGCCCTTGGCATTCAATACCCCGCTCTTTTGCGAACCATCACTGAATTCGACTCTATAGGGCACCTTACCGGCCGCCGTCTCCTCTTTGTCATCGTAAACCAGTTCCAACTCCAACCTGCGTCTGGCTTGAGCGAACTTGGGGCTGATTTTGGGCGTTGGCGCCGTGGTGGGCGCAATCTGAGTAAGGCTGGGATCCGGGCTGTAAACAGGTTCGATGGCCGGGGCCAGGCTGCCGGTGGATATCTTAAAGTGAGCACTGCTGCCTGCAGAGGCAAAACGCTTTTGGATCTGATTAACGGCGTGAGGGGAAATACCTTCTTGAATGTTGGTAACCCACTCGCCTGATTGATAACGAAATAGTGGCAAGATTGGAGTATCACTGAGGATCACTCTGCTACCATCGGCCAGTTCCCGCTTGAGCTGCTCGAGCGAGCGCCCGGACGGCGCCAAAGATACCAGCTGTTCATTGCTCAAGCTTTGCCAGTTGGCCTCAATCTGCCCGGCATCGCTGAGATGCAACTCATCCATGCTGACTACGCGGATTACGCCCATCTACGACTCTCCCTGTCTGCCCCAAGGTAATTAGGTTACCCCTTGGTAAAACTCCTTGTTTCCTGTGGCGCTTTTTTGAGCGCGCCTGGATGGTACTGCAACTTTTTACAAAAAGCAGCTCAGAAATATCTGAAACTTTGGCTTTTTCCGATATTTTTCGCGTCGTTAGCCGTAAAACTATACTTTTGAGGGGAGTATTTACTTCGAAATGATGACCTACTTTTACACCCAGGTGCCAGCTCACAGCAAAGTGTTGCTGCTATAGCCTGAGGCCGGGGTTCTGGGCTATCATCTGGCCCCATAAATTCAGCGTATTCCAAAGCAGTATTCATGATCACCATTTCCGATGCCCAGTTGATCCGTGGCACCAAGACCTTGCTTGACGAGGCCTCATTGACTATTTATCCCGGCCACAAGGTGGGATTAGTCGGCGCCAACGGTACGGGCAAGTCCTCATTGCTGGCCCTGATTTTAGGGCAACTACACCTGGACAAAGGCGAGATCAGCGTGCCATCCCAGTGGCGCATTGCAACTGTTGCCCAGGAAACCCCGGCGCTGGAGGTATCGGCACTGGAATATGTGCTCGATGGCGATCGTGAGTTTCGTGAGCTCGAAACCCAGCTGGCCAAGGCTGAAGCAGAGGATAATGGCCACAGGATAGCCGAACTGCACGGCAAGCTTGATGCCGTAGGCGGCTACAGCATACGCGCCCGTGCCGGTACCCTGCTGGCAGGTCTTGGCTTTACCGAGGCCCAGCAGAGCCATCCGGTGAAGAGTTTCTCCGGCGGCTGGCGGATGCGTCTCAATCTGGCGCAGGCACTGCTGTGTCGCTCAGAATTATTGCTGCTCGATGAACCCACCAACCACCTGGATCTGGATACCATGTACTGGCTGGAGGGTTGGATTAAATCCTATCAGGGTACGCTGGTGCTGATCAGCCACGACCGTGACTTTATCGATGCCATAGTGGACGAAATCGTCCATGTGGAACACCAGAAACTCAACTTCTACAAGGGTAACTACAGCGCCTTTGAACACACTCGCGCCGAGCGTATGGCCCAGCAACAGGTGGCCTATGAGCGCCAGCAGCGAGAGCGTGCGCACATGCAGTCTTTTGTGGACCGCTTCCGTTACAAGGCCAGTAAGGCCAAACAGGCCCAAAGCCGCCTGAAAGCACTGGAAAGGATGACTGAGTTGATGCCTTCCAAGGCCGACAGCCCTTTCTATATGGAATTTCGCGAGCCGGATGCGCTGCCCAACCCCTTGGTGAAGATGGAAGATGTGTCGGTCGGCTACGGCGACAAGGCTATTCTCAACAAGGTGCATCTCAATCTGGTACCCGGCGCCCGCATCGGCCTGTTGGGTCGTAATGGTGCCGGTAAGTCCACCCTGATTAAGTTGCTGTCTGAGCAACTCTCGCCCATGCGCGGCCTGTACGAGCCCAATCCCGGGCTCAATATCGGCTACTTTGCCCAGCATCAGATAGAGTTTCTGCAGCTGGATGATACCCCGCTGCAGCATCTGCAGCGCCTGGCACCCAATGCCCGCGAACAGGAGTTGAGAGACTTCCTCGGTGGTTTTGGGTTCCAGGGAGATATGGCACTGGCCCAAGTGCGTCCCTTCTCCGGTGGTGAAAAGGCCCGTCTGGTGCTGGCGCTGCTGGTTTGGCAACGCCCCAATCTATTGCTGCTCGATGAGCCGACCAACCACTTGGATCTGGAGATGCGCCACGCCCTGACCGTAGCGCTGCAGGGCTTTGAAGGCGCCATGGTGATAGTGTCCCACGACCGTCACCTGCTGAGACTCACCTGCAACGACTATTACCTGGTCGACGGCGGCGAAGTGCGGATGTTCGATGGCGATCTGGATGACTATCACCAGTGGTTGCTGGATGCCGCCAGAGCCGCAACGGCAAGTGTGTCTCAGGTTGACGAAGCCTCACCGGCCCAGGACAAGAAGCTGCAAAAGCGCCTGGAAGCTGAATTGAGGCAAAAACTATCGCCGCTGAAGAAACGTCAGGCCAAACTGGAAGCCGAGCAAAGCCAGGCTACCGACAGATTGGCGGAGCTGGAAAATCTGCTGGCGGATACTTCTCTCTACGAGGCCGAGCAAAAGCCCAAACTGACGGAGATCCTCGCCGAGCGCACCCGACTGTCGCAGGCGCTGGAAGAGAGTGAAATGAACTGGTTGGAACTTCAGGAAGAGATAGACACCATCGAAGCCGAGTCAGGCCTTTGAGCCGGGGAAACCCGGGTGTTGAGATTGCAAGCAAGGAGAAAAGCGTGCCACATACGAGTCTGTTTACCTCTAGTCTTTGGCAGGAATGTGAAACACTTTACCCGGCGCTGGAAAGCCTGCTGATAAAGCTGCAGGATGAACACGGCCTGATAGTCAACCTCTTGCTGCTGGCGCTGACCCTGGACAACAAAGGCGTTAGTCTCAACCAGGGCTCATGGGCCCAGCTCCACAGCGAAGTTGAGCAGTGGGAAAGCGGCATTCTGCGCCCCTATCGGCGGCTGAGACGCCTGGCCAAACCCAACCTGGGACAAGCCGAGTACCAACAGATGTTGGATGTCGAGCTGATGATGGAACGCAGAGGGCAGCAGTTGATATTGCACAAACTCAATGGCCTGCCTCGCAGCGTCACTGAAGACAAGCAACACAATCTCAGTACCTATCTGGCACAGTTCAACCTCAGCCCTCAGCAACATCCTGCTCTGCTGGCTCAGGCTTGAGCCTCCGAGCCAGCAAGCTGGCGTTGCGCGCAGTCAAACCATAGATACTCAGCTGTGGATTGGCTCCCAAACTGCTGGGGAATACAGAGCCATCCATCACCGACAGATTGCTGTAGTAATGCGCCTGGCCTTCGCTGTTCACCCAGGATAACTGCCTGTCTTCCCCCATGGCGCAGCCACCCATCACATGCGCCGAAGCCACTATGGTCTTCAGTGGCGCCAGCGGCATCTCGGCAATAACCTGTTTGGCCTCTTGCCAGGAGGACAAAATTCCGGCGCCCTCATTGATGGGCATAACCTGCTCGGCGCCTGCGGCAAACTGCAGCTCGGCCATGCTGGCAAAGGCCCTTCTGGCGGCGGCAAACAAGGCCGGCGTCAGAGGGTAATCCAGGGCAGTGCCTTTATCTGTCAGCAATACCTGGCCACCGGGCAATTCCGGCGAAAAGCCATCCCGGATCAGGGCTATGGTGACCTGCAGATGATTGAACCAGGACATCAGCTCGGCATGCTGTGGCCCATAGCCCAGGGTCTTGGAGGCGATAAGCACAGGATGCACCGGCGGTACCTCCAGCTTATATCCTGGTTGACCAGTGGCACCATCTTGCCAAACAAACTGATCCGAATATATCGACTGCGGTGCCCCGGAGTGGGCATTGATTACCTCCCGAAAGCGGGCGCCACTGAGCACGGTTGGGTGTAAACAGGTCTGCTTGCCGAGGCGCTGATAGGGATCTGTCATTTGTGAACGCAGCAGTAATGCCGGAGTGTGGATTGCCCCGGCCGCCACCACATAATGACGAGCGCGGATCATCAATTTGACTCCAGTGGGCTTGTTATAGCCATCGAGCGCCTCGGCTCTGAGGGCAAAAACCCGCTCACCATGATGCTCGAAGCGCTCGGCGCGAACATGGCTGTATAACTCTGCTCCGGCATTCAGGGCAGCCGGTATTGTGGTGACCAGCATGGATTGCTTGGCATTAACCGGGCAACCCATGCCGCAGTACCCCGTGTTCCAGCAGCCCAGCACATTGCGTTTGATAACTGTGTAGTCCCAGCCAAGCTTGACACAGCCATCCCTGAGGGCCTGATTGTTGCGGTTGGGATCTATCGGCCAACGACTGATATTGAGCCTTTGCTCCATCTTGTCGAACCAGGGATCCAACTCGCTGCGGGACAAACCTTTAACCCCAAGGCTTTGCCAATAATCCAAGGTGGCTTTGGGGGTGCGAATCGAAGTGGTCCAGTTGACTGTGGTGGAGCCGCCGACCGACTTACCCTGGAAAATACTGATCCCCTTATCCTGGGTCTTCATGGCCGCCGCTTGCTGATAGAGTTCTGGATAAGCGCGGCGCTCCTCCATGACAAAGTCAGAGGATGACTTGAGCGGCCCGGCCTCCAACAGCAAGACTCTGAGCCCCGCCTGAGTCAATACTTCAGCCGCCGTGCCACCGCCGGCACCTGTGCCTATGATGACAACATCCGTCTCCAGTTCAAGATCCTCGGTCAAAGAGGCTCCATCTGTATGTTTCCAACCTGCGGCCAGCCCGGCCAAAATGGGATCAGCTATCGGCAAATGTGTCTCCAGTCGGGTATCAGAGTGCCAGTTTTGGCTTGTTATAGTTGAGTCTGTCCCAATGCTCAGGGCAGGCATAATAGCTTGCCATCAACAACTCTCTGAGACCGAGATAAGCTTGTTGCAGCAGCTCCATCCAAGAGCTGCGCCAGGATTCCAGCAACTCGACCAATTCATTGGGGCTGCGCAGCATCAGAGGCGTCATGCTGCCACTCAGCAAGAGTAAACCAAAGCGGTTTTCCAGGATGTCGAGCAGCTGTTCCAATTCCTGACGCTGGGCCTTAGGTAGCCATTTCAGGGTTTGATTGACCGCATCCAGAGTGCGATTGATGGCACTGCTTCTATGTTTGTTAATCTCCGGCAATGCCCCTTCCAGCAACACGGGGATCAAGGCACCAAGCAGAAGGTCATGGGGCTTTTCGTGCTCACTCAGGTTGGCGATTTCCTCCTCCTCATAGAGGCTGACACCCAATGCCAATGCACTGGTTCCCCCCAAAGCCCAAAGCAGAAACTGCCGTCTTTGCATGCCTGTCCTCCTGTCATTCCCCTGCACTCAGCTGTGCTGACATCTGTGTTACAATCCTGCCAATAACCAATTAACCACAGCAAAGTGCCCACGGCAATAGGCCATTTCGCAAGCGAGATCCCATGAGCAGTAGTTTTCGTCCGCCCTGGTGGGCCAGGAGCCCCCATTTCCAAACGATCATACCTGTTTTGACCAAGGTGGCAGGGCTACCGCTGCGGCGTGAGCGGCTGGAGCTGGAAGATGGCGACTTTATTGACCTCGACTGGTTCAAGACGCCAACCCCGGGTAAGCCCTTGTTGGTAATACTGCACGGGCTGGAAGGCAGCGCCGACTCCCACTATATCCGCCGCCTGCTACGCGAGTGTCAGAAGCTGGAGCTGGCAGCCGTAGTGCACCATCACAGAGGCTGCTCGGGTGAAGACAATCGCCTGGCGCGCAGTTACCACAGTGGTGATACGGCCGATATCAGCCATAGCCTGCAAACCCTGAAGCAGCGCTATCCCCATTCGCCTCTGCTGGCGGTAGGTTACAGTCTCGGCGGCAATGTACTGGCCAAGTACCAGGGAGAATTTGCGGATAAAAGCTT
Source organism: Shewanella sp. 38A_GOM-205m (assembly GCF_000518445.1). Classification (NCBI taxonomy): domain Bacteria; kingdom Pseudomonadati; phylum Pseudomonadota; class Gammaproteobacteria; order Alteromonadales; family Shewanellaceae; genus Shewanella; species Shewanella sp. 38A_GOM-205m. Next base: position 267,745 of record NZ_JADP01000004.1, on the reverse strand, counting down.
GCTCAGCCGCGCCGCCGTGGTATCGGCACCGCTGGCGCTGGCATCCTGTGCCAAGCGGTTGGAGAAAGGCTTCTCCAAGGTTTATCAAAGTTATCTTATCCGCCAATTGCAGCAAAAAATGCTGCTGAAACTCGAGCGGGGCAACAGCCAGTTGCCGCTGAATGGTGAGGCCATCAAACGGCTGAACACCTTTTATGATTTTGACCATCAGGTGACTGCACCACTGCACGGTTTCAACGGTGTCGATGACTATTATCAAAGGGCCAGCGCCTTGCCTTTATTGGGCAAGATAGCCAAACCGACCCTGATACTGCATGCAGCAGACGACCCTTTTATGACTGACGCCGTAATCCCTTCATTGGAGCATTTACCCGCCTGCGTCGAATATGAGCTGCATGCCAATGGTGGCCATGTGGGCTTTATTGAGGGCGGCACACCGTGGCAGCCACGCTATTATCTGGAGCAGCGATTGCTGCGTTATCTGACGGAGTCAACCCATGCTGATACCCTATGAATCCCTGCTGCAACTGCCCAAGGAAACCCTGGATAACCTGATTAAGGAATACCTGCTTTCCCAGGTGGAAGACGGCAGTTTCGATGCGCTGGGTGACAAGGCGTTGGAGCAGGCCATCGGCAAGTGCCGCCTGGCGCTCAAGAGCGGCCATTTACTGGTAGAATTCAGCGAAGATGACGAGTCTGTTGCCATCCGCTCCCGCGAGGAGATCATGCGGCGTACCCCACTTGTCGACGATTGACCCGTCCCCCTGCATTCCTTTATAAGTAGTTAACTAAAGGTTAACGGGTCAGATAACCACAGCGTCGGCCTGCAGCCCAAGCTCTTTGAAACAGGTAGGAAAAATGTCTGCAAAACATCCAATTATCGCAGTGACAGGTTCATCGGGTGCCGGAACCACGACTACCACAACCGCCTTCAGTCACATCTTCAGACAACTGGGGATCAACGCGGCCATGGTGGAAGGGGACAGCTTTCACCACTATACCCGCGCCGAAATGGAAGTGATGATCCGCAAGGCCAAGGCCGAAAACCGCAACATCAGCTATTTTGGCCCGGAAGCCAATGACTTTGCCCGTCTGGAGAAGTGTTTTTCCGACTATGCCGGCACGGGACAAGGGGAAACCCGCTCCTACCTGCATACCTTCGATGAAGCCGTGCCTTACAACCAGATGCCTGGTACCTTTACTCAGTGGCGACCGCTGCCGGAAGACACGGATATGCTCTACTACGAGGGGCTGCACGGCGGTGTAGTGACCGGCGAAAGCAATGTTGCCCAGCACGTGGATCTCTTGATTGGCATGGTACCCATAGTCAACCTGGAGTGGATCCAGAAGATCATTCGCGATACCTCTGAGCGCGGCCATACCCGTGAAAAAGTGATGGGCTCAATCGTGCGTTCGATGGACGACTATATCAATCATATGACGCCGCAATTCTCCCGCACTCATATCAATTTTCAGCGGGTTCCTACGGTAGATACCTCCAACCCCTTCAGCGCCAAGGATATTCCCAGCCTGGACGAAAGCTTTGTGGTGATCCGCTTTCGCGGCATCAACAATGTCGACTTCCCCTATTATTTGAAGATGATCCAGGGGGCTTTTATGTCCAGGGTTAACACCCTGGTCGTGCCGGGAGGCAAGATGTCACTGGCGATGGAGCTTATTCTGACACCGCTGATCAAAGACCTGATGGATAAGCGCCAAGCCCTGCTGGAGCAGGATATTGAATAGGCTGGATGCAGATAAATTTTGGCTTCAGACTCGATTAAGTTTGATTTAAGTCTAAAGGGGTAAATTACAGTCATCGGGATTTCAGGCGAAATACTGATGGTTGACATACTCTTGGGGATAGATTCCCCCATCTTGATCTGTTTGTTCCCTTGAGTATGTCAACAACCTACCCTATTTTAGATGCCCATAATGGGCATTTTTTATTGCCCGAATTCTTGCTCCCCATCCAAGCGTCAGTCTCTTCCTCTGACGCAAACACAATCAACCACAGCAAAAACCCCAGCGTTCAGCAAAGGGATTATCCGTATCGGCTTGAAGCATTCACAATGGGCGTTATTCCATCAAGGGCACCACTTCACGGTAAGGCTTGTGACTGCGATAACTCTCCAGCCGCTGCCGGAATTCAAGTGCCTTACTGAAATCCTGCGACTGCTCCAGCGCTGCAATGGCCTGCTGCTGAGTCGCCACCGCGGCGGTAAAATCCCCTAATTCGGCGTAAGCTGCCGCCAAGTTATCGAGATTGGTGGGGTCCTGATTGTTGTCTTCCAGTAGTTGCTTGGCGAGCGCCAACGCCCGACCACCATCGCGGTACTTGGCTTCGGGGCAAGTGGCCAGGATCCAGGCGGCATTACCAAGAGAGATGTCATCACCGGCCGAGCTGAAAAACGCCACAGCCTTGCCGCAATGGCGGTTAACCCCTTCACCACCTGAAGCATAGAGGAAACCCAGTCTGAACCTGGCCCAATGGTTGCCCTGATCCGCCAACGGCAGATACCAACGCTCGGCCAGCGCCAGATCCCGCTGCATCAACTTGCCTTCGAATGCCAGGTCTGCCAGGGTTTGCTGCGCCTTGGTTTCGCCCCCTTCGGCAGCTTTAGTCAACCAGGCGAGGCCGGCAATTTTGTCCTCGGCAACGAAACGGCCGGAGAGGTACATCAAACCTAGCAGGTACTGAGCTTCCACTTCACCATTGGCGGCATTGAGCTGAATATAGGCCAGTTTGCTGGCGGCAATTTCCTTGCTTGGCTGGGGAATGGCAAAGGCCTGTAACTGTCCGCTGAACAGACTCAAGGCCAACATGGCAGCCGCTGCAATTAAGGGAGATTTCACTCTGATACCCTTTGATAATCTATGCATACAGACTCATAAATTAGCCCGAACCCGGCGTGAAAGTCGAGGTCAATCCACCAATAAAACGCTAATTGTAGCCCTCAATGGGCTTGGCGAATTGTGAGCAAGGTGAAGAAGATGTGATTTAACCTACAGACTGGAGCGATTCCAAGGGCTTTTAATCTGTATTGGTTGACATGTATCACTAAAGTATCAGAATGATAACCAAGATTAGCGATTTAATTGCGTTGATTCACTCAGTCTAAACTAAGACCTGGTTCAAAGTTTACTCTTTGATATTGACGTAAAATCCTTATTTAGAATATCCTTACTTTCGTTTTAATCAATCGAGGAACATAGGCATGGCTCTGATTGGTAAGCCAAAACCAGATCCGACTTTGGAGTGGTTTTTATCACACTGTCACATTCATAAGTATCCAGCCAAAAGCACTCTGATCCATGCTGGTGAAGATTCAGACACTCTGTATTACATAGTAAAAGGGTCTGTTGCCGTATTGATTAAAGATGAAGAAGGTAAGGAAATGATCCTCTCTTACCTGAATCAGGGCGACTTTATCGGTGAACTGGGTCTGTTTGAAGAGCAAGCCGAGCGTACCGCTTGGGTTCGCGCCAAGCAAGCCTGTGAAATTGCTGAGATCTCTTACAAGAAGTTCAAGCAGCTGATCCAGGTTAACCCTGAGATCCTGATGAAGCTGGCCGCTCAGATGGCACACCGTCTGCAAAGCACCAGCCAGAAAGTGGGCAACCTGGCCTTCCTCGACGTGGCCGGTCGCATCGCTCAGACCCTGTTGCATCTGGCTAAACAGCCTGATGCCATGACACATCCAGACGGCATGCAGATCAAGATCACCCGTCAGGAAATCGGTCAGATTGTTGGCTGCTCCCGCGAAACCGTGGGCCGCATCCTCAAGATGCTGGAAGAGCAGAACCTGATCCAGGCGCACGGTAAAACCATAGTAGTTTACGGTACCCGCTAAGCCAGCTTCAGCTTGATTTAAGCCTGATTCTATAGAGTGGCCAAGGTAATAACCTTGGCCACTTTTGTTTTTCAGGAGCATCAATTGAGAGGGCTATTTTTCATTTGCTTTATTAGCCTGACTTTGAGCACTGCAAAGGCTGAAGTGGCCAGTCCCCACCTGGAACCCGATCACGATATCGCCAAGGAATTAGTGAAATCCGGGACGATCCTCTCCCTGGATGCCACGCTCTCTCAGCTACAATGGGTGTGCCATGGCAAATTGATTGACGCTCATCTCTATCAGAAAGAGGGTGAATGGCGTTATGATTTGCAGATAAAAGTCGAACATGGCCATATCGTCAGTCTGAGTCTGAATGCAGGCACAGGTTTACACGATGATCTAATCCCATTACCGAGCGAATGTCGTCCCAATGAAACTTCTACTCGTTGAAGATAATGCCCTGCTGGTTGAAGAACTGGCAAAACAACTAAAGCAAGCAGGCTATGTCACGGATGTGACCGACAAAGCCATAGAAGCCGACTATCTGGTCAAAGAAACCCAGTATGACTGCATCATTCTCGATATCGGCCTGCCCGATGGCAACGGCTTGCAGTTGCTGGAAAAATGGCGTCAGCAGGGGCTGACCACTCCTGTGATTATGCTGACCGCCCGCAGCCAGTGGCATGAAAAGGTTGAAGGCTTCAATGCCGGTGCCGACGACTATCTGGGCAAACCCTTTCACACCCAGGAACTGCTGGCCAGACTGCAGGCGATAATCCACCGCACCCATGGCCGTGCCACTGTGCCCGGCAAGCAATTAAACTTCGGCGGCGTCAGTCTGGATGAAGCCGAGCAGACAGTGACTGTCAATGGTCAACGTTTCGACCTGACCGCCATGGAGTTTCGCTTGCTGCGGATCTTCTTGATGTCGCCCAAGAAGCTGCTTTCCAAGGCACAGATCACCGACAAGCTGTACCAGTTTGATGATGAGAAAGAGAGCAATGTGGTCGAGGTCTATGTCACCCATCTGCGCAAGAAACTGGGTAAAACAGCGATAGAAACCCGTCGCGGCCAAGGTTATATCTTTCACGGCAGCCAATCCTGATGATGTCCATCCGCACCAAGCTGAGCCTGTGGCTGACAGCACTGGTGTTACTGAGTACCCTGATAGGCCTGGCGTTTATGGAATCCATGCTGCGCCAGGCATTTCACGACTCTATTATCAACCGCTTGCAGGAAGATCTGGAGCAAGTGGCGCTGGCCACTCACCTCAATGACGGTGAGATCCTGATAGATCAGAGCCTGCTTTCCGGCTTCTACAAACCCGCCTATTCCGGGCGCTACTACCAGCTCAATCTGCCGGATCGGGAGATCCGCTCCCGCTCCTTGTGGGATCAACGCTTGGAAATAGTGCAATTGGAGCCAGGGCAAACCCGCGCCTGGCAAACCAAGGGGCCACAGAATCACGACATTCAACTGTTGTCTTTGGGGCTGACCTCAAGTAGCAAGAAGATCAATGCCACCCTGACGGTGGCACAGGATCTCAGCATTGGTCGCAAGGTATTTACCGAGGTTTATGGCACCAAACTGAGTGTCAATCTGGCCATGTTGCTGGCGATGATCCTGGGAATATTTCTGGTATTGCGGCAATCCTTCAAGCCGGTGAAGCAGATAAAACAGGCGCTGGCCAAACTCAGGGAGGGGGAGATCAACTCGCTGTCGCTGGAGACTATTCCTCCCGAAGTCAAACCTCTGGCCGAAACCTACAACGAGCTGCTCGAATACACGAGTAACCAAATTCAGCGCAGCCGCAACAATCTGGGCAATCTCAGCCACGGCCTGAAGACGCCACTGGCAGTGATGCGCCAGCAGGTAGAAGCGCTGGGGCTGAAAGATCCCGATACCGCCAGGGCACTGGAGCAACAACTGGATCAGATCCACAAGATGATAGAGCGTAAACTGGCGGCGGCGCGGATCACAGGCGATATGCTGCCGGCGGCACAGTTGGTGCTGCCAAGGGATCTGGAGAGCCTGTGCCAGACCCTGGACAAGGTGCATAGACACAAGCAGATTAGCTGGCGCTTCGATATCAGTGATGGTATTCCCAGACTGCCAATCCACAGAGAAGACGGCATGGAACTGCTCGGTAACCTGTTGGACAACGCCTATAAGTGGGCCTCAAGCCAGGTGTTGGTGAGGGTGTGGCAACATCAGGGACTGGTGTATGTCAGCGTCGAAGATGACGGCCCAGGAGTGGCAGAGGAAAACATGCAAACCCTCACCCGCCGCGGCAATCGCCTGGATGAAGAGATCAATGGTCATGGGCTGGGGTTGTCGATAGTCAAGGATATTGCCGAGCAGTATCAGTTGGATATCGACTTCTGCAAGAGCCCGGCACTGGGCGGACTCAAGGTTTCACTGACCTTCAAGGCCTGAAGGTTAGCCTGGCTCCTCAAAGAGTCACTCAGACAAAAATAAAGAACCCAGCCTAGGCTGGGTTCTTTGTTATCAAGCTGTCAGGCCTTGGCTCAATCAAGCACAGGCAGGTAGCTCAGAGCCAGGCGGTCACGGCTCAGTTGACCATTGAGTATCTCACCCACAGTGCCGCCCTTGAGCTGCTGCGCCAGCAGTTCAGGAGAGGCCGAGGCGATAAACTGCTCCACTTCCTTAATGCGGGCAATCAGCGCCAGCGCCAACTTATTCTCGGCGGTCGCGGCGTAGATTTTACCGTTCAGGGACACTTGGGCCTGCATATCCAGCCCAGGGGCAGCCTGATGAATACCGACATATTCACGCCATACCCTGGCCTTCTGCTCACCCTGATAGTCGCTGTCGACCGATGCCAACACCACTTGTCTCAGCATCATCTGCAGCAGGTTGCTCTTGCCTTTGGGTTGACCATTGACGGTATCAAAGCCGAAGAAGCGTGATACTGTGCGGTCATAATTGGGCAGAGGCTCTATGCTCTGGCTGGCAAAATCGCTGTAGTAAGGCAGATACGTTTCCAGCTCAGGGCTACTGTTGCAGGCATCGGCAAACAAAGGCTTGCCATTGCTGACCAGATCCGGGCCATTACCCAGCGCCATGCGGCAAAGCATATCTTCGAACAGCTTGCCGGTTTGTGGCAGATCCACCAGCGCCTTGTGACCACGGCTGGAAGTCGATCTCGGAGTCGTGCGACTTACCAAGGCACGCACTGCCAGCAGTTTGTCCGGCCATACCCCAAGCACATCACGCTCGTTGACATAAGGATGGTTGGGCGAGCCTTCAGGCGCCTTGATCCCGTTCAGCAAACGACCGGCGAAGGTAACATCGGCGCTCAACATATCCCGGAACTCTTCCTTGATACCATAGTTGATGATCAGTTCCTTCAATGCCTCTGGAGAGTCGGCAAACCTGCTGATCACTTCACCCGGAGCAAACTTCATGGTCATGTCGGCGCTCTTGAAGCGATACTGTTCCAGCAACTTGGCAAAGTTGTACTGCTGTCTCAGGGCTGCCTGGCCATCTGCAGTACGGAAGGTGACATCTACCACAGCATCGTTCTCACCGGCAAGGCGCAGGAACAGGTCGGCCGCCTTGTTCATCGCCCTTTGGTTGGCACAATACCAGGCATCCTGGCCGGCTGCGGCTTTCAGCTGACAGTCGTTGGCGAAGAAGTTTTCCGGCAAGTCGAACAGCCCCTCGAGGAAGCTGACATCTTCAATAAACTGGCGGATCTCATCAAACTGACGTTTGCGGGCAATGGTGTAACCCAGGCTGTGGTCTTCATAAAGCGACTGACGGTTATGTCTCAGGTTACTGGTTTCATAGCTGTCCTGATATCTGTCGATATAGAACTGGGCGATGTCATCCAGGTTCTGACCGGCATCACTGCGGTTACAGTTGCTGTTGAGCGACACATGCTCGTCGGTACAGAAGGCATAGCTGCGCAGCTTGTGGTCGCGGGCAATGTTGTAGAGCGCACCGAAACGTGTCTCGCCCTGGATCACTCCTTTTTGCAGCTCATCACGACGCTTGGCATCTTCGTCTTTGAGGGAGACAAAGTCGCCGTTGTCGGCCTCAACTTCACGGGCATAACCGAAACGCAGCGCCGCCAGGTCATAGGGCTCAAAAGTGGTCGCAAAACGGTTGACGTTGTAGTCCATCTGGCTGGAGAACTCGGCGTTCACTTTCAGATCAGGATAACCGGCACCGGCAAAGGCCTGGTTCAGTGTTTCCATTTCCTGTTGGTTGAAGGTGTTGTCACCATCGCGGCTACCGGCGAAGTTGTGTCTCAGGCCGAAGTTGTGGCCCAGTTCATGGGTCAGGGTACCGGCAAAGGCCTGGGCGGCCAGCGCAGTGCTCAGGCTATCCTGCAGATCCAGGCTCAGCTTCTCGAATGCCTGCAGCTTACCGCCAACATCACCATTGACCCACAACTCGGCATTCTGCCAATCAATCTTGTGGTCCTTGACGCCGGCCGGCAGCATTCTTTGCTGACCACCTGCGGCAAACACAGTGTCGACATGCATCAAAGTATGCTCGGACCAATAGTCACGGCTGGCTTCATCGAAGTCGGCCAAGGCGTTGAACTGCTGCTCAGCGGGCTTGAGTGGCAGAGCTGCCGGAGTGGCGGCTACCATCACATCGGCGGGCTTGTCCAGCGCGGCAGGCGCTGTTTCCAATGTTGCAGAAGCCGCTGGCTTAACCACGGCTTGCTGATAAGGCACGCCGGTGAGCGCTTCGACCGAAGCCGCATCCAACTTGCCGCGGTTATAATCCAGCATCAGTTGCCGATAGTAACGCACCGCGCCTTGCTTGAGGTTGGAGCTGTATTGGTTAACCCTGGCGCTGACAATCTCCCCTGTCAGTGGGTTGGCTGCTGAAGGACCGTAACCGGCCAGACCGTTATCCAGAGGCTCATCAAACAGAGTGATATGGTTATAACGCAGATCGCCATGGCGTTTATCGCCCGCCTGCTCCAGCTTAATCTGTGGCAAGCCGGTATGATAACGGCTGTTGGCGATATTCATCGCGGTCACAGATTCGATAGCCGCATCTAGGAAAGGCTTGTTCTTGGCTTCATAGAAGTTGTTGGACAAGTAGTACACCAACTCACCCTTAGCCGGGTTGAAGCGGTTCAGGTAGGTACGAACATAGCCATCCACCCCTTCTGAGTCGGTTCTGTCCCGATAGCTGTGACTGGAGTTGAAGAAACCAAAGGTGCCCTTCTCATGCTCGCTGTAAGGAATGGGTTGATAATCTTCACTGGCAAGCTGATCCAGCGCCACTATGGAGATAAATTCCGTGGTGGTGAACGACAGATTATCCAGATTGCCACCGTAAAACTGATTGAAACACTGGCCCGATGCCTGATAGGTGTGTTCAATCTCGAAGTTGATCACGCCCTTGTCCAGGTCCATTTCATAGCCTTTGTAGGCTCCGGCATTGACCAGTTTTGGGGATTCAGTTTCGGTGACACACTCACCAAACATAAAGATATCGTTGATCCCCAGCTCGGCAATTTTGGTGTCGGCAAAGTCAGGCACAAAGAAGCGCTTGTCCTGCCAGGTCAGGTTGGCATCTGTATTGACCTGCTCGACGTTGATGCATTCACGCCACTTGTCTTCGGTACATCTGAAGTCTATATACTCACCGGGGATAGTCAGTACCGGGGCCTGGTTGATGCCCTCCTGGTAGCGGCTGTCATGACCAAGACCTATGGCGTCCCGGTCCAACTGGCGAACCTGAATACCATTCTCTGTCTTGTGCAGGGTCACCAACTTGGGATCCCCCTGGCTGAAGCCGCGGATAGCGGCGGCATAACGCGGCGCCTTGCCGACACTGCGGATATAGAGGTATTGGCGCTCACCGGCCTTCTCTATCGAGTCGCTGCTAATCTGTTTCTCATCTTTGGGCAACTCCTTGTATGGTTCTTCTCCTGCCCCACATCCTGCGAGTGCCAGGCTGGCTGCTATCGCCAGGCTCAGACTTGACTTCTTCATTTAATCCTCTGAATAAATTGAGTTTATAGGTATTTTGTTACTGAGAAATAAAAGGTGGAGCTGCGCTTGTCATACAGCTCAAATCCTTCGGAAGGCCCCAGTTCCGGATGGTAGAAACGGCCGCTGTTGTTATGGCCAATGGCCAATGTCCAACTCTCGGCAGGCATCCATCCCAGTTCCTGGGCAAAGGTGAATTGGTCATCCATACGACGACCACGGTAATTCTTCGACATCCGATAGCGGCCGCTGATATCCAGGTACCAATTACTGGCAAACTGCCAATAGGCATCGGCCACCAGATCGACCTGATGTTCAATCAGCACCCGCTCACCGGCGGTCTTGTACTTGTAGGCGTTGTACCTGTATCTGGGAGACAGGTAGAAGCTGAAGTTGCCCTCAGGGCGATAGAAGAGATAGGCCGCCACTCTGGGGGCATACTCCAGTCTATCCAGCTTGGTGTAATGCGCCGCTGGCAGATAGACACCGACACTGCCCTTGAGTGATAGAGTGTCAGTCAGAGAATAGAGTGGCGTTCGATACTCGAGCAATGGGTCAAAAAAGCTCGACTCCTTACCGTGCAGCGTCTCTTTTTCACCGCCAAAGGTCAGCAGCACACTGCCCCAATCACTGTTGTAATCGACCCTGGCATCCAGGCTATAAGCCCGATACGCATCGAAGGCCGACTCACTGTAGACATTGCGGGTATAAGATGCATTGAAATAGGCAGTCCATTCGCCGAATTCTTCCTGTTTGAGTTCAAACTCATTAACCGCCTGAGCTTGTCCCGCAAGCAATAGTAAGCCCAGCAAAGGGAAGCTCGTCTTTGCTTTTTTACTTTTTATTATGCGTGACAAGGCCAGATCGCGGTGATATTTACCGGATCTCATATTTAAAAGCCTTAATTTATTTAAAACGAATTAATCTGGAGGTAATTCCAGTCTAAGAGGTACTGCCACGAATAGGTTTTACCCATTCAAGGAGTAATTGCGCCCAATAGGGCATCCAACCAAAGGAAAGTTGCGGGACACCCAGGTTGGGAATACGGGGCCCGCATAAGAACAAAATAAACCAACTGACTGTAATGGCTTTAAACACTTCGGCCAAGACGGCGTTATCCGCCAGTTTAACGGCCATAATACAAGGCAAGGAGAGTGAATAGATTGCCAACTGATTTACCGGTGACGCGTTCTGTTTGGCAATAGATATCAGCGTATTAACTTCTTCAAACTCATTAGATATCGCTGCATTAGAAAAAGCCAAAAACAATAGCAAAGGCATGGCCAACTTGACCAAGCTCTGCAATTTACTATTCGACTTATTTCTCTTATTCATGTGATTTTCCGCCGCCCCAAACGGAATAGCGTCTCGATATTAGCTCGAATGCATTCAATACATATTGTTACTTATGTAAACAGCATAATCATGAAAAACACAGTGATCAACACCAACACTTAATGACTAGTCTAAATAGATTAAAAACTGGGTATATATCATAAAAAACATCATAAAAATAAATTAACCTTGGCAAATCAACACCAATGCAAAACATAATTAAAACATCATAAAAACATTAATGTTTCACTATATTAAGCATGATGTTTTGTTTACTTACAAAAAAGCCTCCTTAATTAAGGAGGCCATTCTGTAACTAATTAAGCACTGTTACGACTTGACGTTGGTACTCTCAAAAATCTTATCTGCCGAGGCAGCAACAAAGCCGGTATAGAGTTCACCATCGGCTTTGGGATAACGCAGGGCAAATTCATAGAAACAACTGGGGATCTCTACCGTCTTGTCATCGAAGGCGACAGGAATTCTGTCGGCCATGGTGGAAGACTGTTCCAGCAAGACTTCAGCTGAACCTTTGATCTCACCGCCAACACTGTTGAGGGTAAACCCAGCCTCCTTGAGCGCAGTATTCACGGCGGCCAGGGTGCTGAATTCGGCCAGATGGTTCACAGACACGGTAAAGTGGTTGGCACGATAACCAAAGGCGGCAACCCAGGCAGCATACTCACTCTCGGCGAGCAGGGCTTGGTAGGTGTCATAGTCAAGCTGCCAGTGTCTGCCTGAATAAGTAAAGTTATCTGCGGTCAAGGCCTGGGTTGGGATCTGCTCAACCAAGTCGGCAACCCGCTGTTGCAACTCTGGGCTGAACTCTTCCACCAGCAGCTCAGAAATAAAGACCTTGGGCTGAGTCGGGTCCGGATGCTCAAAGTGCTTTGCCACCAGCTTTTTCTGCTCAAAGCGATAATCGCCGCAAGCCACATAGCCCAGCGCTTCGAAATGGGCTGCCAGCACATCCAAGCCCACCTTGGGCAGATTGAATGTACGCAAGGCGATATGGTCGTTAATAATCGCCTTGCCTTGCCCCAACAGCTGGTGCACTTTGGCCGCCGATGGCGTCATCTTGATATAGTCCTGCCACATGGCATTGAACAGCGCATTGATATCTGTATGCATGGTTATTCCCTGTGTAATGCAGTTTGCCCAAAGGCAAATGGTATGTTCAAAAAAGGGAAGCGCCACTGCGCTTCCCTTCACTGTCAGAGGCTAAGTCCCGGACTCAATGCCTGTGGCAAACTCAGACCATCGGCCTCCATGGAAGCCACGGGATAAGCACAATAGTCGGCCGCATAGAAGGCGCTGGCTCTGTGGTTACCCGATGCCCCGACACCGCCGAATGGCGCCGCACCTGAGGCTCCGGTGATCTGCTTGTTCCAGTTCACTATGCCGGCACGAATCCGTGCCAGGAAATAGTCATAGTCTTCACGGCTATCGGCCAGCAATCCGGCAGAAAGGCCATAGCGGGTATCATTGGCCAGCGAAATCGCCCGGTCAAAGCTGCTGTAACGCACCAGTTGCAACAAGGGTCCGAAATACTCTTCATCAGGTAGTTCAATCACCTCGGTAACATCAATCAACCCTGGAGACACCAGGCCGGTACCGCTCTCAATATGGGTTAGTTCCACCAGCGAGACCCCGCCGAGATTCTGCAGATTACGCTGCGCCGCGACCATTCCCTTGGCTGCTGCTTCAGAGATCATCGAGCCCATAAAGGGCTGAGGTTCGGCATTCCAAGGGCCGACAGCTATCGCTTTGACCGCCGCAACCAGTGCGGCAATCAAAGCATCGCCCTGCTCACCTTTCTCTATGTAGAGTCGGCGGGCACAGGTACAGCGCTGGCCACTGGAGATATAGGCAGATTGAATTATTTCGTGCACGGCCGCCTTGATATCACTGATCCCTTTGACGATGAGCGGATTGTTACCGCCCATTTCCAGGGCAAGGATCTTGCCCGGATGACCGGCGTACTGCTGATGCAGCAAGTGGCCGGTGCGGGAGCTGCCGGTAAAGAACAGACCATCAAGCTGAGGATGTGAAGCCAGCGCTTTGCCGGTTTCCACTTCGCCCTGCACCAGATTGATAACCCCGGCGGGCAGGCCGGCTTTCTCCCACAGCTTGAGCATCAGCTCTGCCACTTTTGGCGTCAGTTCCGATGGCTTGAATACCACGGTATTGCCCGCCAGCAGAGCCGGTACTATATGGCCGTTGGGCAGATGCCCAGGGAAGTTATAAGGCCCGAAGACCGCTACTACGCCGTGTGGCTTGTGTCTCAGCACGGCCCGCCCGGCAGGCAGTTCATTTTCAGTTTCGCCGGTACGCTTGTGATAAGCCGCGACCGACAGACCGATTTTGCCTATCATGGCACCCGCCTCGGTGGCCGTTTCCCACAGTGGCTTGCCGGTTTCCTGCGCTATGGTGTCGGCGATTTCCGCCTTATGGGCTTCCAGCTGATCGCGATAGGCCTCTATCACCTGCAAGCGGCCGTCAAAGCCGAGCATAAACCAGTCAAACTGCGCCTCTCTGGCGGCTGCAACGGCAGCTTCAACTTGAGCCGGGGTAGCGGCATTACCCTGCCACAGGGTTTCGCCGTTGGCCGGGTTGCTTGAACTCATTGCCTGGCCTTCGCCAGCGAGCCATTGGCCCTTGATAAATTGTGTCATTATGCTGTTCCTATATTGCCAATACCCTGACCGATTGCCCGTCTGCCACCAAGAGTGCGGCGGCCAACTCGCTCGACAGGATCACTTCTTCACTGTCGTCTGTCAGCGCCAACTTGGCCGAACCGGCACGGTAGTCTGCCAAATGGGTGTTGGAGAGAATAAAGCTGTCCTTTGATTGGGGCATATCGCCGATACGCACCGTCAGCAGGCGACTCTCGCGCACGGAGCGAATGTCCGCCAGGTTGCATTCAACCGTGGGGCCACCATCAAAAATATCCACATAGTTGCGCCAGCGGAAACCTTCCGCCTGTAACAGGCTCAGGGCCGGGCGTGTATTGGTGTGCACTTCACCGATAACCTTCTGCGCCGCTTCGGGCAACAGGCAGACATAGACAGGGCTGCGAGGCATCATCTCGGCCATAAAGGCCTTCTGCCCCAGACCTGAGAGGTAATCGGCCTGAATAAAGTCTATGCCGAGGAAGTTTTGCTGCAGCCAGCCGTAGAAAGGGGAATTGCCGTTTTCATCGCTGACCCCACGCATCTCGGCAATAACAGTTTCACCGAATCGATTGGCGTGCTGGGCCAAAAACAGAAAGCGGCTGCGTGACAGCATGCGGCCATTGTTGCCCTTGCGGTAGGAATCTCTCAGAAACAGGGTGCAGAGCTCGGCGGCACCTGTGTAGTCATGACACAGGCTGAGGGTTTCAACCTCGTTACGTACTTCTATCTGCGACGAATGATAAACCTCTGTGCCCAAACGGTAATGATAGAAAGCATCTTCCATTCCCACCGCGGCTTCCAGACCACAGGTGCCCACGACCTCTTGGGTCTCTGTGTCTTCCAGCACCATGAGGTAACCTTCATCAAAAGGCGTTTCCACCGACTTGGCGAAAGAAGCTTCCGAACGGGCAATCTTGCGGGTCAGCAGCTCATCATTGACCGGCAGCGAGGTGAATCCATGGCCCGATTCTTCGGCGATACAGAGCAGCGCCGGGAAATCTGAGGCTCGGATAGGCCGTATGATTAACATGGTTAAATCTCCACTCATCCACAGTTGCTGCTCCGTCGGGCCCGCCCGTCAGAACAGCAGCTGTGAGTCTATTGCGCTAAATGGGCCTGGGCCCACGGGGATCAGGCGGCAACCACCTTGGCGACCGCTTTTTCAAAGCGTGCCAGACCCTCGGCAATATCACTTTCAGGGATGATCAAAGAAGGAGTAAAACGAACCACATTGGCACCGGCCATTAGTGTCATCAGGCCATTGTCGACCGAGGCCAACAGAAACTCACGGCTGCGTCCCTGATACTGTTCATTCAACACGGCGCCGAGCAACAGTCCCTTGCCGCGCACCTCGGAAAACACCTGGTACTTGGCATTGATTTTTTCCAGGCCATCACGCAGCAGTTGCTCACGACGCTTAACGCCCTGCAACACTTCGGGGGTATTGACTACATCAAATACCGCGTTGCTGACGGCGCAGGCCAGAGGGTTACCACCATAGGTGGAACCATGGGTACCCACTTTAAGATGAGCGGCAATCTTGTCAGTGGTCAGCATGGCCGCGATGGGGAAACCGCCGCCCAGAGCCTTGGCAGTGGTGAGAATGTCCGGCACTATATCTGTACCCATGTAGGCATACAGCTCGCCGGTACGACCAACGCCGGTTTGCACTTCATCGAACACCACCAACGCATTGTGCTTGTCGGCCAGTTCACGCACCTTGGCCAGAAACTCTGGAGTGGCGTTTATGATACCGCCCTCACCCTGCAGCGGCTCCAGCATGATGGCACAGGTCTTGTCCGACACCGCGGCTTCCAATGCGGCAACATCGTTGAATGGCAGGTGTGTGATCCCCTGCGGCTTGGGGCCAAAACCATCTGAGTAGGCGGCCTGGCCACCGACACTGACGGTAAAGAAGGTTCTGCCGTGGAAGGCCTTGTCGAAGGCGATAATCTGATCTTTTTCGGCGCCGAAATTATCCAGAGCATAGCGGCGGGCCAGTTTCAGGGCCGCTTCATTGGCTTCGGCACCTGAGTTGGCGAAATAGACCTTGTCGGCAAAAGTGGCGTTAACCAGTTTGGTCGCCAATGCCAGTGCCGGCTCATTGGTCATCACATTGGACAAGTGCCAGAGTTTTTCGCCCTGCGCCTTAAGCGCCTCAACGGCGGCTGGATGACAGTGGCCCAAACAGTTAACTGCAATACCACCGGCAAAGTCGACATACTCTTTGCCTTCCTGATCCCAAACACGACTGCCATCGCCACGAACCGGGATAACGGGTGACGGTGCATAATTAGGCACCATGACTTCATCAAACTGGGCACGTGTCAAATTCATGTTTACACTCATTCCTTCTCATCCTTTGTGTTGTCGGCGGCTCTGTCGGCCACCGTTTTAAGCAGTTAATCTTTATTTTTTGTGAGTAAAACTGCACTTACTTGTGTTGCTTAGGTGTCATTATTAGCGAAATTGTGATCAAAATACCAGTTTGATCAATATGCAAGAGCAATGCCTTGGCCTATAAGTGCATAAAGATCTGAGTTTGAGAATTAAGCAGGCAAATATCTGCCGTTTAACGGCATAAATAGTCACAAAAAATCTCAACTGACACCGAATCCGTTAACTATTCATCTATTTTGAATAGTTAACGACAATCATAACAGTAGATTATTGCGTATAAAAGCAGCGATTTGGCCCCTGGCTTCCATGGCCTCGGGCAAGAGTTCAAATAGTGGAAAGACATGGGGCATATTGAGGTAGAAACCGGCTTCTATCCGGCCTCCGTCGCGCAATACCGCCTGTTGCAGGCGCTCGGCATCCTGTAGCAGCAGCTCACGAGTACCGGCCAGCAGCAAGATGGGCGGCAAGTCCTTAAAGCAACCATAAAGCGGCGAAACCCGCTCAGACATGGGGTTACTACCGGCGAGATACGCCCCTCTGAGTCTGAGCAGTGATTCAATGGTGAACAAGGGATCGTCGGCCGCCAGAATACGCTCGGTATCACCTGTGATGCCGAGATCCAGCGCAGGAGAGAGCAACACGCAGGCTCTCGGCAACGGCAACTCGAGCTGTTTCAGCTGCAACAACAGGCTCAAGGCCAAATTGCCTCCGGCAGAGTCGCCCATCAGCACCAGTTTGTCCGGGTCACAATGCTCAAGTGTCATCCGATAAGCTTCCAGCACATCATCACAGGCTGCCGGAAACGGGTGCTCCGGCGCCAGACGATAATCGGGCACATAGCAGTCCGCCAGACTGCGCCGCATAATATCGGCCAGGAAACGGGCATGGGCATGGGGAGTCTTGAAACAGAAGCCGCCGCCGCGAATATAGAAGAGGCTGACTTCTCTTGGCTGCGGCAGTTGGTAATGGATGAGCGGCGAGTGGCTCAGCGGCCAGTGCTCGACCTTGAGTTCCTGCGGCCAGCCCAACCAGCGGCGATCCATCTCCAGTAAGCGCCGGCGAATGCCGCACAGAGGCACTTTGGCACTGCCGCGACTGACCGATGGCCGCGCCACATAAGTTAACAACCGGTTCAATACCGAGGCTTGCCAACTGGGCATAGCTCCTCCATGGAAGGCCTACAAGCTCCGCAACGGCTTAAAGCAGCTCGGGTTTGCGGTAATTCTGGCCTTTGAGACGAATGAGTTCCTGTTCCGTGAGCTCATGATACGCCATCATGATCCGCCTGTCCCTGAATTCCAGTTGCCGCATCTCTTCCAGTAAAAAACACTTGGCAAAACAATCGGCTTTGGCCAGCACTGCCGCATTGGGTGACAACTGACTGAAGCCAAGGGCCGTGTCCCGCTCCTTGAGCAGAGTCACCATGGCCGCATCCGCAAACCCAAGCTGGGTTGGCAGTTGCCAATTGAGTGATAGCGCATGCTGCTTGACCAGGGAATAGACCAAGGCGGCGGGGAAATCACACAGGGCTATGGCATCATAGAGCGCCTTATCCCTGTCGCTGCTCGCCTCCCTGAGCCATGAGCCGCGCAACTGCTCAAACAGCTTGGCGCTCATGGAGAGCAGCACTGAGATCCCCAGTTGCTGCATCAAGGAAACCGCGTACAGCATTGGGGCATCCAAGTCATGCAACTTGGCCAGGGTTCTGGCGGCAATGCCCTGCACCTGAGAGAAACGCCATAGCTTGCGCACAGTCCAAAGCAAACTGGCGTGGCCTGTAGGCAGCCAATGACGACAGGTGTAGTAAGGGATCAATACCCGCAAGTGCTCAACGCCTATATAGCTGAGCACCAGCTTGAGATCTGTCAGTTGCACATCCAGATTCTGCGGCCTGCGGGCCCTGAAGGAGGGGCTGTTCACCAGAGAGCTCAAGTCTCTCACCAGCCAACTCTGCTCGGCAACGACCGGACGAAGGCGTGCCAGATCAAGCCTTGGGTGCTGCAATAACTCCAGCAGCAAGATCTGTTTGTCTGTGATGCCTGATAAGCGTGTCACCTCTTCGATGGAAGCCAAACGGTTGCCGAGCTCAGCCGCCAGGGTATCGGTCAATTGAGCCGACACTCTTTGATAAAGCGCCTTGGCCTGTTGCTGCCTGGCGAGCCGCTCCAGAGTCGCCTCGCGTTCAACCTCAAGCTTGAAGGCCACCGCCTCCAGCTCAGGTTCAAGCTCATCGTCACCACTGTCAATGCGTTGCTTGCCCAGTATCAACTGCTGATACAGACGCTGCTCTATCTCTATTACACTGCCGGGTTTGACCCCACCCGCTACCGACAAGCCCAAAATGTTGCCTTCCTGCCACGCCCTCACCCGGGCCCTGTGTTTTTATGTTAGTCCCTTTAGGGTTATATATATAGCGGTCACACCGGCAAAATCTTGATAC
Source organism: Shewanella sp. 38A_GOM-205m (assembly GCF_000518445.1). Taxonomy (NCBI): domain Bacteria; kingdom Pseudomonadati; phylum Pseudomonadota; class Gammaproteobacteria; order Alteromonadales; family Shewanellaceae; genus Shewanella; species Shewanella sp. 38A_GOM-205m. The sequence continues at coordinate 249,075 of NZ_JADP01000004.1, read as the reverse complement.
CAAAAAGAAACAGGCCTCGAATGAGGCCTGTAAAGTGACTATTTCAACTCTTGTTCAAACAACTTATAGATGCGGCGATACTCGTCCAGCCAGCTCGATGGCTGTCTGAAGCCATGGGGTTCAACCGGGTAGATAGCCGTCTCAAACATCGGCTTTTCCAGCTCTATCAGTCGCTGCACCAGACGGACACTGTCCTGGAAGAACACGTTGTCGTCCATTACCCCGCTCATGATCAGCAGCGGCTTTTGCAAGCCCTCGGCATGATAGATGGGCGAGCTGCGTTCATAGGCGATGTGGTCAACATCCGGGGTGTTGAGTATGTTCGAGGTATAAGGCGCATTATAGTGAGCCCAGTCGGTCACAGGCCGCAGCGCGGCACCGGCCTGGAACAACTCGGGTTGGGTAAACAGTGCCATAAAGGTCAAAAAGCCACCGTAAGAACCACCATAGGTGCCCACCCGCTTGGCATCAACATTGGCATGCTGGCTCATCCATTTGACGCCATCGGCCAAGTCTTCCACTTCCGGATGCCCCATATTACGGTAGATGGCGGTGCGCCAGTCGCGGCCATAGCCTTTGGAGCCGCGATAATCCATGTCCATCACCACATATCCCTGCTGTGCCAGCAGGTTATGGAACATGAACTCGCGGAAATAACCGGAAAAACCATAATGGGCATTCTGCAGATAACCGGCACCATGATTGAAGATCACCGCCGGATATGATTCGGCGCGATCCTTGTCGAAACCTGCCGGCAGATACACCCTGGCATAGACTTCACCTGCGCCATGGCTGGAAGGCACGGCAACCACCTCAGGCGCCTGCCAAGGATAGCTCTTGAAGCTATCGCTGGTGTAATGGGTCAGTTGGGTCAGCTCACCGCCTATGGCTTGAATATAGAGCTCATCCGGCTGGGTCAGGCTGGAGGCGGTCAACAGCAGCGAACGGCCATCCGGGCTCAGGCTGTAGTCGAGCACGCCGTTCCACTGGGTCAGTTGTTCATCCTTGCCGCTACTTATCTCAACCCGATAAACATTGTACTTGCCGGGGTGTTCTTTGTTGGCCTTGTAGTAGATATAACGGTTATCCGGGCTCAGGGTGATGTCACTGACCACGAACTTGCCCGAGGTCAAAGCCCGCGCCTTGCCACCGAGCGGCTTGAGATACAGCTGCGAATAACCACTCTCTTCCGACAGGTAGTAAAGGGTCTCGCTGCCGGGTAACCAACCATACTGATTGTAGTCATAGTTGACCCAGGCATCGTCATGCAGCCTGTGCTCAGTGATTAGCTTGCCCTTGGCCAGATCGACACTGGCCAGCCAACGGTCTTTGTTGTCCACGGCTTCCAGCATTACGGCCAAGCGCTTGCCTGAGTCTTGCCATTGAATGGCGCTCTGACTCCAGCCCCAATCCTGCATCAGTTGGATCTTGCGCGGGACTTTTTCACTTTCGTAGCGCTCCCCCTTCGCCTTGGCGTTTTCGGCCTTGACGCCGGCCAACACATCCTGGTTGTAGCCGAACAAACCTTCGATGGTTATCTCTTTCTTACTCTGCTGCTGCAAGTCCAGCAGTACCAAGCGCTGCCCTGGCGCCTTGTCTTCAGCCACTCTGGCTCGCACGGGTACAGGATCGACATAGCCATCTTTGCCAAGATAGTTGGGCATGATGTCATGCTCGCCACGCCAGTTGTAACTCTTGTCCTGCAAAGCCAGCAGCACATAGCGGCCATCCGGCGACAGGCTCAGTTCCACCAGCTGCTCACTCTCGCCCAGATACCAAGGCTTGGCCGACAGAGTCGGGTCTTCATTCTGTAACTGCTGCTGATATGTCTCCCGAGCCTTGGCGTTTTCCTGCTGTTTGGCCACATAGCGGATCAGCTTGTGTTGCTCCTTGGCGAGATAAGTTTCCGGCTCTTTGGTCTGTGCCGGCTCTTTGGTCATCTTGATATCCGCGAGTTGCTCCACAAGGCCTGAGTCTGCATGCAATCTGAATATCTGCCCCGCCTGCCAATAGGCAAGATCGCCATTCGCTAAAAAACGCAGCCCTTCAACCTTGGTATTTTGCCGGGTCAACTGAGTGATCTCACCGCTATCGAGCGCCTTCACGAACAGGTTTCCCTGATAGATATAAGCCTTGCGGCGTTTATCCGGGCTCAGAACACCGTCTCGTTGTGAGACGGTATGCAGTTCAGACAACGCCAGCTCCTGCGCCTGTTTGTCTGTCACTCCCTGACGATAGTAACTGCGCAGCACAGATGCACTCTGCTGGCGGGCGAACAGCACAGCGTGGCTGTCATCGCTCCAGTAGGCACCTTTGGGGGCGAGTCCCATCCAATCGGGATCCGCCATAATTTGATTCAGAGTTAACGGCTTGTCGGCCACAGGAGGCGCTGCCAAGGGTACTGTTTGGCTGGGGTTGGTGATCTCTTGGGTGGTGAGTTGCGGCTCGGTGGCGGCGCAGCCGCTGAAAACGGCCAGAGTCAAAACACTCAGACCGGCATGACGCATCAGGCTTTTCATCATCCTTCCTTTTTTATAGTTATCTTGGCCGCCGGGAAGCGACATATGACAGAAAACAAGCGATTGCGGCCTGTTATACCATATTTGCCAGAGGATGTTGTTCTGCAAAAGCTGAAAACTTGTAAAGGCTTGTTAAGGATGGAGCCTTGGTACGAATCCGGGACTGACTCACTGCTCCTTAAGCCAGACGCAGGAAATTATTGAGCAGTTCAAGCCCCTGTTGGGTCAGAATGGATTCAGGATGAAACTGCACGCCGTAGAGGCGTTTTTGTGCATGGCTGATGGCCATGATTTCCCGCCCGTGTACCGGGTCATCATACCAGGCATCCAGACTGAAGCCTTCGGGCACGCTGTCAATCAGCAGCGAGTGATAGCGGGTCACGGTCAAGGGGTTGGCCAGACCTTGAAACAGCCCGCGACCATTGTGACTGATTGCCGATGTCTTGCCATGCATCACCCGCTTGGCCCGAACCACCTTGGCACCGAATACCTGAGCCAGCGACTGGTGCCCAAGACAGACACCCAAGATAGGCAACTTACCGGCAAAATATTCGATGGCGGCCAGCGAGATCCCCGCCTGATCCGGGCTACAGGGCCCGGGAGAGATCACCAGATAATCCGGCGCCAGCTCGCGGATCTCATCGAGCCCAATCTCATCGTTGCGCTTGATAACAGGCTGCTGCCCCAACTGCTGAAAATACTGCACCAGATTGAAGGTAAAGGAATCATAGTTGTCGATCATCAGCAGCATATAACGGGAACCGATTGATTTAAGAGATAGGGCTTACAGTGCCGCAAACAAGATACCGCTGTAGGTATTCCATCTTTTTTCAGGCGCCATCTTTTTGCGCACGCTATGTTACGTTTAACGCTGAGCAGGTTCAACCTGGGGATGAACAAGGATAGCTTTATTCGGTCAGCTATTGGTTCATTCAAACGACAAGCTTATTGTATCCTGAATAATAGATGCCTTGGGCCGGTTCTCCTTGATGCCAGTTCAATCCTTACCCTCATACCTGAGTCTGTCGATAACCAACCTGAATGCCGAACTGATATTACGCCGCCCGGAATAACACAGGCAGTATCCTTCAAACGGCGGACACCAATCGGCCAACACCCGCCGAAGGGATCCATTCTCTATCTCTTCCGTCACTTCGGCTTCGGTAACAAAGGCAATGCCGTGCCCGGCCTTGGCCGCTTCAATACACACATCACTCTCACTAAAAATAAAGGGGCCGGATACGTGTTTGACTATCTCTTCGCCCTCTTTTTCAAACTCCCAGTCATAGACGGGTGCATGAGCATGAAACCTCAATACCAGGCAAGCATGCTCGTCCAAGTCATGGGGGTGTTTTGGCACGCCATGGCGTTTGAAGTATTCAGGGGTGGCCACGGCTGCCAATCGCACAGCGGGGCCAATTTTCACGGCAATCATGTCCGGGCCGACAAACTCCCGCAGCCTTACCCCGGCATCGAAACGTTCTTCAGTCAAATCCGTGAGGCGACTTTCCAGATTCAACTCAATCTGCACTTCCGGGTAGTCACGCACTATCTGTGACAACTTGGGCCACAGCAGGGTTCTCAGCGCAGGTTTACTGGTAGCCAGTCTCACCAGCCCTCTAGGGGCATCGCCCAATAGTCGCAACTCTTCAATTCTCGCATTGATCATCCCCAGCCCGGGCTTGAGGGCCGCCAACAATTTTTCACCTGCATCTGTGGTGGACACTTTACGGGAAGTACGATTGAGTAATTTGATACCAACCCCCTCTTCCAGGCGCCTTATTGCATGGCTGACCGCGGATTGGGACAGCTCTAGTCGGGTCGCCGCACGAGTAAAACTGCGCTCTTCAGCGACCGCCATAAATAGAGTTAAATCACTCAATTCTTCCCGCTTCATATTATTCCCCGGCTTGACCTTCAGCTCACCCAATCAATCAAATATTCATAAGAATACTTCGAAAACCAGGCCAATATAACCGAAAAACATCTGTTATTAATGAATTGAGTTCATAGTTTCAATGAATTTAGAGCGCTTGTTACCACAGGCGTCCAGGCCTATTCTGCTGGTCATAAATTCATCCAACAGCGGCTACCAGCGCCAGCTACTCCAGAGGGGAAATTCTCAATCTATGAGCCATTCAGTTACAGATCCGCTTCCAACCACTGAAGATACCGCCTGCTGGAGTGGTGTCTTTGCCATGTCGTTATGTGTCTTCGTCCTAATTGCGTCTGAATTTATGCCGGTCAGCCTGTTGACTCCTATAGCCTCATCCCTGCAGATAACCGAAGGAATGGCCGGCCAAGGGATAGCCATTTCCGGCATATTGGCCGTGGTGACCAGCTTACTTATCCCTGTACTGGCCGGTAAGGTAAACCGTAAAACACTGCTTCTGGGACTGACAGGGCTGATGGGGATTTCCGGCCTCATCATAGGTCTGTCCGATAGCTATGCCAGTTACTTGCTGGGCCGGGCACTGATCGGTGTCGTCATAGGTGGATTCTGGTCCATGTCGGCGGCTATTGCCATGCGCTTGGTACCGAGTGAACAAGTCCCCAAGGCGCTGGCCATCTTCAATGGCGGGAACGCCTTGGCGATGATTTTGGCAGCCCCTCTCGGCGCTTATCTGGGCTCACTGCTTGGTTGGCGTGGCGCCTTTCTCTGTTTATTGCCAATAGCTGTCATCACCCTGATTTGGCAATGGCTTAGCCTGCCGTCCATGCCGGTTAGAAAGCGTTCAGCGAGGATCCGCGGCACTTTTGCGGTACTGGGCTTGTTACGCACTCCAGTAGTACTGGCCGGTATGCTGGCGATTGCCAGTTTGTTTATGGGGCAGTTTACCCTATTCACTTATGTTCGCCCGTTTCTGGAAAGCGTCACACAAGTGGCTGTAGAGCCATTATCCCTGATCCTGTTGCTCATAGGCCTGGCCGGGCTCATAGGTACCAGCCTTATCAATGGGGCTCTGAAACGACAATTTTATCTGACGCTGAAAATCATGCCCTTGTTGATGGCCGTCAGCGCACTCGGTTTGGCGTTCTTTGGCACTCAATTGATCTTGGTGATTGTGTTGTTACTCCTCTGGGGACTTATCGCCACTGCCGCCCCTGTGGGTTGGTGGGCCTGGGTGCCACGGACTATTCCGCAATCGGCCGAAACAGCCGGAGGCCTGATGGTCGCAGTCATTCAGCTCTCTATCGCCTTGGGTTCTACCTTGGGAGGTGTGTTATTCGACATTGGTGGTCACCAACTCTGTTTTGGTATCAGCGCCCTGCTGCTGTTGCTATCCACAGCTTTGGTCGGGGTAACACAAGGCTACGAAAGCCCAAAAAGCCAAAAGGATAGGGTCTGACGATGACATGGACAAAGCCTTTGACCAATACAGCCTGTTTAAAGATAACCAAGGCATTTATGTTTGTCCTGCCTTTCCTTGGAGGACAAATGTCTCTGGCTCAAGACCAGTTACCCAATCAGATTGAGGAGACAAAAATCATGCACAGCATAACTCTGTTACTGGACGGCAAAACCCTGGTCGCGAGCCTGGAAGACAACTCTGCCAGCCGGGATTTTCTTGCCTTATTACCCCTTGAACTTGAACTGAGCGACTATGGCGCCAGTGAGAAAATAGCGGACTTACCCAAAAAGCTCTCCACCTTGGATGTCCCCAGCGGGCATTCGGCCAAAGTTGGCGACCTCACCTATTACGCCCCTTGGGGAAATCTGGCCATTTTCTATCGTGATCACGGCTACGCCCAAGGCTTGATCCCGCTAGGGCGGATAGACACTGGCAAAGAGCTGATGAAATTTTCAGGCAAGCAGGAAATTCGCATAGAAAAATCGGGGCTTATCGAAAGTAAACAGCTCAAGTCTCACTCTAACAAGGAGTAAAGCAATGAAACTCAACTTCATATTCACTTGCACATTATTGCTTATTTCGCTGCCAAATGTAGCAGCGCAGCCAAAGCAAAGTATCTCAGAAGCAGGTTCCCGGCCTTCAATTGCCGGGCCAGAGCAATTTTTCACTGGTGCAGCACGTATCGACCCACTGTTTCCTGCGACCGATGAAATCAATGCATCTGCAGCCTATGTCACCTTTGAGCCTGGTACCCGCACAGCCTGGCATATCCATCCCAAAGGCCAACAAATTATTGTGACTCAGGGCGTAGGCTACACACAGGAATGGGGCAAACCTCGACAACAGATAAAGCCAGGCGATGTGATCTGGTGCCCTGCAGGCATAAAGCACTGGCATGGCGCAGCTCCCGAGACTGCGATGACACATCTTGTGGTCACAGGTCAAGACAATGAAGGCCGTAATGTCAGTTGGCTGGAAAAGGTCAGCGATGAACAGTATCTGGGACAGGATCAAGCAGACAAGACAGGGAAGCGCCCATGAAACCCGGGATTAGTTATTGGCCGCTGATACTGTGTCTTTGCATCCCAATATTTCAGACTGCCGGACAAACACCCCATACGTTCCAATCGAGGACACCCACTATGACAGAACCAGAGCCTTTAACCTCAAGACAGCAAGCGATAGTACCTATTGCGGCTTTTGCCGCCGAAGGTAACTTGGCCAAGCTGGATAGCGCCCTGGAACAGGGACTGGATGCCGGACTCACCATCAACGATACCAAGGAAATACTGGTACAGGTTTATGCCTACGCCGGCTTTCCCCGCAGCCTCAATGCGCTGGGAACTCTTATGTCAGTAGTTGAGACACGCAAGGCTCGCGGCGTGACAGATGAAATTGGCAAGTTGCCCAGTCATCCGCTCCCCAAAGGTGATGCGTTACTCTCAATGGGTACGGCCAACCAGACACAACTGGCTGGAGGCGTTGTCCAAGGCCCTCTGTTTGACTTTGCACCGGCCATTGATGAGTTTCTCAAGACCCATTTATTCGGTGATATTTTCAGCCGCGATAACCTGAGCTGGCATGACAGGGAAATCGCAACGCTGACCATGTTGGCGGTTTTGCCTGGCGCTGAACCCCAACTTCAGGCCCACATAGCCATTGCCATGAATCTGGGACTAACACCTGAGCAACTCACATCTGTGATCACCGGTTTGAAGCAACTGGTGAATCAAGCCAGCGCCGAGCGCGCTCAAACCGCGCTGAACCAGCACCTGGAGCACCAGCCCTACAACCAAGAGTAACACCAGCATGAACAACCTAGACACAGCAAAATCCCCCTCTGAGACGCTCGATAATGGGCGTCGTGAACTATTGAAAATGACAGGAGCCGGTATCGCCATGACCATTGCAACCACCATCCCCACTCCGGCATTGGCCGAGTCTGAATTGAAGCTCAGTGACAGTTGGGACAAGACCTTCAGCAAGAGTGACAAGGTCGAACATCAAAAAGTCACCTTTAAAAATCGCTACGGCATCACCCTGGCCGCCGACTTCTACCTGCCAAAAGCAAGGCAGGGCAAGCTGGCCGCAATCGCAATAAGTGGCCCCTTCGGCGCGGTGAAAGAACAATCATCAGGCCTATACGCCCAAAAGATGGCCGAATACGGCTTTGCCACATTGGCGTTTGACCCCTCCTATACAGGTGAAAGTGGTGGAGAACCCAGGAACGTCGCATCCCCGGATATCAATACCGAAGATTTCAGTGCCGCCGTGGATTTTCTCGGCTTGCAAAGCCAGGTGGATCGCCAACGAATTGGCATTATCGGCATATGTGGCTGGGGAGGCATGGCACTGAACGCTGCCGCAGTGGATCAACGCATCAAGGCCGTGGTAACCAGCACCATGTATGACATGTCCCGGGTCATGTCCAAGGGCTACAACGACAGCATGACTCATGAGCAGCGCAAAGAAATTCTGGGCCAGTTGAGCCAACAGCGCTGGTTGGATGCCGAAAATGGCTCACCCGGCTATGGCCCTATCTCTCTGGAACTTAAGGGAGGTGAACCCCGGTTTGTGCAGGAATACGCCGATTACTACAAGACCTCGCGTGGTTTTCACCCAAGGGCCATCAACTCCAATGCTTCCTGGACCATCACCAACCCTATGTCATTTATGAATCAATCTCTGCTGACTCATATCGCCGAAATCTCTCCCAGGCCCATTTTGTTGATCCACGGTGAGAAGGCACATTCCCGCTATTTCAGTGAAACCGCTTTCGCTGAAGCCGCCTCTCCCAAGGAACTGCTGATTATCGAAGACGCCAACCATGTTGACCTCTATGACCAATTGGAGCGGCTCCCCTTCGATAAGTTGAACGCATTCTTCGGTGAGTATTTATAACTTTCAAGCGGACAGAGGCTCTCCTCTGTCCAGCCTTCATCTTTAATGGAGTTTGTTGATGCACATTTTGTTAATCGGTGCCAATGGCCGTTCGGCTCAAGCCATCTTGCCGCGTTTGTTGGAGATAAAGGAAGTGCAACTGACGCTTTTTCTTCGAAGATCTGAACGACTGCAACACCTTTACAATGACAGAGTTCGGCTGGTAGAGGGGGATGCCAACAAAGTCGATGACCTGGTCTCGGCATTGCCCGGAATCGATCTGGTGATAAACACCATGGGTGGAATGGATTTGGACCGCAAGACCCGAAATCTGGTGCACGCCATGGAAAATGCTCAGGTGCAGCGCCTCGTTGCACTCAATGCCGGCGGTATCTATGAAGAACTTCCTGAACCCTTCAATAGCTGGGACAAGAGTATGGTGGGTTTCACCCGGCCTGTTAACCTCAGAAGTGCCAATGTTATCGAAGCTTCATCACTCGACTACACCATACTACGCCCCGTCTGGTTAACCGATAAACCGATAGAAGAGTTTCAACTTACTCAAAAAGGCGAGTGCTTTCTGGGGACCGAAACTTCCCGCGCCAGCTTGGGTAGATTTATTGCCATTTTGGCCAAGAATCCTAACCTTTATAGCCGCTGTAATCTGGGAATAAGCCAAAGTGGCACAGAGGGGGAGATGCCTGCCGCTTACCGCTGAAAGACATTGGCCGTTCCGCCAAACTTCACCGGCAATCCGCTGCTATCTGGCGCCAAGACTGGTTCAACAACGGGGTTTGAATTAAGCTGATATTTCGAGTGGCTTATAAAAGTGCTTTGCCTATGCCCAATATGACCAGGTTGCTGAATTTTTTGCTGATGCTGGGGTGTGATAGATGTGCTATCAAGACCCGGGAGCGTAAAGTCATTCAGGTCAACTTGGGCGTACTGGTTTCCGTAACAACTATATTGCTGTTTATTTTGGGTTTTTATATCAGCGGTAACCAAGGCTTTATTCTTTCCGGCTTGAATCAGCTGCCCTTTATTGCCCTGCTGCCTCTGGTGTTACTGCTCAACTACAAAGGAAAGTTCTTTGCCGCCAGGTGGTGTTTAATGTTGCTGTTGATGGCCGATGCCGCCACAGCTTTAATGACGGCCCAAGGTACCAGTATCAAAATCCACAGCTATTACCTGCTGTTTGCCATCATGTTGGTTGTACTGTTTGAGATCCGTGAATGGCGTTCCATCCTGATCCTGATGTTAGCCAATCTGGGGTTGTTCAGCTTCTTTGAGCTGCACGGCTGGCCATCCCACCCTGATATCGCCCTGCTTTCTACACACACTCTGGCCATTTTAAAGGCCTTGGTGATCTGCTCATGTATTATCAGCTCCTGCGCCATACTGCTGATCAGCGAAATGTATGCCGAGCGCGCCGAGCTGGTACTGCAACATCAGGCCGACACAGACACCTTGACCGGATTGCTCAACCGCCGCGCATTCATGCGCCAAGTCGCACTGCAAAGAGAGCAGCCGGGCTGCTGGGTACTTGCCCTGTTGGATCTGGATTTCTTCAAGAAGATAAACGATAACTTTGGCCATGATGCCGGCGATGTCGCCCTTATTCATGTCAGTAAGCTGCTCAAGAAAGCGCTCAAGCCTCAGGAGCGACTGGCCAGAATAGGCGGGGAAGAGTTTGCCTTGCTGCTGAGGCTGGATGAACCCGGGACTCAGGCCCTGCAGCAAAGAGGCGAGCAACTCCTTGAGTCCCTCAGACAACAAGGCCTGGAATATCAAAGCCATTACATACAACTGACAGCTTCTGTTGGCCTGGCAACTCTCGATCCTGGAGATAGTGCAAGCGAGGCACTCAAGCAGGCTGACAAGGCTCTGTATCAGGCCAAGATAAATGGTCGTAACCGAGTGGAGCTGGCAGGCGCGGTATTGCAGCCACTGAAAAGAAAAAGCCAGTCATAGTGACTGGCTTTTTGCAATGCTTTAGCTGAAGCGTCAACCCGGCTTTATTTAACCAAAGTCAGGTGGCCACGCCGTTTGGGCTTGTCTGCTGTAGGTTCAGTTTCGGCTTCAGTCCGTGGCTGTTCAACCTCTTCAACCACATTCAGCAGTGATTCTTCACCCTCTTCAAGCAGATAGGCGTCTTCCATATCGAATACTGTGCCGGCACCATTTTCACGGGCATAGATGGCAACAATAGAAGCCATAGGCAGCAGCACTTGCTGTGGCACACCACCGAAACGAGCATTGAACTCGACAAACTCGTTGCCGAGCTGCAGGCCACCGACAGCACTGCCGGCGACATTCAGTACTATTTGACCATCCTTAACATACTGCAGCGGTACCTGAATATCCGGCACAGTGGCATCCACTACCAGATGTGGGGTCAGCTGATTATCCATCAGCCATTCATAGTAAGCTCTAAGCAGATATGGACGACTTGGGGTCAAATCTTTCATCAGATACCCATGCGCATTTCGCGCTCGGCTTCGGTCAGAGAGGCCTTAAAGGACTCACGCTCGAAAATACGGTTCATATAGGCTTTGATGTCTTTACCCGCGCGGTTATCCAGTTCGATACCCAGCACTGGCAGACGCCACAACAAGGGGCCGAGATAACAGTCAGCCAAACCAAACTCTTCACTCATGAAGTAAGGCATTTCGGCAAACACAGGCGCGATAGACAGCAGGCTTTCCTGCAACTCTTTACGGGCCGCATCGGCGCGGTCACCCTTACGGATGCGGTCGACCAGGCAATACCAGTCTGTATCGATGCGATGCATCATCAGACGGCTTTGACCGCGGGAAACTGGGTAAACGGGCATCAGCGGCGGGTGCGGGAAGCGCTCGTCCAGATACTCCATGATAATACGGCTTTCGTACAACACCAGTTCACGGTCTACCAGTGTAGGCACTGAGTTGTAAGGGTTGAGTTCCAGCAGATCCTCTGGCATATCATTGGGATCCACCTGCAACACATCAACAGTTACCCCTTTTTCAGCCAATACGATGCGAACCTGATGGCTATAGAGATCATCGGCACCTGAGAACAGGGTCATGATAGAGCGTTTATTGGCAGCAACAGCCATTGATACCCTCCGGAATTGAAAAAAACAAATGTAAACGAGGGGCAATGCCCCCCGTTTACATTATGCGGATAATATATTCTACCCCTTTCTAAGGGTTAGTGTACATCCTTCCAATATTCTTTCTTGAGCAGGTATGCGATCACGAAGAATATGAACAGGAAGCCGAGTACCCATTTACCCAGGTTTTCGCGCTCCAGTTTAACCGGCTCAGCCGAGTAAACCAGAAAACCGGTAAGGTCGCGAACAACCTGATCGTACTCTTCCGCAGACAGACTGCCACCGCTGACGGTGATGCTGCCATCTTCCTGCTTAACCGGCATACCTTGCAGGCCTTCCAGCACATGCGGCATACCGACTGACGGGAACACTGTGTTGTTCACGCCGAAAGGACGACTTGGGTCTTTGTAGAACCCTTTGAGGTAGGAATATACCCAATCTTCACCACGGACACGGGCTACCAGAGTCAGGTCCGGTGGCGCGGCACCGAACCACTTGGCCGCATCTTTGGTTTCAATCGAGTTTTCCATCAGCTCGCCGATCTTGGCATCTGTGTGGATCAGCTTGCGCATCTCATCGACAGGAATATCCAGATCTTCGGCGACACGTTGGTAACGTTGATATTGAGTGCTGTGACAACCGGCGCAGTTGTTTTGAAACAGCTCCACACCACGACGCAGCGACTCTTTATCGGTCAGATCAATATTGGCATCTTCCAGGTGCACATTGTGACCACTGGCGGCAGACACCATACCAGGCACAAAGGCAACCAAAGCAATCAATAACTTTTTCATTTGAATGTCACCCTTTCTGGTACTGGCTTGGTCTTTTCACTCTTGCTGTAGATGAACAACAGCAGGAAGAAACCGAAGTAAGTGAAAGTAAAGATTCGGGCAACAATGGTCAGCGTTGGTGTCGCAGGTACCGCACCCAGGTAACCCAGGACGATAAAGGACACAGCAAACTGAGCAATGTTCAGCTTGTGAATCATGCTGCGGTAGCGAACCGACTTGACCTTACAGCGATCCAGCCATGGCAGAACAAAGAGTACGGCAATCGCCAGACCCATCATAACGACACCACCCAGCTTGTCCGGTACGGCCCGCAAGATGGCGTAGAACGGAGTGAAGTACCATACAGGTGCAATATGCTCAGGTGTCTTCATTGGGTTAGCAGCTTCGAAGTTAGGCTTCTCGAGGAAGTAACCACCACCTTCAGGCATAAAGAACAGCACGTAGCAGAAGACAATCAGGAAGCCGGCAACGCCCATGATATCTTTTACGGTGAAGTAAGGATGGAATGGGATGCCATCGACAGGCCAGCCATTTTCATCTTTGTTCTTCTTGATTTCGATACCATCCGGGTTATTGGAACCCACTTCATGCAGCGCAATCAGGTGCAGGAATACCAGTACCACAAGTACCAGAGGCAACGCGATAACGTGCAGAGCGAAGAAGCGGTTCAGGGTTGCACCTGAGATCACATAGTCACCGCGGATCCACAGGGTCAAGTCATCACCGATAACCGGAATAGCACCGAACAGTGAGATAATTACCTGGGCGCCCCAGTAGGACATCTGGCCCCACGGCAGCAGATAACCCATAAAGGCTTCGGCCATCAGTACCAGGAAGATCAACATACCGAACAGCCACAGCAGTTCACGAGGCTTCTGGTAAGAACCGTAGAGCAGGCCACGGAACATATGCAGGTAAACCACCACAAAGAAGGCCGAAGCCCCGGTGGAGTGCATGTAACGCAGCAACCAGCCGTACTCGACATCACGCATGATGTATTCGATGGAGGCAAATGCGCCTTCGGCGGTAGGCACATAGTTCATGGTCAGCCAGATACCGGTCAACAGCTGGTTTACCAGAACCAACAGTGCCAGAGAGCCGAAGAAATACCAGAAGTTAAAATTCTTGGGGGTGGCGTACTGACCAACATGGCGGTTATAAGTTGCCGTCATAGGGATACGCGCATCGATCCAGTCAATTATATTCTTAACCATTATGCAGCTCCCTGGTCTACGCCGATGAGCACGTTACCATCATCAATGTATTGATGTGGAGGAATCACCAGGTTCAGTGGAGCAGGTACGCCCTGGAAGACGCGACCAGCCATATCGAACTTGGAACCGTGACATGGACAGAAGAAACCTGAAGTCACACCTTCAACCTGCTCTGAGAAAGAGTCTGGCAGGTAAGTAGGTGAACAACCCAGGTGAGTACAAATACCTACGGCAATAAAGTACTCAGGCTTAATCGAACGTACGCCATTTTGGGCGTAATCAGGCTGCTGTAATTCGTCAGAAGCCGGGTCCCGCAGTCTGTCATCGTGGGTTGGGAGCTCGTTAAGAACTTCCTCAGTACGGCGGACAATCCATACGGGTTTGCCACGCCATTCCACACGGATCAGCTGACCTGGTTCTAGCTTACTGATATTTACTTCTACCGGCGCACCTGCAGCTTTCGCTTTGGCACTCGGATTCCATGACTTTATAAAGGGAACCGCTACAGCGACGGCACCAGCACCGCCCACTACGGCGGTTGCAGCTGTCAGGAATCTGCGACGTCCGGTATCGACTGGCGCATTGCTCATCCACTTATCTCCCAGAGGGTGTTGGAATTTTTGTTTTTCAAGACTTTAGGCCTCTTAGTTCTCACTAAAGGGAAAAGTCGAATTTTGAGGCGGGGCTCATTATAGCGAAAAATTAGAAGCAGATCATAGTCAAAAGACACAAGTTGGTTAGGGAGATTACAGTTTTTTAGCAGATAGGGTTAAAAAAACAGCAGATTTAGGCTGCAAAATCTGAGCATCTCGAGAGTAATTTAACCACAGCTAAAACATAACCAATTGACTATTAACAGTATATTTTGGCTTTACACATTAATGCCAATAATTCTGTGACTTTCGCATCAAGCCGAGAAAAAGATAAAAAAAGACCCGGAACCAGTCCGGGTCTTTCAAGTAGTGCAATTACTTGCCTTTTTGCTTCATGTATTTGAAGAATTCGCTGTCCGGCTCCAACACCATGACATCAGACTTACCGGCGAAGCTGGCCTTGTAGGCCTCCAGGCTACGCAGGAAACTGAAGAATTCAGGATCCTTGGTATAAGCATCGGCGTAAATTTTGGCAGCAATGGCGTCGCCTTCACCGCGGATGTTCTCTGCATCGCGACGGGCATTGGCCAGAGTCACTACCACGTCGGCATCGGTCAGTGCACGGATTTTCTCAGCCGCTTCTTTACCTTCTGCCCTGTGTTTCTTGGCTACCGCCTGACGCTCGGCACGCATCCGCTGGAAGATACTGTGGCTAACGTTGGATGGCAGATTGATCTGCTTCACCCTGACATCGACCACTTCTATACCCAGACCTTCAGCACTCTTGGCAGCATTTTCCAGGGTGATACGCATCAGGTCATCACGACTGCTGCTCTCAGACAAGCTTGTGCTGCCTTCACTGGTACCGGAAACAATCTGTTTAATGGTCAGCTTACCGAACTCGGTACGCAGGTCACTGTTAATCTTACGCTGCAACAGTGACTCGGCCTTGGACTTGTTGCCACCATCTGTAGCCAGATAGTACTTTTCAAAGTCTTTGATCCGCCATTTAACATAAGAGTCGACCATAAGGTCTTTCTTCTCAGAGGTCACAAAGCGGTCGGCGGCGCCATCCAGAGTCTGGATACGGGCATCCATATAGCGGACTTTGTCGATCAACGGGATCTTAACGTTGAGACCCGGGCCATAGACTCGGGGCACCATTTTACCGTCGACCTTGTCTTTCAACACTTCACCAAAGCGGGAAACAATAGCACGCTCCCCTTCGTTGACGACCATCAGCGAAGACACACCAACGACCGCCAGCAGGGCAATAATAATGAGTACGAATCTGCTCATGGTTTACTCCCTTCCCTGACGCATACGCTCTTCGCGGGACATGCGTCCGTTGAAACTGCTGCTGTTAGTGTTTCTTTGACTACTGACGGCATCCACTTGCTGCTCGGGTTCCTGTTCAGTTTTGGGTTTAGACTTGCCTTCCTGAGACATCAGCTTATCCAGTGGCAGATACATCAAATTGCCATTATTTTTGGCATCTATCAGTACCTTATTGGTATCACTGAACACCTGCTGCATCGCATCGATATAGAGGCGATCGCGAGTCACTTCAGGGGCCTGCTTATACTCGGGCAGCAGCTTGTTGAACTTGGCCACGGCACCTTCGGCATCCTGGATAACACGTTCTTTGTATGCACGGGCGTCCTGCTTGATACGCTCCACCTGACCACGAGCCTTGGGCTCAATTTCCAGCTGATAAGCTTCGGCCTGACGGATATAAGTGTGCTCATCTTCCTGTGCTGAAATCGCGTCATCGAAGGCGTCTTTCACCTCTTCAGGCGGTCTGGCCGGCAGGAAGTTAACGTCTTCAATCTGCAGTCCCAAATTGTAAGGCGCGATAATACGTTCAATCTCGGCGCGGGTGTCGTCACGAACTTTGGCACGCCCTGTGGTCAAAATGTCATTCATTTTTGAATGACCTATGACATAACGCAGCGCACTGTCGGTAGCTTCACGCAGGCTCGAGTTGGCATCAACGGCACTGAACAGATACTGGTAGGCATCTTTCACCTTGTACTGCACATCGAGTTCAACCACGACCATGTTTTCATCGGCTGTCAGCATGCTGCCGGAAGCAGGAATAGAGCGAACCGTTGAGACATCTACCGGTAAAACCGAATCGACAAAAGTGGCTTTCCAGTGCAGGCCGGGACCAACTTCGCCGACATGTTCACCGAAACGCAGCACGACACCCTGCTCCGCTTCCTTGATAGTGTAGAAACCGGAAAAACCCCATACTGCCAGGGCAATACCTGCAACTATGGCCAGAGTCCCCATGCTGAAGCCAGAACCACCGTTGCCCTTGCCGCCAAAGCGTTTGGTCAGATTGCGAAATACATCGTCCAGATCCGGTGGCCCCTTGTCGTTGCCACCTTTGTTTCCCCAAGGATCATTACCCTTGTTACCGGGCTCGTTCCAAGCCATTTAACTCTCCATAAGTGGATGAATAAACGAGATTATTAACAAACTACTTTATCAATCTCGGGTTCGAGGATAAAGGTTTCCAACTCACCTTGACTCTGTTTAACCAGCCGATGCCAGTCCGGCTGTGGTAAACGAATAGACAAGATACAGTTCCCCAGGTCGTCATACTCTTTCTGCTGTATCGCATCCAGTCGATAAAACTGGCCAAGATAATGTCCGGCCATTGCCGGTATTCTCAAGCTAAGCTCAACTATAGTGGCAGCGGTCAGTTGATCCACCGCCTGCTTGAGAAGGTCCAGTCCCAACCCTTTTTGGGCCGAAATCCATACTCTGTATGGCCGGCCTTCGGGGTCGAAATCTATTTTTGGGCCTATCTCTTCCAGCAGATCTATCTTGTTGCAGACCAGAAGCTGCGGAATTTCATCGGCCTCAATCTCTTTGAGCACTTCTTGCACCTGCTCAAAGTTGTCATTCATATTGTCGTCGGCGCAGTCCACCACGTGCAGCAGGAGGTCAGCCTGGCGGGTTTCCTGTAATGTCGCCTTGAACGCCGCCACCAACTCATGGGGCAAATGACGAATAAACCCCACAGTGTCGGCTAAAAATACGGCGCCGTTGTCCAACTCCAGCTTACGCAGCGTCGGATCCAGGGTCGCAAACAACTGATCGGCAGCATAGACCTCCGATGTTGTCAAAGCGTTGAATAGAGTGGACTTTCCGGCATTGGTATAACCGACCAGTGACACAGTAGCCAAGTCGCTTCGCTGTCTGGCCCGGCGACTTTGTTCCCGCTGTTTGTCCACTTTTTCCAAACGACGATTGATGGACTTGATCCGCCCCCGCAGCAATCGCCGGTCAGTTTCCAGCTGGGTTTCCCCGGGGCCGCGCAAACCTATCCCGCCCTTTTGACGTTCAAGGTGAGTCCAGCCCCGTACCAGGCGAGTCGACATGTGGCGCAACTGCGCTAGCTCCACCTGCAACTTACCCTCATGGGTACGGGCCCGCTGAGCAAAGATATCGAGGATAAGCGTGGTTCTGTCCAACACCCGGCATTGACACAGGATTTCAAGATTTCTTTCCTGTGCAGGACTCAATGCGTGGTTGAAGATCACCACATTTGCCTCGGTCGCAGCTACCAAAGCTGCCAGTTCTTCCGCCTTTCCCGTCCCCAAGAAAAACTTGCGGTCAGGTGCCCGGCGGCTTCCTGTTATCACCCCTACCGAACGTGCTCCAGCCGAATCGACCAAGAGTTGCAATTCGAGAAGGTCTTCCCGGCTGTCTTCGTCGGAAAAGTCGATATGAACAAGTACTGCAGTTTCTCCCGCCTCATAGCGATCAAACAAGAAGTGAACTCCTTAACTTATTACTGTTCGCTGCTATCATCATGCTGCGAGTTATAGCCCTGCTGGCCGCCGCCCTGGTGATTGCTCACGTTGAATGGACGAGAAGGCACAACAGTTGAAATGGCATGCTTGTATACCATCTGGCTAACCGTGTTTTTCAGCAAGATAACGAACTGGTCAAAAGATTCCACCTGTCCCTGCAACTTGATACCGTTGACTAGGTAGATGGAAACAGGAACGCGCTCACGGCGTAGTGCGTTCAGAAATGGGTCTTGTAAAGATTGCCCCTTAGCCATGTTTTTATTTCCTTTTTTTAATTTATATAAAATCTAACAAAAAGCTTTCTTGTTCGGTTTGAGTATTATACAGCAAGGGCTATTAAGCTAGCGGCAGTGGCGTATAAGCTGAACTATATTCCCTTGCGCCCCGGTCTCCAGCCAATTCAACTCTGGCCATCCTCGCAACCATGTTAATTGACGCTTTGCCAATTGCCTAGTAGCAGCGACGGCTTTTTCGACCATAGTATCATGGTCAAATTCACCCTCCAGATATTGCCAACACTGACGATATCCAACACAGCGCATAGAGGGCATATCCAGGTGCAGATCGCCCCTTTGCTTCAGCTTGGCCACTTCGTCGGTGAATCCGGCCTGCAGCATCTGCATAAATCTTGTCTCAATCAGCCCATGCAGCGTCTTGCGCTCCTGTGGCGCAATGGCAAACTGCACCACATCATAGGGAAGCTCAGGAGATTTGGATTGAGTCAGCTCTGTTAAACTCTTACCGCTGATACGATATACCTCTAGTGCCCGAGCCAGTCGCTGTGGGTCATTGGGATGAATGCGTGCGGCCGAAACCGGGTCAATCCGCGCCAACTCCTGATGCAGCATTTGCCAGCCTTGCTGCTCGGCTTCCTGCTGTATCTGAGCTCTTATCGCCTCATCGGCACTGGGAAGTGGCGATAAGCCTTCCAATAATGCTTTAAAATACAACATGGTACCACCCACCAAAAGCGGGGTTTTTCCCATGCTGATTATCTGCTCAATCTCCCGCAGACAATCGCTGCGAAAATCGGCAGCTGAATAACTTTCGCTGGGATCGCGGATATCTATCAGCCTGTGCGGCCCGCGAGCCAGCTCTTCCGCGCTGGGCTTAGCCGTGCCTATATCCATTTCCCGATAGATAAGTGCCGAATCTACCGAGATGATCTCGCAGTTGTGATGTTCGGCGAGTTCCAGCGCCAACGCTGTTTTTCCTGAGGCAGTGGGCCCCATCAATGTCAGCACTCTTGGCTGTTTCGCCTTACTCACTGCCTTCTTCTTCCAACCATTGCTGCCAAGGCAATACCTTGGCCAGCTGTAAAATTTCTTGCCGAGCTTGCTCGTCCAATGCAGAGATCCCCTGCCATATCAATGGTGCCGAAACAAAGCTACTTAAGCTGCTCTGCGCCAGCCAATTGGCCAAGGCCGCTTCCTGGGGCTGCTCAAATCTGAGCCATTGCAGCAGCTCAGGGATCAAACTTGCCAGCTGCGCGTCCCTCAGATATGGGGGCACTTTTTTGATTATCAACTGCGAATGACGAATACTGAGATCCAGCCCTAGCTGCCTCAGCAGAGTCGCCCTTTCCTCCAGCAATACCGGCCATTCAGGGTCGGCATCCACAGCAACCGGCATCAACAGGGGCTGACCAGTCAGCCCGGTAGGGATGCGAGCGATAATCTCAATATATCTCAATCGCTTGGCAGCAGCTTTCACCTTGAGCAGTTTAAGTTGCTCATCTTCGACCAACACCCAATGCTCGCCATCCAGCAGAGGCGGCATGACGGTCATCTTAGCTTCTGGGCTTGCTTCATTGACCACGCCAGGCGTCGACAATAAAGCGCCATAACTGCTGATGGCCGACTTGGACGGGGCAGCGGCTCCCTGACGGGGATTGCCCCCAGAATATGAACCCGATGCCTTGCCACCTAAAGGGGCGTTGCCGCTATATTGGCTTTGATATCCAGCGCTGCCGCCGCTTGACTCGGGCTCGCGAAAACTCGGCTCGGCACGGCTGCTATCTGTCGTCCCACCTTGGGTGAAGCTTGTGCCAGCGGCGTCTGAACGCGCGTCAATGGCCGCAGCATAATCTGTTTGGCTTAAATGCGGATTAACGTCATCGACTGGCAGTTGCTGCGCTTGCTGCAGGGCAGAGCTCAAGGCCTGCAGAATATAATCGTGCACATATCTGGCCTGATGAAAACGCACCTCATGCTTGGCCGGGTGCACATTGACATCTACCTGGTGGGGATCCAGCTCCAGCATCAGCACATAGCCGGGTTGTTCCAACTCGGCCAAACCGGCAAAGGCCTGCCTGACCGCATGGTTCACCAAACGGTCTCTGACCAGGCGGCCATTGACATAAAAATAGTGAGTATCACAAGGCTCAACTTGCCAGGGGGACTGCAGGTAGCCACTGAGGCGCATATCGTCATGCTGACATTCCACCTTCAATGCTTGCTCAGCAAACGGCCGACCACAGACCTGAGCCAGCCGTTGCAGATATTGGGCTTCATTCTCTGCCGGACGATAGTTGCGCACCTGTTTGCCATTGTGTTTCAAAGTCAGGTGAATTTCCGGCCTGGCCAGCGCAATCCTTTTCAGCCACTCATCGATATGGGTGAATTCTGTCTTGTCACTCTTGAGGAAACGTCTGCGCGCCGGGGTATTGAAGAAGAGATCGACCACTTCAATACTGGTACCCACTGGATGGGCCGCAGGCAGTATCTTGACCCCCATATCCGTGCCTTCGGCGTAAGCAAGCCAGGCCTCGGATTGTTCGGCCGTGCGAGATGTCAGGGTCAGGCGGGAAACCGAACTGATACTGGCCAGCGCCTCGCCTCGAAAGCCAAAGCTGAGAATGGCTTCAAGATCGTCCAGTGTATGCACCTTGGAAGTGGCGTGACGGGACAGCGCCAGTGCCAGTTCCTCCTTGGCGATACCGCCGCCATTGTCCTGAATTCGAATAAGCTTGGCGCCGCCCTTATCGATCTCGATATCGACTCGGGTTGCACCGGCATCCAGGCTGTTTTCCACCAGCTCCTTCACAACGGAGGCCGGCCTCTCTACCACTTCGCCCGCCGCAATCTGGTTGGCCAGTTGTGGGGGTAATATCTGAATTGCCATTTCTTCCTCAGGCTCTGGGGATAACCAGTTGCTGACCTATACGCACTACATCCGATTTCAGGTTATTGGCTTTCTTGATATCGGCCACCGACACCTCATAACGATTGGCGATTACCGACAGAGATTCACCTCTGACAACCTTGTGTTTAATCACGCCCTGTTTGGCCAGCATGGTACCGGCCGGCGGATTGGCTTCAAAATACTTGAGCACGCCTTTATGAATCGCCTTGGCCAGCTTGTCCTGATGGTTGGCATTACTGAGCAACTTCTCTTCCTGAGGGTTGGAGATAAAACCAGTCTCCACCAGAATGGACGGGATATCCGGCGACTTGAGTACCGCCAGGCTCGCCGACTCGGGCTTGTGCTTGTGCAGTTTGGTCACCTTACCCAAACCAGAAAGTATGTCGCTGGCCACTGTGTGACTCATCGCCATGGATCTATCCATCGACATATCCAGCAAGGTCATCGCCAGATACTGCTCATTGTCGGTATTTTGAATAATCTCACCGGCACCGCCGAGCAGCTCTGAATGTTTCTCTTTCTGCTCCAGCCAGCGGCCGATCTCGGTATTGGCTCTGCGCATGGAGAGCACCCATACAGAGGCGCCTCTGGGCTGAGGTGAAGTAAAGGCATCGGCGTGGATTGAGATCAGCAGATCGGCCTTACTCTGTCGCGCCAGTTCCGAGCGACGGTTCAGGTTAACAAAGTAGTCACCGGTGCGAATCATCACGGCTTTAAGTCCGGGAGTCGCGTTGATTTTCTGCTCGACTCGCTTGGCAATCGCTAGTGAGACCTTTTTCTCGTACAAACCGGAAGGCCCGATAGAACCAGGGTCATCACCGCCATGACCGGCATCGATGGCAATAATCACATCCCGCACCGCTTCAGTGGCTGTCGGGGTTACCCTGGCTTTGGCCGAAGTGCTCTTGTCATCGAGATCCACCACCAAACGGTTGCCGTATGGTGCGGTTGGCGGCAGGGAGAACAGATTGGCCTTAGCGGCCCGCTTGAGATCTATGACCACCCGCAAGGTGCCTTTCTCCGGCGGCTGGCTCAAACGCACCCTTTTGACCAAGGGGCTGTTGTTTTCAACTTTTTCCAGCTTGACGCCATTGGTGCTCTTTTTCAGATCCACCACAAGTCTGTCAGGGTTGCTCAGCGTGAAATAGCTGTAATCAGGCGCCTGGCTTAAGTCAAATACCACCCGGGTAGACTCGGGCGCCGCCCAAATACGCACACCGTCGAGTTTATTGGCTGCCCAAGTTGGCGCCGCCATTACCCAACAGATAACAAAAAAAGTCAGTTTAAATAAGATGTTATTAGTCTTTACCATTGTTTGTTATTTTTCTTAATAGCACCTTACCCTTGTCGGAACCGGCTTGCAGAGAGACTTCGCGACCAGTATTAGCATACTTGATATGCAGATGTATATCGGCAGCGGGCAAGCACCCCATTCCCTGTTCCGGCCATTCAATAATGCAAAGGCTGCGCTCGTTGAAGTAATCCCGGATCCCCATAAACTCCAGTTCTTCAGGGTCGCTGAGTCGATAAAGGTCGAAATGATATACTTCGATTCCTTCAAGCTCATAAGGTTCCACGAGTGTATAGGTCGGACTCTTAACCGCACCTTGATGACCCAAGGCTTGAATTAAGCCACGGCTGAAAGTCGTTTTGCCGGCACCAAGTTCTCCGGTCAGATAAATGGTCAGCGGCGCACTGATCAAGGCCGCCAATTGCCGCCCGAAGGCGACAGTTTGAGTCTCATCTGCCAATTGCAGAGTCAAGCTGTGTTCGATAGTCATTTAAGTGTGGATCCACGCCTTACATTGGCCCATTAAGCTTACAAGTCAGTGTTTACCAGATGGCGGATCCAGGGCATAAGATCGCTGGCGAGCATGCCTCTCTCCCCATCACGGGCAGCAAGGTCGGCAGCGCCGCCGTGAACTATCACGCCTGCCACAGTCGCGCGGGTGTTGTCCAGCCCCTGAGCCATCAGCGCGCCGATTATACCAGATAACACATCGCCGCACCCACCGCTGGCGAGCCCGGGATTCCCCACAGGGGCAACAAACAGCTGTTTACCATCATAAATGAGAGTACCCGCGCCCTTAAGCAGTACCACACCGCCATATTGAGCCTGCAGCTTTCTAACCGCTGCAAACCTGTCGGCTTCGACATCAGCAGTACCCGTTGCCAGCAACCTGGCGGCTTCCCCCGGATGAGGGGTCAGAACCCGATTGTCCTGGGAGCGTTTTTCCTGGCTCAAGAGATTGAGCGCATCGGCATCCAGCACGCAGGGCTTATCGCTCAGGCTGACCGCCTTGAACAGATTGTATCCCCAGTCGGCGCGGCCAAGCCCTGGCCCCAACACCAGTACCTGTGCCCAGCCAAGGCGCAAATAAACCTCCATATCCACCAATTCACAGCCCCAGAACATCAGTTCCGGCCTGTTGGCATTGACCGTGAGCTGATGCTCCGGCCGGCTCACCACAGTAACCAAACCGGCGCCGGCCCTGAGACAGGCTTCGCCCGCCAACCTGACTGCCCCCCCCATGCCATAATCGCCGCCTATAACGGTGACCTTGCCCGATTTGCCCTTGTGGCTGTCCCTGGGGCGGGCATCGAAAAGCCCCTTGAGGTACTCAGCGCCGACTCTGACCACATCCGATGGTGGCAGGAATTCACTCAGCCCCAAGTCAACAAAATGCAGTTCGCCGCAGCAGTGCCTGGCCCTGCCGGTCAGTAGCCCTTGCTTAAGGGCCGCAAAACAGAGTGTCTGCTCGGCTTCGACTGCCGCCCCTAGAGCTGCGCCGGTATCGGCATCTATACCGGAAGGCAAATCCAGACTCAGCACCTTGGCCCGCGCGGCGTTTATCCGGGCTATCATGACGGCGGCTTCCGGCCGGACATCGCCCTTGAGGCCGGTTCCCAACAGGCCGTCCACTATCCAATCATATTCGGCTGCGGTTATATCTGATACCTGAGCCACCTTCGGCGCGGATTGCTGCAACTTATCCCAGGCTTGCTGCCACTCGGTGCTGGGCTGACTGGCGGGAAAGATAAACAGGCTGGCGTTGAAACCCGAGTTCAATAACCAGCGCAAACAGACCAAGGCATCGGCGCCGTTGTTTCCCTGCCCGGCAATGACCAGTACCCGGCTGCCTTGAGTCAGCTTGGCCGCCAATAACTCAAAGGCAGCTTTCCCTGCCCGCTCGACCAACTCATAGAGGCTGCCCTGGCCGGCAGCCACCCAGTCCAATTCGGCCTGGCGCACGGCCTTGGCGCTATACAGCTGACGGGGCATATCTGACAAATCCTGGGCCATATCGATTCTCCTATCTCCTGACTGACAGATACTGATGACTTGTTAACTCGAAAAAATCCACTCGTTCACTAAACTTATGCTGTGGCAAAGGATGCCGGAAGGAAGCACAGGGATGATGCTGCTGACACTGCTTATTTTAATACTCTGCGTATTACTGCTGGGACTACCCTTTAACGGGGCATTTCCCTGGTTCTGGCTCCTGGCTCTCTGCGCCTTATTGGTCGCCGTTGGCATCTTTCGGGCGCTGACACTACCGATAAAAAATCAGCATAAAGACTGTGATGATTGACAACACACTAGCAGTAAAGTCAGTGAGTATTTATGACTTGAATCAGAACAAGTTGATAAAAATGAAAAAGCCCGGTCTGGGCCGGGCAGAACTAACGGCAGACCCAAGCAGATCCGCCAAGTCTGGGAGACGTTAAATATCGTCCATACGTATGGTACTGTGCACCAGTCGTTGCTGCTGGATCTTCTCGACCCGCACCAAATCCTCCAAAGCCCCTTTTACCTCGGCCGAAGCCGACGAACCGGCAGTTTTTTCCAGTAAGGCAATCAAGCGGTTTTCCAGATCCAGATGCAGATTCAGCACATCATCCTCTGTCATATTGGCCGCCAGCATGGTATCGCGGCAGCGCTTGCCAAAGTCCTCAAAAACAATGTCTTTGTACCAGGTATCGAGGATCTTGTTTGGCGCATCATCGATATAGTCTTCGAGAGTTTCAGCAATATGTTTCTGATGCTGTTCAAAATATTCCAGCATTAGTTTGACCCTGGATGAGTCGGCCTGAGTGTGTAATCTGTGATAGAGCTGAGCCATATCAAGACGACATTTCGCTACAAATTCAAGGAGTTCACGTAACTGTTGAATACGCATCTGCCTATCTCCATTCTTCTGCCGTCAACGGCACAATTCAATTCGGTATGGAGACATTATGGAAGTAAAAAAGGTGGGAATATTTGAACAAGGTCATAAATCAGTGCTTACAAATGTCGCTACATTAGACAAAACGCAAGAAACCTGCGGCAGATCACGAAAAGCACTTTTTAAGAATTTTGAAGGGGAAATAAAGATTGGAGCGACATATCGGGTTCGAACCGATGACCTGTACCTTGGCAAGGTACCGCTCTACCAACTGAGCTAATGTCGCATTGCAATAATGCATCCACCTTTAAAGACAGTGGGAGTCTGGAATTTGGAGCGACATATCGGGTTCGAACCGATGACCTGTACCTTGGCAAGGTACCGCTCTACCAACTGAGCTAATGTCGCATTGCTTGTTTGCTGCATCATCCGAGCTGATAATCAACAAAGGTACCGACCTCTGTTTTATCAACTGAGCTAATGTCGCATCACTTAAGTCCACATTTAAAGACAGTGGGTGTCTGGAATTTGGAGCGACATATCGGGTTCGAACCGATGACCTGTACCTTGGCAAGGTACCGCTCTACCAACTGAGCTAATGTCGCATTTCCACTTACTTTAACCGTTCACACTGGTTACCACCAGCGGAAAGGTGAGGCCGCATTATATGGAAATTTCCATCTGCTGCAACCCCCTGAAACAGATTTATCTACCGATCGCTCAAATTTTAAATACCCGTTCACGATAGAATTTCAGTTCGGCGATCGACTCCTGAATATCCATCAAAGCCTGATGAGTATTTTGCTTTTTGAAATCCTTCATGATTTCCGGCTGCCAACGCTTGGTCAGTTCCTTGACCGTACTGACATCGATATTGCGGTAATGGAAGTAATCTTCCAGCTCACGCATATACTTGTTCAGAAAGCGTCTGTCCTGACCAACACTGTTGCCACACATGGGGGACACCCCTTTAGGCACGTACTGGCTCAAAAAAGCTATGGTCTTGGCTATGGCGTCAGCCTCTGTGTGTTTCGAAGCTTTCACCCGCTCAATTAGCCCGGAAGCGCCATGATGTTGTTGATTCCAATCATCCATGGCAGCCAACACTTCATCGCTCTGGTGAATCGCTATCACAGGCCCTTCACCGATAATGTTCAGCTCCTTGTCTGTAACCAAGGTGGCTATTTCCAGTACTCTATCGGTTTCAGGCTCCAGCCCGGACATCTCGAGATCTATCCAAATCAGGTTATTTGCATCCGCAACCATAGCTCAGCCTATCGCTCCTGTTCGCCTAAATTCAGGCTTTTTTGTTTAAGACCGTGTATCATACTGCTTTTTGCCAAGACACAAAATCACCTTATACCGCGAAGAACAGCCTGTGAGTAAAAAGAAACCATTGAGTCATGGCCAACTGCGCCGTATGAAAGCCAATCATCAGAAGCGTCTGCAACGTGGAAAAAACGCTACAGAGGCCGCTCCTGAAATACAGGATAGCTCACTCGGCCCCAAGCTGGAGGCCACGGTTATTTCCCGTTTCGGTCAGCATGCCGATATTGAAACCCATGATGGCCAACTGGTTCGTTGTAATCTTCGCCGCACCATAGGCAGCCTGGTTACCGGCGATAAAGTAGTGGTACGTCTGGCGACCGATCCACAAACTACTGTCGCCGGTGTGGTTGAAGCCGTCCACCCGCGTAGCTCGTCACTGACCCGGCCCGATCTCTATGATGGCGTTAAAGTCATTGCCGCCAATATAGATCAAATTTTTATAGTGTCATCTGTGCTGCCGAGCTTTACTACCCAGATTATTGACCGCTATCTGGTGGCGGCTGAAGACACAGAAATTCCGCCGGTGATCATTCTCAACAAGGTCGACTTGCTGGACGAGACTCAGGCTGTTGAAGTGGAAACCGCCCTGGCCCGTTACCGCGCTATCGGCTACCCGGTCTATAAAGTCAGCAGTAAAACCGCTGAAGGGATAGAGCAACTGAAAACCCTGTTGCAAGGCAAAACCAGTGTATTTGCCGGGCAATCCGGGGTAGGTAAATCGTCTATTATCAATGCCCTGCTGCCACAGGCGCAGTTGCAAACCGGGGAAGTCTCGGAAAACTCAGGCCTGGGTCAGCACACTACTACCACGGCCAAACTGGTTCACCTGCCTAGCGGCGGCGATCTGATTGACTCTCCAGGGGTTCGCGAATTTGCCCTCTGGCACTTACCTGCCGACCGTGTCGGCTGGTGCTTCGTGGAGTTCAGGGATTTTCTCGGCGGCTGTAAATTCCGCGATTGCAAACATCTGGACGATCCTGGCTGCGCATTGCGTAAAGCGGTAGAGGAAGGCAAAATTGCCGAAGACAGATTCAACAATTATCACAGAATTATCACCAGTCTGGATGAACAGCGTCACGCCCGCCACTTCCGCGCCGGCATGGACGACATTTAGGCTGGCAAAGCCCATTTGAAGGAAGCAAAAATTGGATAAAGTGAAGATTGCACTGCAGTACATGCTGCCAAAACACCTGTTGTCCCGTCTGGTCGGGAAACTGGCCGCGGCCGAAGCCGGCAAGCTGACCACCTGGGCTATTCGCTGGTTTATCAAACAGTACAAGATAGATATGTCAGAAGCGGCTCAGAGTGAGCCTGAAGCCTACAAAAGCTTCAACGCTTTTTTCACCCGCGCCCTGAAAGACGGCGTTCGCCCTCTGCATCAGGACGCAGAATATATAGTGCACCCGGTCGATGGCGCCGTGAGTCAGTGTGGTCCCATTGAAGACGGCCGCATTTTTCAAGCCAAAGGTCACCACTATTCGGCTCTGACCCTGCTGGGCAATCAGGCCAAAGACGCCGAACGCTTCGAAGACGGTGACTTTGCTACCATTTATTTGGCGCCCAAGGACTATCACAGAATCCATATGCCCATCAAAGGTACGCTGTCGAAAATGACTTATGTACCCGGCGAACTCTTCTCGGTCAATCCGTTGACCGCCCGCAATGTACCCGGGCTGTTTGCCCGTAACGAGCGAGTGGTAGCCATATTCGAAACCGAGATTGGCCCCCTGGCCATGGTATTGGTCGGCGCCACCATAGTGGCCAGTATTGAAACCGTTTGGGCCGGCACTGTCACTCCGCCGACAGGCAAACGCGTCTTTACTTGGGAATACCCCACCACAGGGCCGGATGCGATCACATTGGAGAAAGGTGCCGAGATGGGCCGCTTCAAATTGGGCAGTACCGTGGTCATGCTGTTTGCCAAGGACGCCCTAGATGAATTTGCCGATGGTGTTGAGCCAGGCGCCGTGACCCGTATGGGTGCACCTTTTGCCAAAATAGAGGACTGAACTTGTCTGCCAAGGGGCAAGCTCGTACAGGCCTGACAGAACTGCATCTGGCGGTACTCCTGTTCGGGGGAACCGCCCTGTTCTCCCGGCTTATTCCCTTGAGCGCCCTCGATATCACTCTGCTGCGCTGCGTTATCGCCGCCATCGTTCTGGCGCTGCTGGTTAAACTCAGCCGTCAGCGCCTGCGCTTGCTGCGCGGCAAAGATTACCTTATTGCCCTGTTACTTGGAGTGATTGTCAGCCTCCATTGGGTGACCTACTTTGCGGCGATGCAACTCTCTTCTGTCGCCATCGGCATGATAGCCTTTTTCACCTATCCCGTGATGACAGTGCTGATCGAACCCTGGTTTACCGGCAGTCGCTTGCACCTTAGAGACCTTGTCAGCGGTTTGGCGGTGCTGCTGGGGGTGATTCTGCTGATCCCCGAGCCATCATTGGGCAATGATGTTACCCTTGGGATCCTGGTTGGCGTTGTTTCCGCCATCTTGTTCACCGCCCGTAACCTGTTGCACAAACGCTACTTCACCGCCTACAGCGGCCAGCAGGCGATGTTTTATCAAACCGCGGTAGCAGTGCTGGTGTTGGCTCCATGGCACAATCTTGATGTCGGTGACATCAGCAACCAAACCTGGGGATTGCTGCTGCTTTTGGGAGTCGTCTTTACCGCGGCGCCCCATGCCTTGTTTACTTCGGCACTCAGATACCTGAGCGCCAAGACTGTCGGTTTGGTTGCCTGTTTACAACCCTTCTATGGCGCCATGCTCGCCTGGTTGCTGCTGGATGAATCGCTGACTCTGGCAACCGCTATCGGTGGCACTTTAGTGGTAGCTACCGCCTTGTTTGAAACATCACAGAGTCACAAATCACAAGCCCCGAAAAAGAACCTTGGCTGACATATCAAAACCCGCTTAACTTAGCTAATATGAGCTGTCGATTAACTCTTTGAATTTAGCTCTTTGAATTTAACTATGGTTCGAGCCTGCCTTCTGCTGTTTTGTCTATTTATCGCCTCCGCCCAGGCCAACTCGCCACTGGGGTTGGATAAACGTCTGGGTCTCAACCAACAAAACACTGAAACTCTGTCGCAGGAGCAACAACTGGCGCAGCTGGAAAAGAGCATTCAGCAGCTTGCCGACACCAACCGCAGTTATCAGGAACTGCAACTCAATTTCGAAAGCAGGCGCCAGCATCTTTATGATCAGCTGCAGGAAGCCGCCGCGCCACTTAAGCCCGAACTCCATCAGGATCTGGATCAGCAGGCCTCCATGGCCTACCTGCGTCTTTCCGAACTGAAAGAGAGTGAAACCAGCCTAAGCCAGGCCAACAGCGCCATGCTCAAACGCCACAGCGAATTACCTGCCGAAATAGTCAAAATCAGACAGGCACTGCTGCAACAGCAAAAGGCCCAGGCAGTGGCCACTGACAATGCCGCCAAAGAGCTGCAACAGGCACAGTTGTTATTACTGGAGCAACAGCTCACCACGCTGGAAAGCGAGTTGGCAGTCAGCCAACAAAAGCGCGAATTACATCAGTTACAACTGCAACTGGTACGCAAGCAGTTGCAGCAACAAGAGCTGCTTATCGAACAGCTTAACCGCGCCATTACCGATGCCAGGCAGCAGCAGGTCAATGCCACACTGGCCGAAACCCTCAATGCCGAGGCTGATGGCCGCGATCGCCTGACCACAGAGCTGAGTCTGGCCAACCAGAGATATGGCCAGCAATTGCAGCTACTGACGGAGCAGACGGCGCAGACCATAGCCCTGCAGGAACAAGCGGAGAAGCTGGATCAGTCCCACAGCAAGCAACTGGACAACATCAAGGAGCAGATAAGCTGGGTCAAGATGAACCCGGTTTTCGGTGAGCGCTTTTTGCAGATCCTGCAGTCACTGCCAAAGCCTCCCAACCAAGAGCACCTGCAGACCCAGATAGCCGATGCCAGACTCAATCGCTATCAGATTGAGCAGCAGTTTGCCGCCAATGAGCAACTGCTAACGACCCAGGCCTACAGCAATGAATCTCAGTTGCGGCTGCTCGAGTCGCAACAGGCTTTGCTGAATCAACTATTGAAAGGCTATGACACTTATCTCAGTGAACTGGCCAAGCTCAAGAGCAAGTATGAGCTGCTCACCGACAGCTACCAGAGGCTCAAGTCCACCCTCAATGAACACCTGTTCTGGGTACCCAATGCCTACAGCATCAGCAAGCTGTGGCTGACGGATCTGCAGCGCTCCAGTCTCTGGCTCTGGCAACAAACCAGTCTGCCTGAGATAAAGCAGGGACTGACCGAACTGAGTCCTTACTGGTCCTGGTGGATCATCCTGGTGGTGTTGTGTCTGGTTGCCCAGGATATTCTCACCCCCAGATTCAAGACCATGATGCGCGAATGTGAGGCGCCGGTCGGCAAGGTGACCCAGGATAAGTTCATTTACACCATCCAGACATTAGTGATCAGCGCCGGTTACAGTCTATTCAAACCCTTTCCCATAGTGGCTGCCGGCTTGATTATGCTGCAGTCCGACAGTAATCCCATTCAGGCCATAGGCATGGGTGTACTGGCCATAGGCAGCCTGTACCAGCTCTATCGCTTCATCTATCTGCTGGCGCTGGACAAGGGCCTGCTCATAGGTCATTTCAAACGGCCGCAAGAGGTGATCCGTCAAGGCCAACAGCGTTTTCGCCGCTTTGTCATCATGGCCATGCCTCTGGTGGGCGTCATGGGCTTTACCGAAATTCTCGACTCCTCTCTGGTGCGCAACAGCATAGGCCGCGGTGCCTTTATTCTGTTCTGTATCATGCTGTTTATGCTCTATCGGGACGTACTGACTCTGTCCCGTCGCTACCGTGAAAGCCATCTGGACGACAAGAACAAGCGCCTGCTGCAAAAGCTGCTGTGGCTGCTGCTGTTGCTGGTGCCGCCACTGAGCGCCGTGTTGGCATTCAGGGGCTACTATTTCACCGCCTTCCAGATGCTGCTGCAGCTGCAGCTTTCTTTACTGCTGGGACTCGGCTTCCTGTTGCTGTACCAGTTACTGAAACGTTGGATGTTGATTGAAAGGCGCCGCATCGCCTTCGATCGCGCCAAGGCCCGCCGAGCCGAGCGTCTGGCGCAGCGGGAAAAAGGCGATACCTCATCGGGCACCAACGATCATCAGGACACCTATGAAGAGCCGGTAGTCGATTTGGAAACCATGTCCAGCCAATCACTGGGTTTGGTGAGATCCCTGCTGCTGCTGGCGTTTCTGGCCTGTTTGGTCGGCCTGTGGACCCAAACCCACACCGCCCTGTTCAGCTTCCTCGACGGCATTACTCTTTGGACAACAACGACTACCGGGGTAGGCGGAGTCGAGCAGCCTCTGCCCATCACCATGAAGTCGCTGGTATTTGGCGCCATTGTGGTCGGCTTTTCCATGATGATAGCCACCAATCTGCCCGGCCTGTTGGAGCTGACTGTGCTGCAAAAGCTGGATCTCACCCCGGGAACCGGCTTTGCCATCACCACTGTGACCCGTTACCTGGTGGTCTTTATCGGTATCGTCATCGGCTTTGCCACCCTGGGGATGGAGTGGTCCAAGCTACAATGGTTGATTGCGGCCTTGACTCTGGGTCTGGGTTTTGGTCTGCAGGAGATCTTCGCCAACTTTATCTCGGGCCTTATCATACTGTTTGAAAAGCCGGTGCGTATCGGCGATACCGTCACTATTCGTGAGCTCACAGGCACGGTTTCCAAGATCAAAATTCGCGCAACCACCATCATAGATTGGGACAGGAAAGAGATTATCATCCCCAACAAGGCCTTTATCACAGAGCAGTTAATTAACTGGTCGCTGTCAGATCCCATTACCCGGGTGATCATCTATGTTTCGGTCGCCAGGGATTCAGACCCTGCCCGGGTGGAGGCCGCGCTCTATCAGGCAGTGAAAGAGTGTGAAAACGCACTGGAAACCCCTGAGCCGGAAGTCTGGTTTGCCGGTTTCGGCAAGCACACTCAGGACTATGAAGTCAGGGCTTACGCCAAAGATATGTCTTCCCGCTGGCCGCTGCGCCACGATCTGCACAAGCGGATCAGCAAGAAGCTCAAGGAGAACCAGCTGGAGCTGGCTTATCCTCAGTTGGAAGTGCATATCAGCAACACGCACAACAAAGACACCAGCGGTATTATCAGAGGTTAATCGCAGATGTTGATTTTCGCGCACCGTGGCGCCAGTGGTTATGCGCCGGAAAACACCCTTAAGGCTATGGCGCTGGCACTAGAGCTTGGTTGTGAGGCAGTTGAGCTGGATGTACATCATGCCGATGGTGAGCTCTGGGTCTTCCATGACCGCCGCCTGAGCCCCAAGAGCGACGGCAAAGGGCTGCTCGCGCAGCAAAGCAGCAGCTACCTACGGCAGCTGAGGGTCGAGGGAGAACCTATCCCTACCCTGCGCCAGGTACTTGAGCTTATCGAGGGGCGCATGACTGTCAACATAGAGCTCAAGGGAGTGGGTTGCGTCGAGCCTTTTATCCAGCAATACCCGCAGCTACTGCAACTCGGCTACCAGCCAGAGCAGCTGCTGGTGTCTTCATTCAATCATCTCTGGCTCAAACAGGTAAAACAGCAGTTGCCCGACGTACCCGTGGCGCCACTGCTCGAAGGGATAGCTCTCAACCAAGCCGCCGTGGTCAGTGAACTCAAAGCCTGGTCACTGCATCTGGATATCAGCTTTATCAGCCGTGAACTGGTTGCCGATGCTCATCAGCGTGGCGCCAAAGTGTATGTCTATACCGTAGATGATGCCGATGATATCAGGGCACTGGCGGCGCTGGGGGTAGATGGTATTTTTGCCAACTATCCAGACAGAGCCGCCGCCGCATTGACTCAGGAGTCACAAACCGACTACCGCCACTGGTTTGAGTGATTAGTCGTTTGAATGCTCTCTGATTAGCGTGTTCAACTCTGGTTATTGCGCTGGGCCCAGCTGCCGACAAAGATAAAGGTGGCGCTGACCAAGAGTAAAGTCCACAGCGCCGGTAGGTGCGCCAGCTGCCTGGCGAGCCAGGGACTGAGCGCCACTATCAGCATGCCGTAACCAAAGGCGTTGACCAGAATAAAGATCAGCGTGCGCAGCACAAAATTGCGAGCCCCGAGCTTACGGCGCAGAAAACGGTTGAAGTCGGCACCGAACACCAAAATGACGCAGGCAACCATGGCGGTGGCTATCTCATTGAGCCAGGGATAGAGCTGACTGCCCAGCTGGGTCAGCAGTTGCGTAACTGAATCCATTAAAATATAAAATCCATAAAAATAACGAAAACAACAAGGACAGATACTATGGCATACAAGCTGCTGTTACTCACCCGGGAAAATGCTGAATATCGACAGTTGTTGTCAGAAAAATCACTTCCTGGCCTTACTATCCTGGGCGATGACCCGGCCAATATCGCCAGTGCCGATATCTGGCTGGCCGAGCCGGCTCTGGCCCAACCGCTGCTGAGTCACGGCAAGAATCTCAGTTGGTTGCAATCAACCTTCGCCGGTGTCGATAAACTACTTGGCGCTAAAACCAGGAAAGACTACCTGCTGACCAATGTGAAGGGGATCTTCGGCCCCTTGATGAGTGAATATGTGTTCGGTTATCTGCTCGCCGAAGTTCGCCAACATGCGCTGTATCATCACCAGCAGCAGGAGAAATACTGGCACCCAGGCTCCCTGGCCACCCTACAGGGGATGAAGATGCTGATCCTGGGCACGGGTTCCATCGGTGAGTACCTGGCCGCCAGTGCCAAGCACTTCAAGATGCAGGTCTGGGGTATGAACCGCAGCCAAAGGGCCGTCGCGGGCTTTGATTGCATCATCAGCCCGGCCCAGCTCGATGAGCTTTTGCCTCAGGCCGATGTGGTCGTTAACACTCTGCCGAGCACTCAGAAGAGCCGAGGCTTGCTGAGCAAAGAGAAGCTGGCACAACTCAAAGACAGCGCGATACTGTTCAACATAGGCCGCGGCGACGCCCTAGATCTGGATGCCCTGGTGGTCGAACTCGGCCGCAGAAACCGGCTCAAAGCCGTGCTGGATGTGTTTGCCCAGGAGCCGCTGTCGCCGCTGCACCCCATCTGGGATTGCCCCAATGCGGTAATCACTCCCCATATTTCGGCGCCCAGCTTCCCGTCTCAGGTGGTCGATATCTTCGCTCGCAACTATCACCACTACCTCAATGCCGAATCACTGGAGAACCTGGTGTACTTCGACAGAGGCTACTAATCCTTACTCTAGCGCGCCCATTCCTCCGGGCGCGGTGCTATGGCTGACTAAAGACCTAATAACCAACTAAAGGGTGATCAGCCCTAAAATATACCCAAGTGTTATTAGTATTGATAACGGTTTTCATTTAGAATTACGGACTGAAAATTGCCTTCCACTTACCAGCAGCAACCGGAGCCCGATAAATGTACGTTTGTCTGTGTCATGCGATTACGGATACCCAGATAAAGCAGGCTGTCAGCCAGGGAGATATTAGCCTCAGCGAGGTGAAAAAACGCCTCGGTGTGGGTGATCAATGCGGTAAGTGTGTACGGATGGCGACGCAAATCATCCAGAATCAGCTGGATATCGAGCCCAATTATTACGAAGTCGCCTGATATATTGGGTAAAAAAACAAAAGCCGCATCATGATGCGGCTTTTGTAGTTTCTGGGCCGGGCTACAACGCCGGCTCCTCCAAACTGACTTCGACACTGTCGACCCTTTGCAGCCCTCTTGGCAGCTTGGCACCACGACGGCCACGCTCACCACGGTAATGCTCCAGATCGCTGCTCTTCAATGTCAGCTTACGCTTGCCGGCCCAGAGGGTGACATTGGCACCTTCAGGCACCAGATATAGATGGGTCACCAACTCTTCGCGGTTTTTCGCCCGCTCCGATGGGATGCCGATGATCTTGTTGCCCTTACCCTTGGCCAACTGCGGCAGCGCCTCCATGGAGAACATCAGCATCCGCCCTTCATTGGTAATGGCCAGAATCGAACTGGGTCTGGACTTGTCCAGTTTACGCGGCGTTAAAGCCTTGGCATTGGCCGGCAGTGTCAGTAAAGCCTTACCCGCCTTATTGCGCGACACCATGTCCTTAAAGGCGCAGATAAAGCCGTAACCGGCATCACTCGCCAGTAGGAAGCAGTTATCATCATCCCCGAGCAATACGTGCTCCATGCTCTCCCCTGGGGCCAGATTGAATCTGGTGGTAATAGGTTCCCCTTGGCTACGGGCCGAAGGCAGAGTATGGGTATCCGTGGCGAAGGCGCGCCCGGCGCTGTCAATAAACACAGATTGCTGGTTGCTGCGTCCCGCTGCGGCGCAGAGGAAACTGTCACCTGCCTTATAGGACAACCCGGCGGCGTCTATATCATGGCCCTTGGCACAGCGTACCCAGCCCTTTTCAGACAACACCACAGTCACGGGCTCGGTCGGCACCAACTCCTGCTCAGACAGTGCTCTGGATTCGCTTCTCACCACCAGTGGCGAGCGGCGGTCATCACCATAGGTTTCCGCATCTGCCTGCAGTTCTTTCTTGATCAAGGTCTTCAGGCGGCGTTCCGAACTGAGCAGTTGCTGCAACTTTTCCCGCTCGGCTTCAAGCTCATCCTGCTCACCACGGATCTTCATCTCTTCCAGCTTGGCCAGATGGCGCAGCTTGAGGTCCAAAATTGCTTCGGCTTGCTTGTCTGTCAGCCCGAAGCGGCGCATCAACTCGGCCTTGGGTTCGTCGTGGAAGCGGATGATCTCTATCACTTCATCAATATTGAGGAAGGCAATCATCAAGGCTTCAAGAATATGCAACCTGGCCAGGACTTTATCCAGACGAAATTCCAGACGGCGGCGCACAGTATGAATTCGAAACTCCAGCCACTCACTCAAGAGTTGCTTGAGCCCTTTGACCTGAGGCCGACCATCGAGACCAAGCACATTGAGGTTGACCCTGTAGCTCTTCTCCAGATCTGTAGTGGCAAACAGGTGCGCCATCAACTGTTCGATATCGACCCGGTTGGATCTCGGCACTATCACCAAGCGAACCGGACTTTCATGGTCCGACTCATCGCGCAAGTCTGTCACCATAGGCAGCTTCTTGGTCTGCATCTGCGCCGCCAACTGCTCGAGGATCTTGCTGGAGCTGGCCTGGTGCGGCAAAGCCGTTATCACCACTTCACCGTTTTCCACAGTGTAAACCGCACGGGCCTTGATTGAGCCGCGGCCCGATTCATAGACCTTGGCGATTTCGGCGCTCGGGGTAATGATCTCGGCAGCTGTCGGATAATCGGGCCCAGGCACGAATTCCATTAGCCGCGGCAGGTCAGCCTTGGGATTATCCAGCAGCTCGATACAGGCATTGGCCAACTCGCGGGCGTTATGGGGCGGAATATCCGTGGCCATACCCACTGCGATACCGGTAATACCGTTGAGCAGAATATGCGGCAGTCTGGCTGGCAGGACCAAGGGCTCTTTCAGGGTGCCATCGAAGTTGACGCCCCAGTCCACTGTTCCCTGACCGAGTTCGCTGAGCAGCACCTCGGAAAACTTGGATAGCCTGGCTTCGGTATAACGCATGGCCGCAAACGACTTGGGATCGTCCGGAGCCCCCCAGTTACCCTGACCATCCACCAAGGGATAGCGATAGGTAAAGGGTTGCGCCATCAGCACCATGGCTTCGTAACAGGCGCTGTCACCGTGCGGGTGATACTTACCCAGTACGTCACCCACGGTACGGGCCGACTTCTTGTATTTGGCCGCCGCCGATAATCCCAGCTCGCTCATGGCGTAGACGATTCGCCGTTGCACCGGCTTGAGGCCATCGCCGATATGGGGCAAGGCCCGGTCCATGATCACATACATGGAATAGTTGAGATACGCCTCTTCGGTGAAGCGCCTGAGCGGCATCTGCTCCACGCCATCCAGGCTCAAGGCTATCGCATCACTCATTATTCATTTTCCTGTTCAGGTGTCGGCGCATAGTCCGACTCAGATTCAGCATCTTCTGCATCAGCATCTTCTGCATCAGTGTCTTTGTAGTACAGGCGGTAGATGTTTCCCTTCAGATCATCCGAAATATAGACGGCGCCATCCGGGGCCATCGCCAGTGAATGGGGTCTGGCCACCGGAAACTCACCATCGAGAAAACTCACCAGGGTGCGGCGATTGCTCACCTGACGGCCATCGGTTTCCAACACCACTATCTGGTAGCCCACCTTACTGGAACGGTTCCAGGAGCCGTTCTCAGCCAATAAAATCTGGTTGTGATATTCGGCGGGAAACTGGGTTCCCCGATAAAACAGCATCCCCATAGGAGACACATGCGCCGGCAGTTCATAGACTGGCTTGGTAATATTCAGGCTCTTGGGCTCTTCATAGGCAGGCTCCTGCACCGCTTTGCCATGCACATAAGGGAAACCATAATGCGCCCCGGCAACATCGACCCGGTTGATTTCATCCGGTGGCAGATTATCCCCCATCCAGTCGCGGCTCATATCGGCAAACCAGAGGCGGTTATCCAGTGGCGACCAGTCAAAACCTATGACATTGCGTATTCCGAGCGCTATCTGCTGACTACTGCCCGAGTTCACATCCACGGCAATGATGCTGCCAAAAGGGGCACTGGGCTCACACACATTGCAGGGGGCGCTGATGGCGATATAGAGCCTGTCATCCGGGCCAAAGCGCATGGCTCTGGCGCTTTTCTTACCATTGCCCGGAAGTTGATCATAGACTTCCCGTGCCCGCGGAGGGCGCCTGAGCCTGGGTTCGATATCACGGAATACCACAACCCTGTCTTCCAGAGCAACATAGAGATCGCCCTTGTGAAAAGCCAAGGCCTCCGGGTAATCCAGGCCCTTGGCTATCAGATAACGCTTATCAACCCGGCCATCATTGTTACTATCGACCAAAGCGTGAATCGTGCCACTCTT
The DNA here is from genome assembly GCF_000518445.1 of Shewanella sp. 38A_GOM-205m. Lineage (NCBI taxonomy): Bacteria > Pseudomonadati > Pseudomonadota > Gammaproteobacteria > Alteromonadales > Shewanellaceae > Shewanella > Shewanella sp. 38A_GOM-205m. Next base: position 210,223 of record NZ_JADP01000004.1, on the reverse strand, counting down.
GTGAGAACCGACAAACAGGGTACCTTCATCTCCTACTGCCATCTGCTTGGCATCGCCAACATCTGTGGCATAGAGAGAAACACCAAAGCCTTTGGTCACAGTAATGATCATCGACTGAGATGCATTGGCCGCCGCACTCAGCAACGCCGCTCCCAGCAGGAGCAAGCCTCCGCCGGCCGCGATACCGACTCTGTTATTCAGGTTCATCATATCCTTGCCTTTAAGTTTTATAGTTATTGGCACATCAAGGGCGATTACAGCTGAGCAAGGTCTCCCTTGGTTTCCAGCCACGACTTACGATCACCTGAGCGCTTCTTGGCCAGCAACATGTCCATCAATGCCACAGTCTCGTCGACATCATCTATGGTCAGTTGTACCAATCTACGGGTGTTGGGATCCATGGTCGTTTCCCTCAGTTGCAGTGGATTCATCTCACCCAGACCTTTAAAGCGGGTGACCTGCACTTTTCCTTTCTTGTTGTCTGCGGCAATTCTGTCAAGAATGCCTTGCTTTTCAGGCTCATCCAAAGCGTAAAACACTTCTTTGCCGATATCGATACGGAACAGTGGCGGCATGGCGATATACACATGCCCCTTTTCAACCAGAGTGCGATAATGTTTCAAAAACAGCGCGCACAGCAAGGTTGCTATGTGCAAACCATCCGAGTCAGCATCGGCGAGAATACAGATCTTGCCGTATCTGAGTTCGGAGATATCGTCGCTATCGGGATCGCAGCCTATGGCCACTGAAATATCGTGCACTTCCTGAGAGGCCAGCACTTGGCTCGCTTCCACTTCCCAGGTGTTGAGAATTTTGCCTCGCAGCGGCATGATCGCCTGAAACTCTCTGTCCCTGGCCTGTTTGGCACTGCCACCGGCCGAGTCCCCTTCCACCAGAAACAGCTCGGAACGCGCCGGATCCTGACCTGTGCAGTCGGTCAGTTTACCGGGCAGCGCCGGGCCTGACGTGACCTTCTTTCGGGCGACTTTCTTCGCCGCCTTGAGGCGCTTCTGGGCGTTGTTGATGCACATCTCGGCCAGCAGTTCGGCTTGATCTGTGTTGCTGTTGAGCCAGAGGCTGAAGGCATCACGCACCACACCCGACACAAACGCCGAGCACTGGCGGCTGGAGAGTTTCTCCTTGGTCTGGCCGGCAAATTGCGGATCTTGCATCTTCACCGACAGAATAAAACTGGCCTTGTCCCAGATATCTTCCGGGCTAAGCTTAATTCCCCTTGGGATCAGGTTACGAAACTCACAGAACTCACGCATCGACTCGAGCAGTCCCTGACGGAAACCGTTCACATGGGTACCACCAAGCGGCGTTGGGATCAGGTTGACATAGCTTTCGCTGATACTGTCGCCGCCCTCAGGCAGCCAGGTAATGGCCCAGTCGGCGGCTTCCAGATTGGTCTTGATACTGCCGACAAAAGGCTCCTGTGGCAGCGCCGGGGCTTCTTTGAGGGAGTCTTTCAGATAATCGGTCAGGCCCTCTTCATAAAACCACTCATGAACCTCACCGTTTTGTTTGTTGGCGAAACGAATTCTGAGCCCAGGACAGAGTACCGCCTTGGCCCGCAACAGATAAGTCAGCTTGGTGACCGAAAAGTTCGGTGAGTCAAAATAGCTGGGATCGGGCCAAAACTGTACCCGGGTGCCGGTATTGCGGCGCCCGCAGGTACCGGTTTCCCTGAGACTCTCGGCCTTGTCGCCATGCTCAAAGGCCATTTCATACACTTTGGCATCGCGGCGAACCGTGATCTCAACCCTTTTGGAGAGGGCGTTGACCACAGAGATCCCCACCCCATGCAAACCACCGGAAAACTGATAGTTTTTGTTGGAAAACTTACCACCGGCATGCAGTTTGGTCAGGATCAGCTCGACCCCTGGGATCCCCTCCTCCGGGTGAATATCCACCGGCATACCACGGCCATCGTCTGTGACTTCCAGCGAGTTGTCTGTGTGTAACACCACATCGATTCGGGTTGCAAACCCTGCCAAAGCCTCATCGACACTGTTATCTATGACTTCCTGACCCAGGTGGTTGGGTCGGGTGGTATCGGTATACATGCCGGGACGGCGTTTTACCGGATCCAGTCCGTTCAGTACTTCAATGGCATCGGAGGTGTATTGATTGGTCATAGCGCACACTGTCTTTTATGTTCAGGCCATGGTGGGCCGCGAGGATCTGATTGTCAAGATAAGTGTAAAAAACGGCAGACTGCGTCCAGCTTGTCGCCGTAACCCACAAAACTATGGTTTCCACCGCTTTCCAGCAGCATCTCACAGCAGTGATATTTGCCCAGGGCCTGGCGATAATCCAGCACCTCATCGGCAGTCTGTAATAATACAAAAAAACGATCCGGATTGAGAATGACCGGCGTATCAAATTCAATCAGCTGCTGCTGATGTTGTGGCAATAATTGGTAATGTTCGTCGGTATAAGGGTTGTATTGCGGCCCCAAATAGTCGCTGAAAAACTCAAAGGGACGCACCGCCGGGTTGACCAATACCGCCTTGCCGCCATAGCGCTCCGCCAGCCAAGAGGCAAAATACCCGCCGAGGGATGAACCGATAAACGCCAGTGGCTCGCCCTTGGCTTTGGCCGCTTCGGTCAACTGAATCAGCAACGCCATTGCCGCCTTGGGCGAAGTAGGTAGCTGTGGCTGCTCCAGTCGCACACTTGGAAAATGTTGTTCAATATAGGTGCGGGTAAGCACGGCCTTGTCAGACAAGGGAGAACTGTTGAAACCGTGAATGTAGAGCAGCATAGTTCCTCACAAGGGGCCACTGCTCCAAAGCAAATTCAGTAGCCGCTGGCCTCAGCATCCGGTGCGAAGCGCTCGCCCGGGATCCGATAAACATTGGTGAGCATGCTACCATCGGGCTTGAGCTCCAGCAAACGGTAGCCAGGCTGCAGTGCATCCAGCGCAAAATAGGAAGACAAGGGTTTAAATTGAATACAGGTCGATGGTGTCGCCATCAGAGATAACTTGTGGGTTTCACCCTGATATTCTGTATCCAATTGCTGATGAACATGGCCCCAGAGCATGCCCTTGACCTGAGGATAACGCCCCATCTCTTTGAGGAAATGGGCGCCATTATCCATACAGTGCTGATCCAGCCAGGTGCAGTCCACCAGCACAGGATTATGATGCATTACCAGCAGCACATGTTTGTCCGGTTCAGCGGCTATGGCACTGCGAATGATCTCAATTTCGCTTTCGGCCATATGGCCACCGGGCTTTCCACGCACTGTGGAGTCCAGCAAGATAATCTGCCAATTCCCGGCCAATACCCGTCTGTGACCATAGACACGCTCACCCTGCATATGCAGATACATGATCCTGGGGTCATCGTGATTGCCAGGCAGATAATGGCAGGGCAGATTCAGCGGTTTGATGGCTTCGACAAAGTTGCGGTAGGACTCACCGGAGTAATCCTGGCTAATGTCACCACTGGCCAGCAGCATGTCGGCGGGATACTTGACCGCCTGGATGGTATTGATAACGGCATTGAGACTGTTGGCGGTATTTACGCCAAGAAGCTGTCCTTCAGGATCGGCAAACAGGTGAGGATCTGTGATCTGCACCAAACGAACACTCTTGTCCTCAGGAATACTGTATGTGATTGCCTCTTTCAGCACTTTGATTACCCAATCTCAGGACTGACAAACGAGGCGCGCCTGACAGTCTATTTTCAATAACTCCTCCAGGAAGGCGTTTACCTGGTACTTTTCATCGCGGTGGTACATGCGTAAGTTCGGATAATCATACACTGGCCGCAATTGGTAAATCTGTCGGCTGCTTAACACTTCTGCTAATTTAGCATCATGATAAATCCGCACAGTGACCTTGGGGACAGGTATCAATCCGCCCTTCCCTACATGGCGGGAAATACTGACCAACTGGGTATAGCGGGTATTTTCCAGCAGCTCGACATCTAGGCAGCCGAAATCACCTTCTACCTGCCAGCTTTCACCCACTTCACCTTGCTCCGGCAACCAGCGCTGAATATGGCCATAGTTGCGGCCACACAGGGCTAAAAAGCGGCTGACATCCGGCTGGTATTTCTTGTCACTGTCTTTCTTGTTCATTGGCCTGGATTAAACTTTGATAGTTAAGCTGCAACCATTGCAGTCCGAGCACGGTCGAAGCATTGTCGATTTCGCCACTAAGCACCTTGGCATAAGCATCACTGCGGGAAAGCACATGCAACCTAATGTCTTCATGTTCTTCGGCCAAGCCATGCAGCCCTTTGGCCTTGGATGAATCCACCGCCGCCCAGTAAAAGAAGAAGCGTTCACTGCAACCTCCGGGGCTGGAAAGATAGCTGCTTACGGCCGAAATTGCACTGGCATTGAGTCCGGTTTCTTCCAAAAGTTCCCGTTTGGCCACCTCATCGGCCACTTCGCCGGGGGCAATCATACCCGCCACCAACTCCAGCAGCCAAGGAGATTCACTGGTTTCCAGCGCAGGAAACCGCACCTGCTCAATCAACACCACTTTGTCTTCTCGCGGATCATAGGGTAAAACCACCACGGCATGGCCGCGCTCAAACACCTCACGAGTCACTTCATCGCTCCAGCCCCCGGCAAACAGCCGATGACGGAAACGGTATTCCTCCATACGGAAAAACCCACGGTATAGCGTGCGCTGACCCAGCACCTGAACATCCTCTTTGGTGAATTTTTCTGCTGCCATTTTCACTCCGCTTTAGCTATAAAAGGTGCAATTTCAAACCACCCGGCACCATTTGCCAATAAAATCTGTTACACTTCCGAATTGACTTGAAAACGGTTGATTTTTTAGTATCAAAACCATTAAGTTTTGCTGTATCGGGAAGCGTCGGGAAGCGCAAACCGCCTTTATCAAAGGCATTAACAGTCTAACGAAGTTGAAACCGCCCGTCACAGGGTGTTTGTCTATAAGGACAGCCAATGAAATTCAAGATCCGCACTTTATGCGCGGCGTTAACGCTCGCAGTTTCTGCCCCGGCCGTTCAAGCCGACGATTTACTTCAGATATATCAGCAGGCATTAACCAATGATCCAGTGGTACTCCAGGCCAAGGCCCAAAGAGACCAGTTGTATGAGAAAATTGAAGAGAATCGCGCACCACTGCTGCCAACCATCAGTGCCAATGTCGGTTATGACAAAGCCTGGAACGATCCCAGTGCCGACACCAGCGGCCTGACAGGTGCGATTAAACTTGACCAGGTCATCTATGATCATTCTGCCTGGGTCGGTTTGAGCCTGGCGGAGAAAGCCGCATCACAGGCCGATGCCGTCTACGCCTCTGCCCTGCAGACACTGATCACCCGGGTAACAACCGCTTACTTTGACGTGTTGGCCGCCAAGGACAACTATGAGTTCAAAGGCGCCGAGAAGCGTGCCATCGAGCGTCAGTTGGAACAAACCAAGCAACGCTTTGCCGTTGGTCTGACAGCCATTACCGATGTTCATGAAGCACAGGCTCAGTATGACCTGGCGACCGCCGATGAAATTTTGGCAGAGAATCAGTTGATCAACAGCTATGAAGCCCTGCGTGAAATCACAGGTATAGATCACAAGAGCATCGACATTCTGGATACCAACCGCTTCTCTGCGGCCAGCCCAACCCCGGCAGTGCCAGGCGATTGGCTTAAGATGGCCGAGACCAACAGTGTCGACCTGCTGACCCAGCGTATCGGTAAAGATATCGCCCAGGAAACCATCAGCCTCTATAAAGCCGGCCATATGCCGTCTCTGAGCCTGAGCGCAGGTTATACCAAAGGCCTGGAGCAGGAAATCGGCAGCCAGAGCCAACCTGACTTCGATAACGGTACCGTTGGGGTTAACCTGAAGGTGCCTATCTTTGAAGGTTTCAAGGTCAGCTCTCAGGTGAAACAGGCGCAATACGCCTATGTTGAAGCCAGCCAGAAGCTGGAACAGACTTACCGCCAGGTAGTCAAAAATGTTCGCAACAACTTCAACAACGTTGGTGCTTCTATCAGCTCCATCAAGGCCTATGAGCAATCAGTACTCTCTTCCGAAAGTGCATTGAAAGCCACTCAAGCCGGTTTTGAAGTGGGTACCCGTACTATAGTCGACGTGCTGAACCGTACCCGGGATCTGTATGATTCCAAGCGTCAGCTGTCCAACGCCCGTTACGGCTATATCAAGTCAATATTGGCACTGAAACAAGCCACAGGCACCCTGAATGAAGATGACGTCATCTCAATCAACAACGGCCTGACAGCTCCTGCACAGCAGTAAGCTGAAGCTTAACCAATAAAAAACCGCCAACTGGCGGTTTTTTATTGGCTAATCGACTGAAACGGAATTAGAACACCAGTTCAACACCGGCAAAGAAGCCGTCAAACTGCATATTGCTGCTCATGCCGTTGAAGCCGTTCACGTCGAATTTAAAGTCGCGGTAGCCGGCACGTACCCGGGTATCCAGCGCCACGCCATCAAACTCCCAGCCCAGACCTACTTGGTAGTCATAGACACTGGATTCATTGATACCGGCCAACACATCGGCAAAGGCGTACAAGCCGAAGAAAGGCAGGCCAACCTCGGCATTGGCATAACCCATGACCACACCGCTGTCGATATCACGCTGCTCAGGATGCCCCTTGTCTGCCACCCGGAAAGAACCATCCATCAACTTGTAGGCCCCACCCACATCCAGAGAAACCAGATCATTGTCCAGTAGCTCATAGTAAAGGATAAAGTCTGTGTTGCTCAGGTCGGCCGTAGCATACACATCACCGCTGAAGGTGTGGCCGTTGAAACTGAAGTTGGCATTGCTCATAGCGCCATCTTCTTTCAGGCGGTTTTCGCGGATCTTCAGGTTGGGCAGCAGTGGCACAGGGTGCTCAACGCTGAACCAAAGGCTGTACTGGGCGGAAGAGTCATAGTTGAACTCCTGCTGCGGCTGGCCTTTCTCGGCGAAAGTACCGCTGGCATCTCCTTTCCAGTAATCGGCGCCTACCTTAAAGCCTACGACTGTTGCTGCCTGGGCGGAGGTCGCCATCAAAGAAGCCAGCAAGGCTGTCGCCAATAAAGTCTTTTTCATAAATTAACCCTGTGAAAGCAAGTTGGTTAAATCAATCACCGCGGCATTGGCGCGGGACACATAGTTGGCCATCACCAAGGAATGGTTGGCCACCAAACCGAATCCGGAACCATTGAGGATCATTGGGCTCCAGACTGTTTGCTGAGTCGCTTCCAGTTCACGGATGATCTGTTTGAGACTCACTTCGGCATTCTTTTTCTTCAGTACGTCAGCAAAATCGACCTCAACCGCCTTCATGAAATTCAGCAAGGCCCAGGCAGAGCCTCTGGATTCATAGAAGACATCGTCTATTTGCCACCAGCTGGTCTTAATCTGCTGGCTCGCCAGGTTGGGGGTCGACTGACGCGCGGCACTGTCACCGGCCAGATCGGTATTCAGCCTCTCCTGACCAACACTGGCGGCCAGACGCTGTGACATGCTGCCCAAGCGCTTCTGCACCTCTTTCAACCACTCATTGAGGTTATCGGCACGGGCATAAAACTGGGCATCCGGGTTATTGGGATCCATCATCCGCGCCCGGTAAACCTTCAATAGCTTGATGGCATCGCGATACTCACTCTCGGCACTGGGCACCAGCCAACTGGTATGCTCAATATTCAGCTTGGAGTGTGCTTCCAGCAGATCTTTGTCTGCGGTGGACTGTGACTGGGAGCGGCTGAACTCTTTGCGCATGATCAAGGCGAGATCCCGCACCTGTTCCAGGGCACCGAATTCAAACGCCGGCATGTTGTCCATCATCACAGAAGGCGGCATCATGTCGTTGGACAACCAGCCTCCTTGCTTATCCAGCAAGGTCTCCATGGTTTCAATCAAGGCGCTGGTAGTGGCATAACCTGTGATTTTCTCGCCCTTTTCCGATGTCATCACCTTGGGCGTCAACACTTCGGGTTCAATACTCCACCAAACACTGATGCCGTATGCGATAACGAACACTATGACCGCTGCACCGACACCTTTTTTCCATGTCATTTGCATCCCGGGTTCTCCTTAATGATGGTGATGATGATGCTCTTGGGCTGCAGGAGCATCATTGGGGGATTTTACTTCGAGTTCGATATTGAGGGTTTCACCATTGGCAAAACTCAGTGTAATAGGCACTTTTTGCCCCAGCTCTAACGGTGCCTTGAGCCCCATGATCATGATGTGATCGCCGCTGCTTTGCAGCGTCAACTGGCCATGCTCAGGCAGCGGGAAAGCCGCCACATGGCGCATTTTAACCAGGTCATCTTCCTCAATCAGGGTATGCAGCATGGCTTCACGGGCCACTGGGGTGCTGGCAGAAACCAGCTCAGTCGCCGCGCCATGGTTGCTGAGTGTCAGATACGCCGCCGTATTGGGAACAGAAGCGGGCATGGCCCGGATATATCCTTGTTCGAGCATTATGTTCGAGGCGAAGGCGCTGGCACTGATGCCGGCCAGCAAGATAACTTTAAACAGTTGTTTGAATATCGCCATCTATGTCTTAAACTCCATGTAAAACCCATTTCGTCAGCAAAGGAAACAACGAATGAGCACGATTCAGGTTCAGGATGAGCAGGGTGTACGCATCATACGTTTTAACCGTCCGGATAAACGTAACGCCCTCGATCTCGATATGTATAAGCAGCTTACAGAATACCTGATCCAGGGGGAAGCGGACAACGAGATCCGTGCCTTTCTGCTGACAGGCAGTGAAAACTGCTTTACTTCAGGCAATGATGTGGCGGATTTTCTCAAGCAGCCGGATCTGGGCCCCAACCACCCTGCAGTGCGATTTCTCTTTTGTCTGCTGGAGCTGAAAAAGCCCTTGGTCGCCGCTGTCAGCGGAGCCGCTGTCGGAATCGGTACCACGCTGCTGCTGCATTGTGACCTTGTCTATGCCGATAACACAGCCCAGTTCCGTTTGCCCTTTATCGACCTGGCACTGGTGCCTGAAGCCGGCTCCAGCCTGCTACTGCCTGAATTGGTCGGCTATCAAAAGGCCTCTGAACTGCTGTTGCTGGGCGAGAGTTTCGATGCCGAAACGGCGCTGGATCTCAAACTCATCAACCGCATGTTGAGTCCGGTGGAACTCTTCCCTTATGCGCTGGAAAAGGCCAAGGCTCTGGCCTCCAAGCCACCTCAGGCGCTGCAACTCACCAGACAACTTATGCGGCCACACAAGAGCCGGGTACAACACCAGATGCATCAGGAGTTGGAACTCTTCGGCCAACGTCTGCAGAGCGATGAAGCCAAAGCGGTTTTCCGCCAATTTCTCAACAAAGGTTAGATCATCGAGGCTGAATCCAATGTTGCTGCGACTGGGCTGACACCAAGCCAGTCGCAGCAACACTACTCCTGCCATTGACTGGACTTGCCTATTCCCCATACTGCCAATGCCAAAACCAGCACGGGCCAAATCATTGCAAAGCCGCTGATAAACATCAGTAATGCCGCAGCAACACAAAGTACACACACCACAGCCAACACACTGAAAGTCATTGCGGCCCACACCAATGCCAGCATCGCGGTTATCAGGGTCAACACCCAGCTCCAGTTCTCGGCATCCAGCCATAAAAACGGGCTACCCCAGATCCCCACTGACATAAACTCGCGGCTGAGCAGAGAGACCATAAGGATCAGCGCGCCGACTATGCTCCATACCAGTAACTGAGACAGCAACCTATATCTTCTGTGCTTGTTTCGACTCTTGTTATACATACTCATTTCACCCACTTGGGCCACAGCAGTGCCAGGGCAAAGTAAGCCGTCAATCCGAGCAATGGGTGCATCAGAGTGATGACTGCGGCAACAATTCGGGTCCAGAATACCGACCAGCCAAAACGCTCGGCCATATCGCGGCATAGGCCACAGACGATGGAAGAATTTCCCTTGAGTGTACGTTCCAAATCAAACATAACTGACTCCGATTATCTCGTTAACTGTATCTGCCGGGCACCGCAGGCTAACAACGCCACCAGGGTGTAGCCAAGCAACGGCAGAAACATCAGTAGTGCCAAGGTGCTATTTATCCACATAGTCACCTCAATCGTTGGCTTGGGTCAGAACACTGGTCTCCACGGGTAATTCGGTGATCTGACTCAGGGTTTCTTGAGTCATCTCGTCGCTCAGTTGGGCCACGCTACGCTCCAGTTCCTGTTGCAGGGAGGCCAGCATTTCACGCTTGGCACTGAGCAACATGGTCTGGGCCTGTTGACTCAGGTTCTGTTCAACAGCACTGAGGATAGGTTGAGTAGGCAGTACATCGGCCTGGGCTGAAACACTGGCTGAAGCCAAAACAACGCCAAGAAACAGAGATTTAATAGTCAGGTTGGAAGTTTTCATGCTTGTCATCCCTTTCTGGTTAAGCTGAACGGGTCAGCGGTCAAGATGACTAATTCAAAGGGCGTGCCAACTGGGAAAAACTTTAATTAAGAGTATGATATTAAATGAAATAAAAAATAAAAACGGCCAATCATTAACACAGAATGACTGACCGTAACAGCACAAAAATACAGCAATTTCCTATCTGTTGGTAAAAAGCACTATCACCATAGCGATTTTCACCACTCGGGTATTACAGCAAGGTCAAACTCCGCTGTGCATCATTTCACGAGCCTGCAGTAACACTTCTATGCCGGCACCCGGCTTGTGGGCATTCTCGCTCAAATGACGGCGCCAACTGCGAGAACCGGGGATCCCCTGATACAGGCCTGTCATGTGTCTGCTGATATGATTCAAGCGGCCACCCGACTGCAGATGAGCTTCCACATAGGGCAACATGGCATCCACCACCTGATCGCGACTCATAACCTGGCTATCGAGACCAAAGATCTTCTGATCCACCTCGGCCAACAGATAGGGATTTTGGTAGGCTTCACGCCCCACCATCACCCCATCCAGCTGGGCCAGATGGGCATGCATCTCTTCAAAGCTCTTGATACCACCATTGATGCTGATATGCAGGCCGGGAAAGTCCTGCTTCAATTGATACACCCTGGGATAATCCAATGGCGGGATCTCACGGTTTTCCTTGGGACTAAGCCCCTGCAACCAGGCCTTGCGGGCATGGATGATGAAAGTATCGCAGCCGGCGGCACTCACCTTGGTAATGAAGTCACAAAGAAATTCGTAGGAATCTTTGTCATCTATACCGATGCGGGTCTTGACCGTCACCGGAATATCTACCTTCTGGCGCATGGCATCGACGCAATGGGCCACCAGCTCGGGCTCTTCCATCAAACAAGCACCAAAGCGGCCGTTCTGTACTCTATCCGAAGGGCATCCCACATTGAGGTTAACTTCGTCATACCCCCTTTGCCGGGCGATTTCGGCGCAGCGGGCCAGATCCTCAACATTGGAGCCGCCCAGTTGCAATGCCAGCGGGTGCTCTTCCTGGTTATAAGCCAGATAATCGCCCTTGCCATGCAGTACCGCGCCTGTGGTCACCATCTCAGTGTAGAGCAGCGTCTGACTCGACATCAGCCGGGCAAAGTAACGATAGTGGCGGTCCGTCCAATCCAACATGGGGGCAACACTAAACACTCTATCTATTGATTTAATTGACCTTTTTATCATCACAGCAACTTGAGTTTTCTAATCTGAATCTTTTCGGGTAGCTATTTTAAGTTATTTTTACTTTTTTTTAAGGATTTTTGCTTTCTTGGGTGCCTTTGGGTACCCCAAGACATCAGATTCAAACTAGATAAATCAGTTTGAACACTTGTTTCATCTATTTTATGTGTGATTTATGGTGATGATATAATAGCAGTATTAATGATTATAACGACGACTTAGGATTGGTCTCATTTACTTCTGTCGATTGTGCCTTATCTATTAGTGCTACAGGCTGTTCCATCCAGTCTATTGTTTGATAATGAATCGAGTTGTCAGCGACATTTTTATGGAAATTTTTATAAGCATCAATATCAAAACGCCCTACATGTTCGAGCTTTGAAACAGGTATAACCTCAATGAAATCATCCAAAGAGGCCCCTACTCCGTTTTTGGGCCGAATCGAGTGGCAGAAGGTACAAGCGGCATGAGATTGTCTGTTGAAATAAAGGGGGGCATTATGCCCCTCCCCTTCTCTACGAATCACTCATAACAAAGATATTGAAAATTAAACTCTCTCATTTCATAAGCATTAGCGAAAGTAAACTCATCAAGGGTTGCTGTTAATGCCAAAATCAGAGCATCAGATAGCTCAATCTGTGACAAGTCAGCTCCATCTAACTGTAAACAATTAATATTTCTATAGGTGGAAAATTCAGACACCATTTGATTCATTTTTTCGGTGATGCCATCCTGAAAATCCTGACCATCTTGAGTAAGCAATGCAGTGATTGAAAAGTGATATAAATCAGCCTCTTCGTCATCTTCTGGGTTGACAAACACTCTTAAAGAATGAATGTTGTCTCTATTCGCCTGAAGGTATTCTGAAAACCATTTATTTTGTGAGAGATATTCAAATAAACTCGCATTAAATCCATTAGGAAAAGCTTCTCTCAGGTAAGAGCCTAGGCGCCAATCAAGAAGTATTCTTTGCTCATTGATATCAAGCTCACCCACCACAGTTAAGGTAGAGTCTTGAACGATTCCTTCCAAAGTTTGGCTTTCAAGTTTAGTTAAAAGAGACTCTTCGACCTCATAGAACTGTTCACCAAATCTCAGATAAAGTTTGCTATAGTCCTTTCCAAGTAACAGATGCTCGATCTTCCCTTCATCCTTCACTTTTTTTAACTTCATCGGAGCGAGCTCTACTGGCTTACCACTAGAGATAGTACAGTCCTGCGTCAGTACTACATATAGATGCTCAACATTTACACCTTTCGCACAGAAGAGCCCACAACGCCCCGTTTTAATATGATTTTCTAAAACCTTAAACGGCTCTGTTCCAGCTTTTAGATCCGCTCCAGTGGTTAAAACTTTACCCTGTCTGACACCTAGCTCGATAAGCGCCGTCACTCTGCAACTCCCTTACAACTACGCCATACGACCAATGCCAGAAAGTCTCAAATTAGCCTTTTTAGCTGATGTTTGTGACGGCACTACTTTCATATCTTTAACTTTACCGTGAACGTCTTCGAGTATAGGAAAAGCGTTATCCAAGTTATCCGCATTGGCAATGAGATGCTGAACTAAGGTTTTCTTATCGATAAGCACATTTCTCACGCCAGTCTTAATGTTCTCACCGTACAATTGCTCTACTGACATAGCGAAGTTAAACACTTCTTGGTAGCGAGCCATATCTTTTACATTAGCCCCTTTACGATGGAGGTCTAACGTTGCTCTGGATACACCCACCAACTTAGCAATCTCGTGGATCTTAAGACCGATTACTCTCAGGCAAGCATCAACGCAATCATTAACAGTAATACCTTTGGCTGACTTATCATTCTCCTGCTCCGCTTTAGCGCCACCGCAAAGCAAAACAGTGTTGTTGTGATTGTCTGAAAACAGCAAATCATAATGAAAACCGTCACTTACGATTCGAATCGGCAAAAAGCGAGGCTGAGACTCAACATAGCGAACAAGTTCAGTCCTTGCTGAGTAATCAACAAGGTAGCCATCAAAATCCATAAAACCTCCCTTTATTTCTGCTCATACATCTGCCAAATATCATTGCATACACTTGGCTCAATCATATGATCGAAAGTCTTCCTACTTTCGCTGTACAGGTATTCCAGTTTTTCTCGAACAATTTGAATATCGAGTTCGGCAGAGCCAACTAACGCCCCACATGCGGTATGGACAATAGCGTAATGTCCAGAATCATAATTGGCAAACAATCTATCTACATTCAGTGGCATACGCAATTTTGAATCAGGCTCGACGAGTGAGTCAGGGAGATATTTCCGTCTATTATGATCTACAGTAAAGAGCTGCTCTAAGCTAACAGAGACTTTTTCCCTACCAGACTGCAGAACCCGAGTAAAATTAGTCACGCCAACCTTAAATGCATCATTGTCTTCAGCATAGAACTGTCCGACAGGCATGGAAACAGATGAAAACATGCTTTTCAGTTCCACCTTATCAGGTACGAATAGATCGACATAATGAAGCTCCACTTCTCTAGGTTTATTTCCTAAAGCTACTTCATTTTGTTGGCAATGATTCAATAGAGTCCCAAACTCATCCAAGAACGTTGTGTGGTTGCTGTACTCAGCGATGCGCAGTTCAACTGAATTTTCATCAACGATGGCACAACGCTTCCTGTTAGGAGAAAAATACCCAACCCTTTGGGAGTTTGCTGGCGAAGCAGAGAATTGATTGTCAGACTGCTTAAGCTGAATCCCCATAACCTTGCTTACGCTATAGGAATCAAATCCAATCGACTTAAGAGCAGAAAGCAGTGCTTCGTACTTGTCTTCACCGTACTTACCGATGGATTCAGCATAAATCAGCTTTGCCACGGCATAAACGACAGGTGGATTTTTGTATTTTGTAGCCACGATTATCCCAACCAGACAAAAAAATGGACGTTTTGTTAGACGGAATTATGAGCTCAAAGTTCCCTAGTTGCAATTACAAAGTGAATTTGGCTTGTGTCCACTTGCAACAGTTAAGGCAACGTTCGTGACGGTTAATGAGCTGTGCAAGGCGTTGTTTTATAGATATCAGGCAAATGCCAAGAAAGCGGTAGCCTAAAAGAAGTGTCTAGTTAAACCCAAAATTAATGTACCAAAATGTACCCACAAGCTCAAAAGTCACAAGTAACCATCTGATTTTAATTAAATATTAAATTAAACAAAACCAATCCAATCCAACATGGGAGCAATGGAAAAACGGCGGTTGGCATCGATAGGGCTTGGCATTAACGGATCCGGTACGCAAAAATGGGCCGCTATTTTACCCTCTGCGGCCATAAAACGACAGCCGCAGATGAATCCCTCTCATAAACCCGAATCAAAGGTCATTCTGTTGCCGCCGAAGACTTTTGGCCCGAGTTACTCAAACTCTGTCTCTATCCCGGCATAAATCAACAACATTTCAGCCAGTGAGCTCACCTGCATGCCCTTCATCAGGTTGGATCTGTGGATCTCCACTGTGCGCATGGCGATACAGAGTTCGTCGGCTATCTGCTGGTTCTTATAGCCCTTGGCGATGAGATGCAATATCTCTTTCTCTCTCGGAGTCAGCGCCTGGTAGATGCCTTGCAGCTTTCGGCGTTTGGCGATTTCGGCAGAGTGACTCAGCGCCTTGGTGACCGCCTCGGCGAGGCGAGCGCCATCGGCGGGCTTTTGAAAAAAGTCCACCGCGCCGGATTTAAGCGCATCCACCGCCAGCGGCACGTCGCCATGGCCGGTGAGAAAGATCACCGCCAGCGGGCTATTACGCTCGTTGAGCAGCTGCTGCAGCTGCGCCCCACTGAGCCCTGGCATACGCATATCGAGGATCAGGCAGCCGGGCTGCTCCAGCAGCTGCGCCTTGAGAAAATGCTCGGCATCTTCAAAGGCCTGCACCTCAAAACCATAGCCTTCCAGCATAAAGCCCAACGAGCGCCGCACCGAATCATCGTCATCCACCAGATAGACTGACTGACGCTTGTCATCAGTCGGTGAACTGTTTTGGGCCGCAAATTGTCCCGGCATTTTTCTTTCTCCTTGGCAAAACGGGTTTAAGCCAGCAACACTGTGACCAGACAACCACCCTCAGGCGGCTGCAGCAGGCTGATGCTGCCGCCATGGCTCTCGGCAATTTCGCGGCAGATCACCAGCCCCAGCCCCAGGCCATCTTTCTTGGTACTGGTAAAGGCCTGCATCAGGCTCTTGCCATCCTGTTTAAGCCCTGGGCCATTGTCCTGCACTTCCAGCAAGAGCTTGCCGGGCTGAGATTGATAATCCAGCCGCAGCGCAATAATTCGCTCGGCTTTAGGCTCTTCAGCCAAGGCTTCGATGGCATTCTTAAGCAGATTCAACAAGAGTTGTTGCATGGCGACCGTATCCAGTTGCATGGGGCTTTCTTCGCCGACAATCTGCCAATCGACGCGGATCGCTTGTTTCTCCAGTTCATGCCCCAGCAGAATAAGCGTCTCGCTCAGCAAGGGGCTGAACGGCTGCAACTGCTTTTGCGGCGGGCGCTTTTTCAAAAGCCCCCTGAGCCTTTGAATGATACCGTGGGCGCGGCCCACTTCCGCCTGTATCTGTTCCAGTGCCAGCGGCAACTTGTCCAGTTGCCCCTGTTGCAGCCTGACACTGGCGCCGTGGCAATAGTTGCCTATGGCCGCCAAAGGTTGGTTCAGCTCATGGGCCAGGCTGGCGCCCAGTTCACCAGCCACCGCCGCCCGCTGGGCATGTTCCAGCAGACTGAGGTTTTCACTCAGTTGCCGCTGGGCCTTGGCCAGTTCCCGGCCGCGGCGGCTGAAACTGTATTCGAGCCAGAAGTGATAACCGTTGAGCAGCACCAGCAGCGCCAGCAAGCTCCAGCCCCAATGACTGTGGGCCTTGAGCCACTGCAGCGCCCTTTGCCACCAAGGCGCCTGCAATGGGTGCAGGTCCAGATCCTTGAGCAGCTTATCAATGGCCAGTTGACTGACCGCCGTGGTCCACCCCAGCGAGCCGGACATTTTGGCCGCCTCACTGTCTTCCGGCAGTGCCAATAGAGCCAGGGTCAACTGCTTGGCCAGCCCCTGACCGGCACGGCTGGTCTTGGCCATGGACCAGTTGGGATAGAGGCGGGTAGACACCTCGCAGGCAAACCCCGCCGGCGCCTGGTTGTCCAGCACCCGATAGTGCCCGGCATCGATAAGCCCCTCCGCCGCCATCTGCTCCAATTGACAGACAGGCACCACGGCGGCGTCTATGCTGCCATCGCGCAGGCGATAGAGCAGATTATCCAACGGGAATCCCAAAGATTGGATCTCGGCCACATAGCTTGGCAGGTCTATCTGCTTGAGCCGCGCTTCATACACCAAGGTCAGGTAGCCACCGAAGGCCTGGGTCGAGACTATCCCCAGGCGCTTGTGCCTGAGATCTTGCAGATGTTGCAGGCTGGACTCGCTTCTTACCACCAGCGCCGAACCCACCTGCATCGGCTCACCGGCATTGAGGCGGCTCTTGAGGGTTGCCAGCCAGCTTAAGGAGTATTGCCGCGCCAACAGCACAGATTGGCCCGGATTGGTGATCACAAAGTCCAGCTCCTGGGCGGCCACCGCCTGCGACAGCTGCTCCAGCGTCAGGGGGTGCAGGCGAAAGTAATATCCCGGGATCTGCTGCTCGAGCCAATTCATGGTGGGTTGCCAGCGGTTGATGCTGTCGCTGTAGCCCCGGGTAGCCAACACACCTATATCCACCACCGCCTTATCGGTCAGCGCTCCAGTTGTCATGGCTGGGCCTGATAGCGGCAAAGGCTCAGTCGCTGCCGCAGCTGACCGCCAATGGCCGAGCAGTACAGTCGCAAACAGATAACACAGCAGATACAGGGTTCTCATCTCTTGATTTTGGCTCCGGTTAGGAAATCTTGCGGCCACAAGCGGCTGGGTCAGCATCAGTCTGCCCGCCATTCTAGCCTCAATTTCTTGCGCTGGATCAATAGCGGCCCCGATATGTGGAAAACCACTATAGAGACCAGGGGCGCCAGTTGCCGAGAATACAGGCAATAGGAGCCCGGTGGGTTTCCAATCACCGCAAGACTCAGGAGTCTGTATGGACAAGAGTAAACGTCAACTACTGGGGCAAATCGCCGCCATCAGCGCCGGAGCTGCGTTTTTGCCCGTCGCCCAGGCATCGACTTCCAAGCCCCAGGCAACCAGTGGCAAACGCTATGGCATGCTGATCGATCTGCGCCGCTGCGTTGGTTGCCAGGCTTGTACTGTCGCCTGCACCATAGAAAACCAACCCCCACTGGGACAGTTTCGTACCACAGTCAACCAGTATGAAGTGACTCAAGGGCAGGAAAGCGCCTTTATGATGCTGCCCAGGCTCTGCAACCACTGCGAAAATCCCCCCTGCATCCCGGTTTGCCCCACAGGCGCCACATTCCAGCGCCAGGACGGCATAGTGGTGGTCGACAGCCACTGGTGTGTTGGCTGCGGTTACTGTGTCCAGGCCTGTCCCTACGATGCGCGCTTTATCAACCATGACACCAACACCGCCGACAAGTGCACCTTCTGCGCCCATCGGCTGGAGGCGGGCTTGCTGCCCGCCTGCGTCGAAACCTGTGTCGGTGAAGCCAGGATCATCGGCGATCTCAACGATCCCGGCAGCCAAATCAGTCGCATGCTGGCCGAGTACAGAGACGAGATCAAGGTACTCAAGCCCTCGGCCGAAACCTCGCCCTGCGTATTCTATCTGGGGATGACAGCCGCATTTGAAGAAAGGATCCGCGGCGAAGCACCGGTTCGCAGCCTGATGACCGCCACTGGAGAGGAGTTGCACCATGGACATTAAAGAGATCTTGACCCCGGATATCGCCATCACCTGGTTACCCTGGGCGGTGCAGTACTTCTTTATGATGGGACTGGCCTATTCCGCGGTGTGGATTGCGGCGCTGACCATTATCCGCCCCGGCGCCAAAGATAGGCGCCTGCTGACACTCTGCGGCAGCCTGATCCTCAGCACAGCCATAGTGGCACCTGTGGCACTCTTGGCCGATCTGCACCAACCCGCCCGCGCCTGGCACTTCTATATGCAGCTCAGGCTGGATTCCTGGATGTGGTATGGCGCCTGGTTACTGCCGCTATTTATGGCAGCGGCGCTGGCCTTTGCCTACCTCTTGCTGCGCCCTTCCCTTCCGACTCAGCCCAAAGATGGCTGGAGCCGCCTGGGATACTGGTTACGCCTGGGGAACTGGCAAGGCGAGCCCTGGCTCAAACCTCTGGCCTGGGTTGCCCTGCTCAGCGGCCTGAGTATCGCCCTCTACACCGGCATGGAAACCATGGCCATCAAGGCCAGGCCACTGTGGCACAGCTACTGGCTGCCGCCTCTATTCGCCGCCAGCGCCCTGGCCGCCGGCAGCGGCATGCTGATTTGGCTCAACCGCCTGTTCAACGGCCATAAGCAGGAGACCGACAAACAGCTGCTGCTCTGGCTGCGTGGCTCCTTCGCCCTGTTTGCCCTGTTGCTTATCGGCTGGGCTCTCAGTGGCGGCAACAGCGCCAATGAGGCCAGATTACTGCTCGGCGACAGCCCCAGTTGGCAACTGGCCGCTATCTGGGTGCTGGCCACCCTGGCCTTGTTGGCGCTGCTGCTGGCCTTCAGACATCTACCCCGCTGGGCCTTGCTGTTTGGCAGCTTTGCCGCCATCCACCTGGCTTGGGGTTTTCGCTGGCTGGTGCTTATCCAGGCGCAGACAGATCCCAAGTATGGCGCCGGCACCTACTTCTATGAACTGCCCTGGGGCCCACAGGGGCTGCTGGGGATCCTGGGTACCTTTGGCCTATGGCTGGCCCTGATCACCCTGATTTCCGAACTGATACGTCAGTCTGCCACCGGACTGAAAGGAGCCGCATAATGGACAAGAGTAAGCGCCGTTTTATCAAAGGGGCTGCCATCACAGGTGGTACCGGACTGTTTGTTGCAGGCTACAGCCATACCCTGACCCAGCTAGGCAAGGGCCTGGTCAATGGCAGCTCGGGCAAAAACACCCAAGAAGCGATTCATGGCAACTCGCTGGCACCTGAGCTCAGGGTTGACCTGAATAGTGGCCAACTGAGCGCCAATGACAACCAGCGTCTGGCCAACACCATGTGTTTCGGCTGCTGGACCAAGTGCGGGGTACGAGCCCGTATCGATAATGAAACCGACAGCATTATCCGTATCAGTGGTAATCCTTATCATCCGCTGTCGGCCCGTGAACACCTGGACTTTGACACCCCGGTGCGCGATGCCCTGGTGTCCACCAGCGCCTGGCAGGAGCAGGGGCTTGCCGGGCGTTCCACCGCCTGCGCCCGCGGTAACGCCATGCTGGAATTATTGGACAGCCCCTATCGGGTAACGCGCTGCCTGAAACGGGTCGGCCCCAGAGGTTCGGGCCAGTGGCAGAGCATAGCCTTCGAGCAGTTGCTCAAGGAGGTTGTCGAAGGCGGCGATCTGTTTGGTGAAGGCCATGTGGATGGACTCAGGGCGATTCGCGATCTCAACACGCCTTTGGATCCCGCCAACCCTGAATACGGCCCCAAGGCCAATCAGCTGTTGGTCAGCAACGCCTCGGATGAAGGGCGGGACACGCTGATAAAACGCTTCACTTTCAACAGCTTCGGCACCCGTAACTTTGCCAACCACGGCTCTTACTGTGGCTTCAGCTATCGGGCCGGTGCCGGCGCCTTGCTGGACGATCTGAAAAAGTACGCCCACTTGAAACCGGACTGGGATCATGCCGAGTTTCTGCTGTTCATCGGCACTTCACCGCAGCAGTCCGGCAACCCCTTCAAGCGCCAGGCTCGGCAACTGGCCAATGCCAGGGTCAACAACCGCAACTTCAGCTATGTTGTGGTTTCGCCCATGTTGCCCAACACCTCCAACCTGGCGTCGGCACCGGACA
This sequence comes from Shewanella sp. 38A_GOM-205m, assembly GCF_000518445.1. Classification (NCBI taxonomy): domain Bacteria; kingdom Pseudomonadati; phylum Pseudomonadota; class Gammaproteobacteria; order Alteromonadales; family Shewanellaceae; genus Shewanella; species Shewanella sp. 38A_GOM-205m. Next base: position 189,723 of record NZ_JADP01000004.1, on the reverse strand, counting down.
ATGTCTGGTTGCCGATCCGCCCGGCCACAGACGCCTCGCTGGCGATGGCCATGCTGCGCTGGATCATCGACAATCAGCGCTACAGCGCCGAGTTTCTCAGTGCTCCCAATGCCAAGGCCGCCAAAACCGCCGGTTTCCGCGGTTTCAGTAATGCAGGTTTCCTGGTGCATTCAGACCAGGCGCATCCGAGATACGGCCAATATCTGCGCGCCAGCGAATTGGGGTTGGCCTTCAGCGGCAAGCCCTTCGGTGATGAAGACCCCTTGCTGGTGCTGGACGCCGTCAGCGGTGAACCCATGGCCGCCGAGGCCTGCACTAAGGCGCAGCTCGAAGTGGACCGCAGACTCACAGGCCCAAATGGCCAGAGCCTGGCCTGCAAAAGCAGTTTCAGCCTGCTGGCCGAATCGGCCCGGCTCAAGACATTGGTGCAATACAGCGCCGAATGCGATGTGCCGGTTGATGAGATTGAGGCCCTGGCCAACAAGTTCACCAGCCATGGCAGCAAGGCGGCGGTGATCAGCCATGGCGGCACCATGAGCAGCGATGGCTTCTATACCGCCTGGGCCATCATGATGCTCAACGCCATGATAGGCAATATCAACCAAAAGGGCGGCGCGCTGGCCAAGGGCGGCACTTTCCCGGCCTTCGGCAAAGGCCCGCGCTACAATCTGGCCGAGTTTGACGGCATGGTACAGCCTAAGGGAGTATTCCTGTCACGCTCCCGTTTTCCCTATGAAAAAAGCTCGGAATACAAGCGCAAGCAGCAGGCCGGCGAGTCCCCCTACCCGGCCAGGGAACCCTGGTTCCCGATCTCGGCGCCCATGCTGAGCGAGCATCTAACCGCGGCGGTCAACGGTTACCCCTATTCGCTCAAGGCCTGGATCAACCATATGGGCAACCCTGTCTATGGCCAGGCCGGGCTCGGCGCCGCCATAGGCGAAAAACTCAAAGACCCCAAGGTGCTGCCGCTGTTTATCAGTATCGACAGCTTTATCAACGAAACCACAGCACTGTCCGACTATATAGTGCCGGATACCCTCACCTATGAGTCCTGGGGCTGGACCTCGGCCTGGCAGGGCACCATGACCAAGATAGCCACCGGCCGCTGGCCGATAGTCAAACCCAGGGTGGAACACACAGTGGATGGCGATCCCGTGTGTATGGAAAGCTTTCTTACCCGGGTTGCCATGGCGCTGGCCCTGCCCGGCTTCGGTGAAAACGCTGTGCAGGCCCATGATGGCACACGCCACCCGCTGACCCGCGCCGCCGACTTTTCTCTCTACGGCGCCGCTAACGTCGCCTGGTTGGGAGAGAAAGTCCCCGCAATCGGCAAGGAAGATCTCTATTGGTCCGGGGTTGCCAGGATCATTCCCGAACTCAAGGCCCGTCTCGGCGAAGAGGAAGCATCCAGGGTGGCTTATCTCTATGCCCGCGGTGGCCGTTTCGAATCAATGAACAAGGCCAGGGACGCCGAAGGCAACCCCACCAAAGTCTGGCCCAAGCCTATGATGTTGTGGAACCCCCAGGTGGGCAGTCGCCGTCACTCCCAGAGCGGCGAGTTTCTCAGTGGCTGTCCGCGCAGCTATGGTCAACGCCTGGTCGATGGCACAGAGCTCAGGCAAGCCTTCGACCGCCAGTCCTGGCCCATGTTGCTGTCGAGCTACAAGTCACACACCATGAGCTCCATGAGTATCGGCTCTGACAGGCTCAGGCAAGTGCACCCCAATAATCCGGTGCGGATCAATAAAGACACGGCCCAAAGATTGGGGATAGCCACAGGGGATACAGTGAAAATCAGCACCCCCAACGGCAGTGTGCTGGCACTGGTGGAGTGCGTCGCCGGCGTGCATCCCGAGTGCATCGCCATCGAACACGGCTTTGGTCACAAGGAGCTCGGCGCGCGGGCATTCAGCATAGATGGCAAGCAGGTTGCTGCCAATCCGCTGATCCGCGCCGGGGTTAACCTCAACGATCTCGCTGTGCTGGATCCCAGCCGTTCGGGTTCCTACCCTCTGGTGGATTGGGCCAGCGGCGCCTCGGCCCGCCAGGGGCTACCGGCGAAAATCGAAAAAGTCTCCTGAAGCTCGCTCTGTGCCCGGTTTTTATACCGGGCACAGTTTTTCCGGGCAAGAAATCGCCACAGAGCCCAAGCCATTGTTCTAAGCTAATAAGAGTGTGATCCAGTGGGCGGGAGTCAAACCGCTTATGGATTAGCCTTACGCTATCTGCACTTCCCTAGGCAGCAAGAGGAACAAATCCGGCATGAATGTCACTTTTATCAATCCCTTTCTTCAGTCACTTCTCAATGTGGTTTCCACCATGGCCAACATGCAGTTGACCCCGGGCAAGCCCAGACTCAAGACAGACAACCTGGCCAAGGGCGATGTCTCCGGGCTTATCGGTATGGTGGGCCCGCAGACCAAAGGGTCGCTGTCGATCACCTTTGAACAAGGACTGATCCTGGAGATAATGCAAAATATGCTGGGAGAGAATCCCGGCAATATCAATGAAGAAGTGACAGATCTGGTGGGGGAAATCACCAACATGGTGACCGGCGGCGCCAAGAACCTGCTGTCGGACAAGGGCTATGAGTTTGAAATGGCCACCCCTGTAGTGGTTTCCGGCATAGGTCACAAGATTTCCCATCAGGCCCAGGGCCAGAAGATCATCATGCCTTTTGTCGCTCCCAAGGGCTCGGCCTACATAGAGATCTGTTTCGAGAATCAGTAATGACAAAGGGCGCCCAGGCGCCCTTTATTGTTTGCCAACTCAATGGCATGACTCACTTAATCGAGGCAGACGGCCACTCTGGGAGTTAGCTTGGTCACCAGTTCATAAGCCACGGTTTCGATATGAGCCGCCACCTCTTCCACCGGTAATGCCGGGCCCCACAAGAGGGCATCATCACCGACCGCATCCCGGGCATCCGGCCCCAGATCCACAGTCAGCATATCCATGGACACCCTGCCAACCACAGGCACCCGGCGACCATTGATCAGCACAGGCGTGCCCTCGGGGGCATTGCGTGGATAACCATCACCATAACCTATGGCCACCACGCCGAGGCGGGTATCTCTTGATGAACGCCAAAAACTCCCGTAGCCCACACTCTCCCCGGCCTTGTGCTCGCGCACGGCTATCAACTGTGACACCAGACTCATGGCCGGTTGCAGGTCGTGGTTGGCGCCTCGGTCACCGACAACAGGCGACACCCCATAGAGGGCGATACCCGGGCGAATCCAATTTTGCTGGCTGCTGGGCCAATAGAGGGCACCGGCCGAGTTGGCCAGACTGCGGTCGCCATCCAACCCGGCGGTGAGCTGGTTGAAATGCTCCAGCTGCTTGCGGGTATAGTCATTGTCCGGCTCATCGGCACAGGCGAAATGGGTCATTAGATTGATGGGCTTGGCCACTTGCGGGCAATCCAGCAGCCGCTGATACACATCGCTAAACTCGTCGCTGCGAAAACCCAATCTGTGCATGCCGCTGTCGACCTTGAGCCACACAGTTACCGGCTTATCCAGCTTGGCCTGCTCCAGCATCTGCAACTGCGACTTATGATGCACCACAGTGTCTATGTCATGCTCAACCAGCAGAGGCAACTCAGTGCTGCGAAAAAAACCTTCGAGCAACAACAGCTTGGCCGTTACACCACCGGCCCTGAGCTCCAACGCTTCTTCGAGCCGCGCCAGACCGAAGCCGTCGGCACTGCTCAGGCTCTTGGCCACGTTCAGCGAGCCGTGGCCATAGCCGTTGGCCTTGACGACAGCAATAACTTTGCTGGCGGGCGCGATCTCACGCAGCCTGGCCAGATTATGTTGCAGCGCCCGGCTGCTAATCTCTGCTCTGGGAAAGGGTTTCAAAGCTTACCTTCAATCTTGGATTGGATGGCGCGCTCTCTGGCCGCGCCGGGAAAACCGTCCGCAGAGGTTTAGTCCTCTTCAAATTGCGGACCGGCGTAATTGTCAAAGCGGGAGAACATCCCCTGGAAAGTCAGCCTGACCCGGCCGATGGGGCCGTTACGTTGCTTACCTATGATGATCTCTGCCGTGCCTTTATCGGGCGAATCGTCGTTATACACCTCGTCACGATAAATAAACATGATAAGGTCCGCATCCTGCTCGATAGAGCCGGATTCACGCAAGTCAGAGTTTACCGGGCGCTTATCGGCCCTTTGCTCCAATGAGCGGTTCAGCTGCGACAGAGCGATCACCGGGATCTCCAGCTCCTTGGCCAAGGCCTTGAGCGAGCGTGAGATTTCAGCAATTTCCAGGGTCCGGTTATCGGCCAGCGCCGGCACCTGCATCAGCTGCAGGTAGTCGACCATGATCATAGACAGACCGCCGTATTCCCGGGCGATACGCCTGGCCCTGCTGCGCACTTCGGTCGGCGTCAGGCCCGAGCTGTCATCGATATACATCTTGCCCTGCTCGAGCATGATCCCCATGGTAGAGGACACCCGCGCCCAATCATCGTCATCCAACTGGCCGGTACGTATCTTGGTCTGATCCACCCGGCCAAGCGACGCCAGCATACGCATCATGATCTGTTCCGAGGGCATCTCAAGACTGAAAATAAGCACTGGCTTGTTTTCATTGAGCGCCGCGTATTCACACAGGTTCATCGCAAAGGTGGTCTTACCCATGGAAGGACGGGCCGCGACAATGATCAGGTCACCGGACTGGAAACCTGCAGTCATCTTATCCAGATCGGAGAAGCCGCTGGATACCCCGGTCACACCGTTGTGCGGGTTGTTGTACAGCTGCTCAATCTTGTCGACGGTTTTTTCGAGGATGGTCTTGATCCCCTCCGGGCCCTCGTTGGCGTTGGCGCGCTGCTCGGCTATCTTGAACACCTTGGTTTCGGCCAAGTCCAGCAAGGCGCCTGAGTCCCGCCCCTCAGGGTTGTAACCGGCGTCGGCAATCTCATGTGCTACCCGGATCATCTCCCGCACCACGGCACGCTCGCGCACGATTTCGGCGTAGGAGAGAATGTTACCGGCGCTGGGGGTATTCTTGGCGATTTCACCCAGATAGGTAAAACCACCGGCATCTTCCAGCTCGTCAGTCAGTTCCAGTTGTTCTGAAACCGTAATCAAATCTATGGGTTGGCCGTTTTCTACCAGCTTTTGCATGGCACCGAAAATCAGCCTGTGGGAACGGGAGTAAAAGTCTTCTCTGACCACGGCCTCGGACACCTTGTCCCAAGCCTCTGCATCCAGCATTAGTCCCCCGAGCACGGATTGTTCCGCCTCAATGGAATGGGGGGGCAGCTTGAGCGCGTCAACCTGGACGTCTCTTCGCTTGTCTTTGGCCTTAAAGGCACCTTGCTGTTGCATAAATCTCCAACTCTCCAACAATCAGGCAAAATGTGATATAAAACCCGGTTCAATCAGAACAGGAATTTTACACCTACAATAACCTGTTTTTCATATCCAAACGGACATTAACAATAAATAAGGAATGAACATGCGCAATGCATTGGCTGCAGCCTTGGCGCTGACCTCTGGCCTCGCCATAGCCGATGAAGGGCAGTGGCAACCTTACCAAATGCCCTCTATTGCCGACAAGCTCAGTGAGCGCGGCATCGCCATCCCGGCAGAGCAACTGGCCGATCTCGGAAAGTATCCCATGAACGCCGTGGTGGGCCTCGGCTATTGTACCGCCAGTTTCGTCTCACCCCAAGGATTGGTTGTCACCAACCATCACTGTGCCTATCGGGGTATTCAATACAACAGCACCAAAGAACACAACTATCTGGCCGACGGCTTTTTGGCCAAAGAACAACGCCTGGAGCCTTCGGCTGGCCCCAACGAGCGCCTCTATGTCACCGAGGCGGTCACAGATGTCACAGATAAAATAACTGCCAATCTGCCGACCGAGCCACTGGCGCGTTATGAATCCATCCAAGCCAACAGCAAGGCGCTGGTCAAAGAGTGTGAAGCCGACGACAACTACCGCTGCTCAGTACGTAGTTTCCACAATGGACTTGAATACTACCTGATCAAACAGCTGATTATTCGCGATGTGCGCCTGGTTTATGCGCCACCCGAGAGTGTTGGCGGTTACGGTGGCGACATAGATAACTATGAATACCCTCGCCACAGCGGCGACTTTACCTTCCTCAGGGCCTATGTCGGCAAGGATGGCAAGCCGGCGGCCTATGCCGAGGATAACGTGCCTTATCAGCCCAAGAGCTTCCTCAAGGTCAATGCCGATGGCGTTAAGGCCGGTGACGGCGTGTTTGTGGCCGGTTACCCAGGTTCAACCAGCCGCTACCGCCTGACCTCAGAGTTGAGATTCGCCAGCGACTGGCTCTACCCGACTCAAGCCGCCCGCTATCAGGCCAGAATCGACACCATTGAGGGCATGGGCGCTTCCGACAAGGATATCGCCATCAAGTATGCCGGTACTCTGGCCGGCATGGCCAACCGGATGAAAAAACTCAACGGCTTGTTGGATGGCTTCCACGCCACAGATATTGCCGCTATCAAGCAGGTCGAGGAAAATGCCTTCCGCGACTGGCTGGCCAAAGATAAAGACGCACAGCCGCTGACGGCACAACTGAGTGAGCTCGAACAACTGCTGGCCGAGCAACAGCACAAGTATCAGCAGAGCTACTATTTTGACAATGCTCAATCCAGTGCCTTGCTCAGCGCCGCCAAGCAGCTTTATCGCCTGGCCAAAGAAAACCAAAAGCCGGATGCCGAGCGCGAAGCGGGTTATCAAGAGCGTGACATGAAGATGTTCGCCGCCCGTCTCAAGCGACTTGACTCCAGCTTCGATATCAGCGTCGACAAGACACTGTGGCAAATGGATATCGACGCCTATCTGGCGCAGGATAACCGGGTCGCCGTGATGGATCAGTTGCTGACACCCGAGCAAGGTATCAGCCTGGGCGACAAGCTCGAAGGCATGTATGCCCTGACCGAGCTGACCGACCAAGAGAAACGCCTCAACTGGATGCAGGCCAAGCCGGAAGCTTTCGAGAGCAGCAGCGATCCCTTCATTCGCATGGCAGTGGCCCTGTACGACACCAATATGGCGCAGGAAAAAGCCGACAAGGAACTGGCCGGTAAGCTGTCCATCGCCCGCCCCGCCTACATGAAGGCGATCATTGCCTATAACAAGGCCATGGGTAAGCCTGTCTATCCGGATGCCAACGGCACCTTAAGGATCAGCTATGGTATGGTCGATGGCTATCAGTCCCGTGATGCGCTCTACAAGCAACCCTTTACCAAGCTGGAAGGGATAGTTGCCAAGCACACAGGTGTAGAGCCCTACAATGCACCGCAAAAGCTGCTGGATGCCATCAAGCAGGGACGACTGGGCGAGCATAAGGTGCAGCACTTGTATCAGGATCCCCGCAGCTGGTTGTGCCGCCTGTTCTCCTGCCTGGATAACCCGGCCGAGTTCAACTCTGTACCGGTTAACTTTCTCTCCAGCGTGGATACCACAGGTGGTAACTCAGGCTCCCCTGTGTTTAACGGCAAGGGCGAGCTGGTTGGCCTCAACTTTGACTCCACCTATGAAGCCATCACCAAAGATTGGTACTTCAACCCCACCATCACCCGCGCCGTGCACGTGGATATCCGCTACATTCTGTGGATGATGGATGAAGTGGATCATGCCGACAACCTGCTCAAAGAGCTGGAACTGGTGCGCAACTGATAGCCACTAATCTGCAATAACCCAGAAAACACCCGCCCCGGCGGGTGTTTTGTCTCTGTAGTAATAAGCAATCCAGTCAGCAGCGATTCTGCCTGAGATAGCCACAATAACTGTGGGTAAGTGACAGTGTGCTTAAGTTTGGCATTAGCAGGCGAAGAAGAAAGGGGAAAAACCGTCGGCCCCGGCCAGCAAACAGGCATAAAAAAACACCGCCCGAAGGCGGTGTTTTTCTAGTAAAAGCCGGGATTAAGCTTCAGCAACAACAGTTACTTTAACTACCGCTTTTACTTCAGTGTGCAGCTGAACTTCAACTTCGAAGTCACCAGTAGTGCGCAGAGCGCCCAGTGGCAGACGTACTTCGGCTTTGGCCAGTTCAACGCCGGCAGCAGTTACTGCGTCAGCGATGTCACGGGTACCGATAGAACCGAACAGCTTGCCTTCGTCACCGGCTTTAGAAGCGATAACAACCGCTTCCAGAGCAGAGATCTGCTCTGCACGAGCAGTGGCAGCGGCCAGGTCGGCAGCCAGCTTGGCTTCCAGCTCAGCACGACGAGCTTCGAAAACTTTTACGTTCTCAGCGTTGGCAACAACAGCTTTGCCTTTTGGCAGCAGGTAGTTACGAGCGTAACCGGCCTTAACTGATACCTGGTCACCCAGGTTGCCCAGGTTTGCGATTTTATCAAGCAGAATAACGTTCATTATCAATTCCTCTAGCTAGAACAGTGCCGATTACTGATGCAGATCAGTGTATGGCAGCAGTGACAGATAACGAGCACGCTTGATAGCGCGAGCCAGTTGACGCTGATACTTGGCAGAAGTACCAGTGATACGGCTTGGAACAATCTTACCGCTTTCTGTGATGTAGTTTTTCAGAGTAGCGATATCTTTGTAATCGATCTCCGTAACACCTTCAGCAGTGAAACGGCAGAACTTACGACGACGGAAATAACGTGCCATTTGACAGTCTCCTAATTTTTCAATTCGACATTTTCGGCGTGTAACACCAGTCGGCTTTGGCCATTGCGACTCTGTTGTAGAGCCAGAAAACCACTGACTTGGATATCCACACCCGCTTTCAGCTTGTCTGCTACGCTCTTGAAGCGTTCACCACTCAATATCACTTGAAGTTGGCAGTAGACGTTTCTGGGCAAATCGGCCTCGAAACGCTGCGACCTGTGTTCCAATTGAAGTACCGTGTGAGGTATTCCAGCCGGGCTATCAAAGTGTCTGGACCGAATGACGGTACCGGACAACACCAAGTGATTGGTGGTCACAGAAAAACTTACTCAGCGCTTGCTTCAGCGTTTTCTTGGGTTTCTTCAGCAGCTTTTTCGCTAACGGCGCTGCGACGTGAATCGCGCTCGTCTTTAGCTTTGGCCATTGGAGATGCTTCAGTGATGGCAGCTTTAGTGCGCATCACCAGGCTACGCAGAACGGCGTCGTTGAAACGGAAAGCAGTTTCCAGCTCTTCAACAGACTCTGCAGTGGTCTCAACGTTCATCAGAACATAGTGAGCCTTGTGCAGATCCTGGATTGGGTAAGCCAGTTGGCGACGACCCCAGTCTTCCAAACGATGGATTTGACCGCCAGCTTCGGTGATAACACCTGTGTAGCGCTCAATCATACCTGGTACTTGTTCACTCTGATCAGGGTGAACCATAAATACGATTTCGTAATGACGCATTTAGTGCTCCTTACGGTTATCTAGCCTCGTTGTTGGCTCAGTCAGACCAAATTGAGGCAAGGAACGAAAATTAATGTGACTGAATTAGGCGCGAAATAGTACATAAAGGCTGCGGTAAACTCAAGCAATAACTTTGCCTCGGCCCCATGAGCAGGTATTATGTGACGCTAAATTTATGGCAGTCACAGCAAAAGACATAAGAATAATGACAAGATCCTCTGTATTGGCGTTATTGTTTGCGCTACCGACTTCGGCGTGGGCCTTGGTGCCGCCGGATTATCGCGAGCCTCCAAGCGACTTCACCGCTGAAATTGAGGCCGGCTTTCAGCTCAACACAGGTAACACAGACTCAAGCAGTTTCAACGGTCGTACCAAGTTGGTTTACGACACGGAAAACGCCAAGCAGGAAGGAACCCTCAAGGCCTATTTCGCCTCTGACTCTGAAAAAACCACTGCCGAAAAATACGATCTGCAGCTGCAGTCCAACTACAAACTCAACGGCGGCTATATCTTTGGCCGTGGTGAATTCATCTGGGACAAGTTCGGTTCCTACACAGAGATCTACACGGTTTCCAGCGGTTATGGTTTCGATGCCATCAGCACCCGCCGTACCAAGTTGAGTCTCGAAGTCGGCCCGGGTTACCGATACAACATGCCGATAGAAACTGACGCGGCGCCGGATCCTGTGGCCGAGAAAGATGTGATCCTACGGACCGCGGCCAAGTTTGAACAGAAGATCCACGAGTACACCAGTTTCACTGCCGACCTGACCGCCGAGGTGGGCGAAAATAACAATACTCTGGCACTGGACATGGGCTATAAAAACACCCTGTTTCAGGACTGGGCCTTCAAGATAGGCTTCAACGTCAAATATACAGAAGTGGTGCCGGAAGGCAGTAAGCAGACAGATACCATCACCACCTTCAACCTGCTCTATACCTTTCAGTAACTCCCGCGCTTGAAGAGCTCTTTCAACTAAAGAGCTCCAAGAAAACGCTCCAGGATTAACGCGGCGCGCTTTTCACCGCGCTCAAGCGCCTGCAAGTAAAGATAGATGGCGGTTTCATGCTGCTCCAACAGATGAAAGGCTGCGCCGTACTCAGAGTTGCTCTGGGCATCATCCGCCCACTTGGCATATTTTTGCTGGTAAGGTTCGACCCAGAGAAGCAGCGCCGCAAGCAGTTTATGCCAGGGAAGCTTAAGCCAACTGTCCACCTCTTTCTGCGCCTGCATGCGCACTTGCTCCAACAACGCCTCATCCAGACTCGTCAGCTCAGGCAGCAGTTTCAGCAAAGCCTTGGCAGTATATTGCTCCACCTTGAACAGTAGAGAAAACACGGCTTGGCTTTCTGTTAACTGGCTTTCAGTTAAGTGGATTTCTGTTAACTGACTTTCTGTTAACTGGCTCTCGGTTACCTGAGAATGATAATCCCGGCCGAGGCGCTCGAAGAACGCCATGCCATAGATTTCACCCAGATAGCCTTGTTGCAGTTGCATGAGATACGGGCCGGCACTGCTATACAGTTTATGGCCCGTATTCTCAAGAGAGGCTGCCATATTCGGCAGTTAGAGGCGCTGACGCACAGCTTCGAACAGGCAGATACCTGTTGCCACCGACACGTTCAGACTGGAGACACTACCCGCCATAGGAATAGAGATCAGGGTGTCGCAGCTTTCGCGGCTCAGGCGTCTCAGCCCCTTGCCTTCGGCGCCCATGGCAATGGCCAGAGCCCCCTTGAGGTCGGCCTGATACAGGGTGCTGTCGGCCTCGCCTGCAGTGCCGGCAATCCACACACCCCTTTCCTGCAAACGCTTCATGGTACGCGCCAGGTTGGTCACCTGAAACAGCGGTACTGTCTCGGCCGCGCCGCAAGCCACCTTGCTGACGGTCGGCGTCAGCCCCACTGAGTTGTCTTTGGGCACTATGACGCCGTGAACCCCGGCCGCATCGGCATTTCGCAGACAGGCCCCCAGATTGTGGGGATCTGTGACACCATCCAGGATCAACAAAAATGGCGAGTCCGTCTTGTCCAGCAAGGCTTCCAGATCGTTTTCGGTCAAGACCTTGGCCGGACGCACCCGGATGATGATCCCCTGATGCTGAGTACTTTCGGCCTTGTCATCCAGTGTCTTGCGGGACGCCTGCTGGGCGCGAATGCCCCACTGAGCCGCCATCTCCAACAAGGGCTTGACCCTGTCATCCTGACGACCACTGAGCAGCCACATTTCCAGCACCCGCTCCGGAGCGTGTTTCAGCAAAGACTCGACCGCGTGAATGCCAAACACCAGTTCCTGTTTTTTCATTTACTTCTTTCTCTTGACTCGTTTGGCTGCCTTGGGCTTTTTCGCCCCGGCGTTGCCGGCAGCCTTGGTTGATTTGCTCTTGGCGGATGCGCCTGTGGACTTAGACTTGGCGCTCCCTTTACCTGCCGGCTTCTGTGCCTTGGCCGAGCGGCGGGCTCCTTCAATATTGACCCTTTCCCGTGCGGTCAGCGGCTTACTCTTGCTGCGGCCTTTACGGCGCTGGCTGCGTCCCTCTTCGTCCACCATCAGCAAGTCAATCTGTCTGTCGTCCAGATTGACCGAGGCGACTTTAACCGTCACAGCATCGCCAATCTGGTAGATCTGCCCTGAGTGCTCACCTATCAGGCGCTGGCGCATAGGATCATACTGGAAGTAGTCGCTGCCCAGGGTGGAGATATGCACCAAGCCGTCGATAAACAGCTCATTGAGGCGCACAAACAGCCCGAAGCTGGTGACGGAAGCCACCACCGCATCGAAGGTGTCACCCACATGGTCCTGCATAAACTCACACTTAAGCCAGTCGGAGACGTCACGGGTGGCTTCATCGGCGCGGCGCTCGGTGTTGGAACACTCCTCGCCAAGCTGATCCAGCTCATCGAGCTGATAGTGATAGCCACCGTCCGGGGTCCACTTGTCGCTCGCTTCGCCACGCTCTTTGGCGAGCAGGTAACGGATCACCCTGTGCAACACCAAGTCAGGATAACGGCGAATCGGCGAAGTAAAGTGAGCATACTCCTCCAGCGCCAGACCAAAGTGGCCTTCATTGTCCGGTGTGTAAGTCGCCTGGCGCATGGAGCGCAGCAACATCACCTGAATGAGTTCGGCATCGGCGCGCCCCTGGACTTTTTCCATCAGAGCCTGGTAGTCACTGGGTTCAGGTTCGAGACCGCCACCCATGGAGAGCCCCCGCTCAGCCAGAAACTCCTTGAACTGAGTCAGCTTCTGCTCGGATGGCGCTTCGTGCACCCGATAGAGGACTTCACCCTTGTGCTTTTTGACAAACTTGGCCGCCGCCACGTTGGCGAGGATCATACACTCTTCGATGATCTTGTGCGCCTGGTTACGGGCTCTGGGCACTATCTTGTCTATCTTGCGCTGCTCATTGAAGATGAACTGGGTTTCCAGCGTCTCAAAGGCGATGGCGCCACGGTTGGCCCGCTGGCTATCGAGCGCCAGATACAGCTCCTGCAACACCTTGAGATGCGGCAGTAAAGGCTTATGCTCTTCCAGGCCTTCTTCGCCTTCCAGCATGGCCGCCACCTGGGTATAGGTGAAACGGGCGTGGGAATGCATCACCGCCGGATAGAACTTGTAGCCGGATAACTTACCCGACGCCGACACTGTCATCTCGGCCACCATACAGAGACGGTCAACTCCCGGGTTCAGGGAACACAGGCCGTTGGAGAGCTTTTCCGGCAACATGGGGATCACCTGTGACGGGAAGTACACAGAGTTGCCTCGAGCACGGGCTTCTTGATCCAGCGCCGATTGAGTACGCACATAATAGCTGACATCGGCAATGGCCACCCACAGGCGCCAACCGCCGCTGCGCTTGCGCTCGGCATAGACAGCATCGTCAAAGTCGCGAGCATCTTCACCGTCTATGGTGACCAAGGGCAGTTGCCGCAGGTCGACCCGACCTACCTTGTCCTCTTCCTGCACTTCATCGGATATTTTGCGCAGTTTCTTTTCGATGGCGGCAGACCAGGTATGGGGTAGATCATAGTTGCGCAGGGCAATTTCTATCTCCATGCCCGGCGCCATCTCTTTACCCAGCACCTCAACCACCTTACCGGCGGCTTTGACATAGCGCCCCGGCCTGCGGGTGAGTTCCACCACCACGACATCGCCCTGACGGGCGCCGTTGCGATCGGCGTTGTCTATCAATATTTCCTGGGTAATCCGCTTATCATCGGCAATAACAAAGGCCATGCCGCAATCGACATGGAAACGCCCCACCAAGGCGGCGGTTCGCTCGGCGACCAAGCGCACTATGCGAGCTTCGCGGCGCCCCTTGCGATCGACGCCGGCCTTTTGCGCCAACACCTTGTCGCCATGGAAGTATCTGAGCATGTCACCATGGTTGATAAACAGGTCATCACCGCCTTCATCGGGACGGAAGAAGCCATAGCCATCTCTGTGGCCCAGTACAGTACCCTGGATCAAGTCCATCCGCTCCGGCAGGCCATAACACTGGCCACGGGTAAATACCAGCTGACCATCGCGCTCCATGGCACGCAGCCGACGCCGCAGCGCCTCGAGTTGTTCTTCGTCGGAGATGTTGAGGGCCGTGGCGATCCGCTCACGATTCAGGGGAGAGGTCTGCGAGCGCAGATATTCCAATATAAATTCCCGGCTGGGGATGGGGTTGTCGTACTTATCTTGTTCTCGCTCAAAATGAGGATCTTTTATCATTCAATTTCCAATTTTTTCGTTGTCGCATCCAGTGCGACAAGCTAATTAACGGCTTTGCAGATGTTCCTCTTTGGCCTTCTCCACCTGACTGGCGGGCATTTTAGCCGCTAACAGCTGCAATAATCTTTTGGCGTCTTGCTGGGTCTGTTCATCGCTGAACACCTGGTTGTAGAGCCAGTGATACCCCAAGACATAATCCCTTGGGCTGCCATAACCCTTGGCAAACAGTTCGACCAGCATCATTCTGGCCGGCAGGTCACCGTTGGCGGCAGCGGGTAACAGGTACTGCACCGAACGTTCTTTGTCCTGCAGTACAAACTTGCCATCTTTATAATACTCGGCAATGCGCACCATGGCTTCGGCACTGCCCTGCTCGGCGGCATCCCTGAGCAGCGATATTCCTCTGGGCGGATTGGCCTTGACGCAGATGCCGAAATTAAGCATCTCACCCCAGAGGTACTGGTACAACGGCTGCTTGAGCACTTCGGCGCGCGCCTCAATATCCTGCACCAGCTGACAGTCATCGGCTTTGACCCGGGTCAGGTATTGCTTGCTGCGAATAAGCTCCAGCAGTTCTTCCTGGCTGTAGATATCCACGGCCTTGGTTTCTTCGGCCAACACATTGGCACTGGTTACTAACAAGAGTAATAGGGCTATACGCAACATAAGCTGTCCTGATGACAAATAGACTGTCTTTTCATCGGCAGTATAACCCAATTCTTAAGGGCAAACAGTGTAAGCCCCATAAACGAAAAAGGCCGCTTAGGCGGCCTTTTTACTTAACTGAATGGATTCACCAGAATCATGGTCTCATTCCGGTCAGGCCCGGTTGATATGATATCGACAGGTGTTTCCAGCAGTTCTTCAATCCGCTTGATATAGTTGATTGCTGCCTGCGGCAGTTGCTCCAGAGAAGTGGCACCAAAGGTGTTTTCACTCCAGCCTGGCATAGTCTCATACACAGGAGTAACGTGCTCGTAGCCTTCGGCCGCCAGCGGAGTCACATTGGACACAGTACCGTCTGGGTGCTGATAGCCTACGCAGAGCTTCACTTCTTTCAA
Organism: Shewanella sp. 38A_GOM-205m; assembly: GCF_000518445.1. Taxonomy (NCBI): domain Bacteria; kingdom Pseudomonadati; phylum Pseudomonadota; class Gammaproteobacteria; order Alteromonadales; family Shewanellaceae; genus Shewanella; species Shewanella sp. 38A_GOM-205m. The sequence continues at coordinate 174,589 of NZ_JADP01000004.1, read as the reverse complement.
GCCGTCCAAAACGTCGAGCTTGGTCAGGCAGAAACCACTGATGCTGTTGATCTGAACCGCGCGGCGCATAGCCACTATGTCCAACCAACCCGGACGACGCTTACGACCGGTTGTCGCACCAAATTCCTGGCCCTTGGTACCCAGGTGATCACCGATTTCACATTCCAGTTCAGTCGGGAATGGGCCGGCACCCACACGGGTGGTATAAGCCTTGATGATACCGCAGACATAGTCCAGGTGACGTGGGCCGAATCCTGAACCTGTTGCCACACCACCTGCGGTAGTGTTGGAAGAGGTTACAAATGGATAAGTACCGTGGTCGATATCCAGCAAGGTGCCCTGAGCGCCTTCAAACAGTATGTTGTCGCCATTCTTGCGGGCTTGATCCAGCAATTCGGTGACATCCACACACAGACCTTTCAGGTAGTCTGCCAGTGCCAGCGCGTCATCCAGAGTCTTCTGGTAATCAACAGCTTCGCACTTATAGTATTCGGTCAGCATAAAGTTGTGATAGGCCATCACTTCTTTCAGCTTCTCGGCAAACAGTTCTGGATTGAAGAGATCCCCTACGCGCAGACCGCGACGGGAAATTTTATCTTCATAAGCCGGGCCGATGCCGCGTCCTGTAGTACCGATAGCCTTGTTGCCACGCGCTTTTTCGCGAGCAATATCCAGCGCACAGTGGAAAGGAAGGATCAGAGGACAAGCTTCAGAGATCAGCAGGCGTTCCTCTACCGGAATACCTTTCTCTTTCAGCATGCCGATCTCTTTCATCAGAGCATCGGGCGCCAAAACCACGCCGTTGCCGATAATGCACTTGACGTTATCGCGCAGAATGCCTGAGGGGATCAGATGAAGAACGGTTTTTTCACCATCGATAACCAGAGTATGACCAGCGTTGTGGCCACCTTGGTAACGGACTACGAATTTTGCCTGTTCGGTCAGAAGGTCGACAATCTTACCTTTTCCCTCGTCACCCCATTGAGTGCCGAGAACAACTACATTTTTGCCCATTGTTTGCTGCAAGGTTGCGGTTAAAGCAGGATTCTAACAGATATTGGCATGGAAGGGGCAAGTATTTATGAAAAAATAATCAATATGACAATTCCTGCAACAACCAGGACGCCGCCCAGGCGTTGCATGATAACTGTCGGTTGGGAAGCCACTTCCAACAGGTAACGACGCCAGCGGTTGGGGAATAATAAGGGCCCCACCCCTTCCAGGATCAATACCAAACCCAAGGCCATCAACAGTAGTTGCCAACTCATGTTTCACCCCCATTTAAACCTGCTACAACAACCCTGAGTATACAGGGCTGCCAGGGATAAATCTCAGCCATAAAAAAACCCAGCGTATGCTGGGTTTTTGGTATCTCGAAAGCGATATTAACGCTTGGAGAACTGTGGCTTACGACGTGCTTTACGCAGACCAACTTTCTTACGCTCAACCTTACGAGCATCGCGGGTTACATAACCAGCAGAACGTAAAGTAGGACGCAGAGCTTCGTCCAGCTCCATCAGAGCACGGGTGATACCGTGACGGATAGCGCCGGCTTGGCCAGTGATACCACCACCCTTAACAGTTACATAGATGTCCAGCTTTTCAGTCATTTCAACCAGCTCAAGCGGTTGACGAACAACCATACGAGCGGTTTCACGACCAAAGTAAACATCCAGAGGACGTTGGTTAACAACGATGTTGCCACTACCTGCTTTAGCGAATACGCGAGCAGTTGAAGTTTTGCGACGGCCAGTGCCGTAGTACTGAGTTGCAGCCATTTGCTTAATCCCGTTTAGATATCAAGAACTTGAGGTTGTTGTGCAGCGTGGTTGTGCTCTGCGCCAGCGTAAACTTTCAGCTTACGGAACATGGCACGACCCAGAGGGCCTTTTGGCAACATACCCTTGACTGCTTTCTCGATGATCATTTCTGGCTTGTGAGCTTGCAGCTTCTCGAAGCTGATTTGCTTGATGCCACCTGGGAAGCCTGAGTGCGAGTAGTACGTCTTGCCTGCAGCCTTGTTACCGGTCACAGTTACTTTCTCGGCGTTGATCACGATGATGTAGTCACCGGTATCTACGTGAGGAGTGTACTCAGCCTTGTGCTTGCCACGCAGACGCAGAGCGATTTCAGTGGCGATACGACCCAGGGTCTTACCTTCGGCATCAACAACGTACCAGTCACGAGCTACAGTTTCTGGCTTAGCAGTAAAAGTCTTCATTATTACAAAAACCCAAAGTTAAATTCTGTCACATGCTACCTGCGGATGCAGATAACACAAAAATGCCTTTCTATGCCCCTTCGAGCAAAGAATCTGGCTTTTAAATCCGCCCAATCGGCGGAGTAACGTGGGCAGGTGGCGGATTATAGACAAAGCTGAACTAAAAATCACCTGCTTTTTGAGATCCCGCCGTAAAAGACGATCTTTTTCAAGTCGTTACCGCTTTAGCACCATCGACGCCTTGGTCACCGCGCTCATTCGGTTGGATTGTCGGCAACAAAACAGGGGCAATCATCCCCTATGGCAGGTGCTCCAAAGCCAGGTAATCCCGGGACTGCATCTCAATCAGACGGGAGCGGCAGCGACGAAATTCAAAACTCAGTTGCCCATCTGTGTAAATCTGCTCGAGCGGTACCTCGGCCGAGATGATAAGTTTCACATGCCGCTCGTAGAACTCATCCACCAGCGCCAGAAACCGGCGGGCGATATCATCCCCTGTCTGCTGGGCGCCCATCTGTTCCAGGCCACTGAGCAACACTGTGTGAAACAGCTGCGCCAATTCCATATAGTCCCGCTGACTGCGCGGCCCATCACACAGCGCGCGGAAGTCGGCCAGCAAAACACCCTGGGCCTGCTTACGGATCACTATGCTGCGCCCATCTATCTCCAGCGGCGTTTCAGAGACTTCAGACTCAGGCGCCAGTTGGGTGAAATAGCGTTGCAGATTGCACTCGGCGGTTTCATCCAGCGGGTGATGGTAGATCTCGGCCTGTTCCAGGGTCCGCAGTCTATAGTCAATTCCAGAATCGACATTCAGCACTTGGCAATTGGCCTTGATTTCGGCGATGGCTGGTAAAAATCTGGCCCGCTGCAAACCATTCTTGTAGAGGTCGTCCGGCACTATGTTGGAAGTGGCCACCAAGACCACGCCCTCCTTGAATAGGGCCTCGAACAGCGTGCCCAGTAACATGGCATCCGTGATGTCTGAAACAAAGAACTCATCAAAGCAGATCACCCGATATTGCTGCGCCATCTGTCTGGCTATAACCAACAGTGGGTCCCGGGTTCCCTTGAGCTCGTCCAGTTCCCGATGAATTCTGTGCATAAAGCGATGGAAATGCGCTCTCAGTTTCTGCTCACCCGGCAGGGCATCGAAAAAGGTGTCCATAAGATAGGTCTTGCCGCGCCCAACACCGCCCCAGAGGTAAAGCCCCTGAACCTTGCTGTTTTTTTCCCGGCTGAACCAATTGCGCCATCCGGACTTTTGCGGCCTTTGTAGCTCATCATAAACACGCTGTAATGCCTTTACCGCTTGCTCCTGCGCCGGGTCATGACTGAAATCTTCACGGGTGAGATCTTGTTGGTAATGCTGCCAGGGGGTTAACTGCGACACTTGAATTCTTCTCTTTTAACCTTAATTTGATGGGTACCTAACCCAACTCACGCAACAGAGTTGGGGCGGCAAATGGTATCATGAGACCCACGCTCGGGGTATATTTTGCCAGGTATCCCTATGGGGTCGAGCAAGAGCATAAGACACAAAGACAAACTTAAGGAGTCGATATGGAATGGCCACTGGTGTTTGCGGCTTTCATTCTGGGGTTGATACTGGGTTATATCGGCAAGACCTTGGTCAGCCGGGGGCTCGGCAAGAGCAATAAAGGGGCTGCCATAGAGCGCAGCAAGATGGAATTGAGCCAACACAAGCAGGAGGTCAGCGATCATCTGGCCGAACAAAGGGCACTGCTGGGACAACTGACAGAACAGATCAATCGCCTCAATCAGCATTGGAATCAGGGCAGCCAAAGATTGGCCAAAGAGGAGCAACTGGCCCCTTTGCCAGCTATGCTGACCAGTGTGCCTGACACGGAAGAAAAGCCAGAGACTGCGTCCCCTGTCAGCGTGCAATAAAAATTAATCTTTGTTAATGAATGATGAACTTTTTAAACAGGATTAAAGTCGGATTAATTACCGGACGCTCGTAAGAGCCTTTATGATTCAGCCACCTCGGTGGCAAACAGTACATGGTTATTTGATCCCGTATTAGGAGCAATGCATAGATGAAGACCAAGTTATCTCTTGTTTCCGTCGCCCTCCTAGGGGCCACCCTGACACTGGCCCCTGTAGTCTCCCAGGCCGCGCTGCCACAAGCCGTAGACGGCCAAACCATGCCGAGTCTGGCACCCATGTTGGAGCAAACCACACCTGCGGTTGTCTCTGTCGCCGTTTCCGGCACTCAGGTTTCCCGCCAACGGGTACCGGATATATTCCGCTACTTCTTTGGCCCCAACGCCCCTCAGGAGCAAGTACAGGAGCGACCGTTTCGCGGTTTGGGATCCGGTGTCATCATAGATGCCGATAAGGGCTATATAGTCACCAACAACCATGTAATCGATGGCGCCGATGATATTCAGGTAGGGCTGCACGACGGCCGCGAAATCAAGGCCAAGTTGATAGGCAAAGATAAAGATGCCGATATCGCCCTGCTGCAGATTGAGGCCGACAACCTCACGGCAGTCAAGTCTGCCGACTCGGATGACTTGAGGGTTGGCGACTTTGCCGTGGCCATAGGTAACCCCTTCGGTCTTGGGCAAACAGTGACTTCAGGTATTGTCAGCGCTCTGGGGCGTACAGGCCTTGGCATAGAGATGCTGGAAAACTTCATTCAAACCGATGCCGCCATTAACAGTGGTAACTCAGGCGGCGCTTTGGTTAACCTGCGCGGCGAGCTTATCGGTATCAATACCGCCATTGTGGCTCCCGGCGGCGGTAACGTAGGTATCGGCTTCGCGATACCTGCCAACATGGTTCATAGCCTGGTGGATCAGATTATTGAACACGGCGAAGTCCGCCGCGGCGTTCTGGGGGTCATGGGTCGGGATCTGGACAATGAACTGGCTCAAGGCTTCGGTCTCAAGACCCAACACGGTGGCTTTGTCAGCGAAGTAATGGAAGGCAGTGCCGCCGATAAGGCGGGCATCAAGGCAGGCGATATTATCGTCAGCATTAATGGCCGCAAGATCAAGAGCTTCCAGGAATTGAGAGCCAAGATTGGCACCATGGGTGCCGGCACCAAGCTAGAGCTTGGCCTGATACGTGATGGTGATGACAAGACAGTCAAAGTCACTCTGGGTGAAGCCAGCCAAGTGAAAGAAACTGCGGCCGGCGCCGTTCATCCTATGTTGGCCGGTGCCACTCTGGAGAACAGCAAGAAAGGTATCGAGATCACCGATATCGCCCAGAATTCTCCAGCGGCCATGAGTGGCTTGCAAAAAGGTGACTTGATTGTTGGGGTCAACCGTACCAAGACCGCCACTCTCAAAGCGCTGAAAGAGGAGCTCAAAGAGCAACAAGGCGCGGTGGCACTGAAGATAGTCAGGGGCAATAGCAGCCTGTATCTGATCCTCAGAGGTTGACAGCCATCCTGAAAAAGCGGGGTTCTCCCCGCTTTTTTTATTTCCGGCGCCCAATTCAGGGCAAAATTGACTTCCCGGGCCTTGACTATTGTTCGCAAGAGCAAGAAACATGCTAATCTAACGAGCCTTTTTTAATATTCAGCAATATCATCACAATGAAAGAAACCCTGATCTATATCTGCAAAGCAGTGGTCTTTGGCCTGGTAATGGCAGCAGTCTTTCTGCTGGTCAGCCGTTTTATGGGCGAAGGCAATCTTGGTGGTAACCTGTTGCAGTTCAGGGGAAACAGTGGTGCAGAGCTGTCCTTTGCCAAAGCGGTACGCCGCGCCGCGCCGGCGGTGGTGAACATCTATAGCCTGAGTATCAACCAGAGCCGGCCTCTGAATGGCGGTTCTCTGCAGGGCTTGGGCTCAGGCGTCATCATGAGCAAGGAAGGCTACATTCTCACCAACTATCATGTGGTCAAGAAGGCCGATGAGATTGTGGTGGCATTGCAGGATGGCAGAAAATTCGGTGCAGAGGTAGTCGGTCAGGATCCTGAAACTGACCTGGCTGTGCTGGAGATCCAGGGGGATAACCTACCAGTCGTACCGGTTAACCTCGACAGCCCACCTCAAGTGGGCGATGTGGTGCTTGCCATAGGTAACCCCTATAACCTGGGGCAAACCATTACCCAGGGGATCATCAGTGCCACAGGTCGTAACGGCCTGAGCACAGGCTACCTGGACTTTCTGCAAACCGATGCCGCCATCAATGCCGGTAACTCGGGTGGTGCCCTGATAGACACCCATGGCGGCCTGATAGGCATCAACACTGCCGCCTTCCAGATAGGCGGTGAAGGGGGTGGCCATGGCATCAACTTCGCCATTCCCATCAAGCTAGCCTACGCTGTCATGGGCAAACTGATCAAGGACGGCCGGGTTATTCGCGGGGCTCTGGGGATCTCGGGTGAAGACGTCAGCCCGGTTGTGGCGCAAATACTTAACTTGCCGGATCTTCGCGGCGTAGTGGTAACCGGCATAGAACCCAATGGCCCGGCAGCACTGGCCGGTCTGAGGCCCAGAGATGTGATCACTCAGTATCAGGGGGAAGAGGTTACCCGCATCTATATGCTGATGGACAGGATTGCCGAGACCACACCTGGTACCAAGGTCACACTGCAGGTGATCCGCGCCGGTAAACAGATAGAGCTCCCGGTCGTTATTGGCGAGAAGCCGGTCGACTACAACTGAAAATAAATCTGCCGGCAAAACTGGCAGAGACAAAAACACCGGGCCAAGAACCCGGTGTTTTTATTGGTAACAGGACTTAGTCCTGCTCTTCGTCGTCTTCATCTTCCAGCTCGTCACCTATGTAATAGGTGCCCCAGCCGTCATAGTCAACCTTATGCTTGACCGCCAGCTGCAGCAACTGCTCACAGGCCTTATCCAGAAGTTCGGCTTCCAGTTGGTGGTAGGCAATGGCGTCAAAACAGAAAATCAAACTACCATCATCCAGTTCCACCTCTTCGGCATCGTTAACCTCAAAGCCCAATTTAAAGGCATCGACTGCGGCCTTTTCCAGGCGGTCAAAGTTAGTGGACGAAAAATGGTGCTCTATGGTGTATTCAGCATCGGCCTCAGAACCGTCATCCAGCAAGGACTGAATAATGTCACGGTTTTCCTGCTTCTGTGCCTGCAACAGACGTTCAATGGACATGCTTGTCTCCGAAAAAATAGGTCAGAGGGTATTATACGATATCCGCGGGCACAGTTTTACCCATAAGTGCTGCCGCCTCGGCATTGAGTTGTTTCAGTTTGCTGGCCATGGTGGCATGGACCTTATCGGACAACTCTTTAACATTGGCCTTGCTTAGGCCTTTGGTCGCCACCGGCTCCATCATCTCAATGATCACCACGCCATTGTTCCAGCGGTTGAGCTTGATATGGCACTGATTGGAAGCCAGTACCGGTACCATAGGCACTCCGGCGGCTATGGCGGTATGAAATGCCCCAGCCTTGAAGGGCAGCAAGCCGCGACCGCGACTGCGGGTGCCTTCAGGAAATATCCATACAGAGAGGCATTTCTCTTTGATCTTACGCGCCGTCTCGGCCATGGTTTCAAAGGCGCGGGTACGGTTTTTACGGTCGATGAGAATATTACCCGAAAGCCAATAAAGCTGACCAAACAGCGGCATCCACAACAGGCTCTTCTTTCCCAGGCTGACAGTGCCTTTGGGAACCGCTGCTGTGTGGGTAAACATATCGAAATTATTTTGATGGTTCGCCAGAAAGATACAGGGCTCACCCGGGTTGGTTTTGCCTGCACGCACTATGACTTTAACACCCAGTATAGGCGCTACCGCCGAAAACAGTCGGGCAAACAGGTGTACATTGTCTCTGTGTCTTGGACGCAAGATGCAAAAAATGCCACCAAAAACAAAGGCCAGCAATAAGAGTACCGCCAGCAGCAGAGAACGGACTATCAACAGCATAAATTTACTCCACTTATGCAACGGCGGACAGTATAGCTACAGGCCTGCTGTGGCTCAATCTTTTGTTTACATCTGTGCGCTGATTTTTAACAGCATAAAAAAATGCGGCCACTGGGGCCGCATTCAATCTCGCCAGTCTCAGCGGCGGCCGCTGAAGCCAAGCAGCACACGGAACAGCAGAGCGCTCAGTGCCAGAGTTGCCACTATCGCGGCCCCACTAGGCAGGTCATAACTCGCCGAGGCCCACAGACCGGCGACATAACCCAATACCCCGACCAGATAGGCCCAGCCAAGTGCGAAACGGCCGCTGTATTTATTCAGCGCCAGTGCCGGCAGAATCAAGGTGCTAAACACCAGATAGACACCCACCAGCTCCACCGACAGGGTTATCACCAGGGCAAACAGGGGATAAAACACGGCGCCATTGAGCAAAGACGGGCGCCACAGCAATAGCCCCAACACCAGAGCATAAACCAGTGCCGGCAAGATCAGTTGTGGCCAGTTGACCCAAAGGATCTGCCCCGACATCAGTTGCTTGAGCAGCTCGGCACCATGGGGGTCGTTGGAGAGCAGCAACATGGCAGCCACAGCAGCCAACACGTAGAAGCAGCCGATCATGGCCTCCAGCTCAGAGGCCATCTTACGTGACAACCAGGCTATGACTCCGGCCCCGGCCAGGGCAAACAATGCCGGCATCCATACATGAGAATAAGGAATATCCTCCAGATCATGGTTAAGATGCGCCACTATCGCCCCCAGAGCCGCCACTTGGGCAATCGCCAGATCGATAAAGATGATCCCGCGCTTCAACACCTGACGCCCCAATACCACATGGGTTGAGAGTACCAGCAGGCCGGCCGCAAAGGCCGGCAAGAGTATGCTGAACAGTCCGCTGTCCATAATCAATTCACGCTCTTGAGCAGCGAGATGGCGCTGTCATACAGGCTGAAAAGATCCTGACTCTGGGCGTTACCACCGACCGACATGGGCAATACCAATACAGGCAACTTGGCTCTTTCACCCAACCAGTTGGCGCCACGTTCATCCTGATAGGATGCCACTACCACGGCACTGACATCCCCTTGCCCTGCCCGCTCAAGCAGCGAAGCCAAGTGTGAACTGCTGGGGGGCAACCCGGGCTTGGGCTCGAGATCCGCGACCTGAGAAACTCCCAACCAGTTGAACAGATAGCGGAAACTGGTGTGATAGGCGATAACCTTCTTGCCCTTGAGTGATGCCGCTTCGGCTTCCCACTTGGGAATAGCCTGCTGCCAACGCTCGCTGAATGCCTTGAGCGCAGCCTCGTAATCGGCTTTTCCTTGAGGGTCCAGGGCCACCAGCTTGGCGCTCAGCGCCTTGGCGATATCCAGCATCCGATACGGGTCAAAGTGCAGATGCGGATTCCCCTTGGCGTGCACATCCCCCATGCTGCGGTCGACCGAATCCAGCTTATCCAGGGTCTCAACCTGATCGGCTGCAAAAAACAGCCCCTGATCCGTAGAGCGCACCTTGGCGTTGGAAGATTTCATCTGCAGCATAGGCAACCAACCGATTTCCAGATCCGCACCGGCGCAGACCGCCAGATCAGCCTGGCGCATCTTGGCGATTAAACTGGGCCGAGCCTGCACCTGGTGAGGATCCTGCAAGGCGGTTGTGGCCGAATAGATGTCCGCATCCGGCGCCAAGCTCTTGGCCAACGCGGCATATTCAGGTTCACAGGCAAAAATATTCAGGCTGGCCTGAGCCTGCCAACTGGCCACCAGAGTCAAAGCGGCCGTGGCCAGGCCGACAAATTTAGAATTGATGCGCACCGTGGGCCCCCAGAGTCATAACGTATTGCAGAGTGATAACATTGTCGTCTTCGATACCGTCGAAATTAGTGCCACGCTGATTGGTGTACTGCAGTCTTACGGTAGAGAAGTGGCTGTGATGCCAAGCCAGGCTAACTTCGGTTTCTTTCAGCTTCTGACCGTGGAAATGATCGTCGTGGGCCTGCTGGGTATCCAGCTCGCCGTAGCGGATCCCGGTAGACCAGCTGGGGCTCCATTGGTAGACACCGCTCAGATACCAGCCCTGATGGTAATCTTTCGGCTCTGCATGGGCGTGTTCATCCTCGTGATGCTCATGCTCGGCCTCGGCAACGAAATCTGCCACCCGGAAATATTCACCACTCACAGTCAGATGCTGATACTTGTAGTTGCCGTTGGGTGCCCACTTATAAACAAAGTCGGCAATATAGGTGTTTTCACCCGTATAAGAGGCACCATGGCTGTGACCTTCATGGTCGTGGCCGTGATCATGCTCCTCTTCCTCACCTGCGTGCTCTTCAAAAGGGGTCATGCGGCCATTTTCATTGCGCAGATATGACAGCCCCAACTGCCAGGAACTGTCTGTCCCTATATCGCCACCTATCTTGGTGTAAGCGGTATAAACACCCACATCCTTGAACTCGCGCTCGCCGTGTTCATCCTCGGCACGCATCTTGTCGCCCTTGAAAGCTTCCAGACCCATTACCCAGTAAAGGTCTGTCGGCGCCACATAGTTCAAGCGGATACCATCATCAAAGTAGTGATTGCCCAGGAAGGCACGGTAAGCCGCCGGTCTGTCGGTAAAGGCGTCTGTGTGAGGATGTTGGTTATTGAGATAGCCCACATCAGACAGGAAACGTCCGGCGCGCACCGCAAACCCTGCCGGCATCGCCAAGGTCTGAATAAAAGCCTCTTCCAGATTCACTTCGGTATCACCATCATGGTTTTCTATGGTGGTGGTGAGTTTGCCGTAAAACATATCGTCAATATTGGCGCTGAGCGCCAGTTCGGTTTCCCCCAGACCAAAACCTTCCTGGCGCTCGGCCATGGGACGATCCGCCGTTTGATAATAGCCATCCAAAACCGCACTGATCGCCGGATTGGTCAGCGTAGGGTCCTGGGCCATTGCACAGGTGGAAACCAAGCCACAGGCCAAGGCCAGAGGCGAAATACGAGTTGAAAAAACAGTCATTTTAGCTCCTGAAATACAGCAGTCATCGCACCGCAATTCCATGCGGTCGATAGCAAAATTTAAATAGATGTCTCTTTAAATTCAGGCTGTTACAGGTGGAGCACGACTGTTAAACAGGCGAACGTGGGTCGCCTGCCAGGAAGGAGCCGTAAAACTGACTCTGATATAGGATTGTTTGACAGCATCCAGATGCAGCCCGGTGCCGGGCATGAGCTTGTTCAGCTGATGCTGATGGAAACAGAGGGTACAGTGGGTCTTGTGACCCTCTTCGAGATGGGAAATGCTGTGGGCCGATGCAGCCACAGACAAGAGCACCAGTATGGCGGCAAGCCATATGGCAATAGTGCTTCTTGTACGAACAGCGATATCCAAACCTAACATCCCCCAGATAGATCCGGCGCTAGTGTAAGCCAGCCTACCCCGAGGTTGCAACAAGGTTAACAAGGCGAAGCTGAAACTAAAAGTTACAAGATATGTAACGGTGCCAAGGTTTCGGCGCTAATTACAGCTTACAGGCCTGGCTGAGATTAAGTTCTGCTTAAGCTCTGCCGGTTAAAGTTTACCCTATACTCTTTGTGCTCGCGCGGGCCCGCCCATGGGAGCAGCCTAACCAAAGGAAAAGCTATGTTGGCATTTCTCAAAAATAACCTGGGGATTATCCTGTTTGCCATTCTGTTTTGCGGCGCCATTTTGGGCGGCATCTATTACGTAGAAACCTCCCTGGCTAATCAGGTACAGGTGGTAGACTGAGCCCTCAGCGATACTTCTGCCGCTGCGCCGAATCATCCTCTTCAACTTTAACCGGCGCTTCAACCGTGTGCAGATGATCCATCAGGTGGCTGATCAGCAAGACGATCAGCCCAAGGATTGCGACAGGTATCCCGAAGTGTCTGGTCTCTGGAACCAACCAGGCACAGATAGCCGCAGCCGCCCCCAGATAAAAACCCACCAGTTTCAATTTCAATAACCAAGGCGTCTTCCCAAGCCAGGCTTCACAATGAGGACACTGGATCTGCGCGGAAAAGCCTCTGCCCCGCTGCCGGGCTATCTGAGAAACATTAAAGGTTTTATTGCAATTGGAACATAGCACTCGAGCGTTCTCCGGCGAGCTCAACAAAGGGGCGCTATTCTAGCAAAGCTGGCGTCCGCCTTATATCTCCCATGAGTGAAAAACCACAAATCCGCGAGCTTTTTGGGCGTCATGGGACATTTCGTGTCATATTTATTGACTCCAACACTTCAAAAATACAGATAAAAATCGGACAAAAACATGGTTAGAACTCTCTTGCTCGTGTTGTGTTTATCTCTTTCCTGGCAATCTTTCGCATCTGAACCCGAACCGCTCGCTACCGAGCAACTCACTTTGATGCAGCAAACCATAAGACAAAATATTCAACAGCTTCGCAGTGCCAAGGGCGAACTCAAGGCGGTGACTGAGTTTAGGATCAAGGCGCTGACTCTGGCGCAAAGAAATAAACTCAAAGAGAGCATAGATGCCATTGGCGACAAGAGCGCAGAACAGAATGCCAAGGTGAATGTTTTGCCGCATCTGCAAGCGCAGCGGCAACTCCTGCAGGAGATGGTGCAATATCTCGACAAGGAGATAATGTCGCTGCAGGGTAAGCTCGGCAAAGGGGAAGATCAACAGCTGATGCTTGAGATCTCCCGCCGTAGCCTGGAAAAGGATGAAATTCAAAAAGGCTTGCTGGAACTGCTCAACTGGTCAGAACAACTGGGACAGGATGTCAGCCAGGCGAAAGAATCACTCAAGCAACGTCTTATCGTCAGAGCCGAGTTGCTCGAAAGTCTGGTGAGCTACAACCAGCAGCAGTTGGGCGTGCAAATGGCCGAAAATGCGCTGGCGGGCAAAGATGTCAGCAGCGAGCAGAGCAAGACCTTGACCCTGCTGAAAGAGCGGTTGGAAAACAACAGCAGCAGCCTGAGTGCAGTGATAGGCATGCTGGATAAGTTGGATGTGGATACCAGCGATCTGAAAAAGACCCTGTTTGCCATTTCCGGAGATATCACCCAGGACGTCCTCAATATCGATATCGTCTCCAGTCTGGCCGGACAATGGTTTGATATCGCCAAGGCGCAGTTGATTGAAGGTGGGCCGGATATACTGTTCAAGATATTTATCTTCTTGTTTATCTTGCTACTTACCGTCTTGCTGGCCAAATTAACCAAGCGAATCGTCGCCAAGGCGGTCAGTAACTCCAAACTCAAGTTCAGCAAGCTGCTGCAAGACTTCTTCACCTCGCTTTCCGGCAAGATTATTTTCACCCTGGGACTGCTGATAGCCTTGTCACAGCTTGGATTCGAACTCGGCCCATTGCTTGCCGGTTTCGGTATTGCCGGGGTAATTATCGGTTTTGCGCTGCAGGATACCCTGTCCAACTTCGCCTCAGGGATGATGATCCTTATCTATCGTCCCTTCGATGTGGGAGATCTGATCCATGCCGCCGGAGTCACAGGCAGAGTCAGCCATATGAGCCTGGTATCTACCACTATCAAGACCCTGGACAACCAGCGGCTGATCATTCCCAACAACAAAATTTGGGGCGATACCATCAACAATATCACCGCCGAGCATCACAGACGGGTAGATATGACCTTCGGCATCAGCTACAGCGATAATATTGAACAGGCCGAAGCCGTGCTGGAGCAACTGGTGCAAGAGCATCCCAAAGTGCTTAAGCACCCTGAGCCTACGGTTAAACTGCACCTCTTGGGCGAATCCTCGGTGGACTTTGTGGTGCGCCCCTGGGTCAGGCCGGAAGACTATTGGGAAGTTTACTGGGACATCACCCGGGCGGTGAAGATGCGTTTCGACGAGGAAGGGATCAGCATTCCATTCCCGCAGCGGGACGTACACTTCTATCGCGGTTAAATCGGCGCGGCAGTATCCAATACAACCAAGGGCGCATCTGCGCCCTTGGCTGTTATCGAGTTAAAGCCCTATCACTTCACCCTGCTCATTGATATCGATATGCAGGTAGCCTGGGTTCAAACCCAGCCCAGGCATTGTCATCACCTTGCCCACCAAAGCGGTGACAAAACCGGCTCCGGCGTTAAGCCTAAGCTCAGTGATAGGCAGGGTGAAACCGCTTGGCGCCCCCTTGAGTTTGGGATCGTGGCTGATAGACATAGGCGTCTTGGCCATACACACAGGCAGCTTGTCTGCGCCAAGACGCCGGATCTCGGCCAGTTGCTCACGGGCCTTGGCCGACAACTCAACCCCGGCCGCACCATAACCAAGCTCGGCCAGGGTTGCCAGACTGGCCTCGAGTCCAAGCGAAGGGTCATAGAGAGGCTTGAAGCCATCGCCCTTGCCTATGGCCGCCAATACCGACTCGGCCAGCGCCTTGGCGCCATCGGCACCTAGGGCAAAGGCCTCACTGAGTTCACAAGCATCAGCGCCCTCGGCAAGGCAGGCCTGCCTCAGCCACTCAAGCTCCTGCTCGGTATCTTCGGGAAAACGGTTGACAGCCACCACCACAGGTGTGCCGTAGCGGCGCACATTGGCCAGGTGCCAGGCCAGGTTGGCAAAGCCCTGCTCCAGTGCCTGTTGGTTAGGCTGGCTTACTGCCTCCCCCTTGAGCCCGGCATTACTCTTAAGCGCTCTCAAGGTCGCCACCAAGACGGTGCAATCCGGCTGACGCCCGGAAATCGGCGCCTTGATATTGCAGAACTTCTCAAAGCCCATATCCGAGCCAAAGCCGCCTTCAGTGACCACATAGTCGCTGAGTTTCAGCGCCATTTCGTCGGCAATGATAGAGGAGTTGCCATGGGCGATATTGGCAAAAGGCCCGGTGTGGATAAGACAAGGGGCGCCGTTGAGGGTCTGCATCAGTGTCGGCTCCAGCGCCTGACGCAAAATGGCGCACATGGCACCGGCAACCCCGAGCCGCTCGGCTGTGATGGCCTGTCCGGAGGTATCGAGTGCCAGCAACACCTGGCCGACACGGCGGCGCATATCGGCAAGATCGCGACTCAGGGCCAAAATGGCCATCAGCTCCGAGGCGGCGGTGATATCAAAGCCAGACTCATGCTCAGGGCCATTGTTATTTCCCAGCCCTACCTGAATTTGCCGCAGGCTGCGATCATTATGATCCATCACCCTGTGCCAAAAGAGCTTTTCCGGATCGATATTGAGCGCATCCAAGCCACTGCGACGGCTGAACTCTGCCGCCCCGAGGCGCTGCTCGTGATGCAGCCTGGCATCCAGCGCGGCGGCGGCCAGGTTGTGGGCGCTGGTAATGGCGTGAATGTCCCCGGTAAGATGCAAATTCAGTTCTTCCATCGGCACTATCTGGGCATAACCACCGCCGGCAGCCCCACCCTTGACGCCAAAGACCGGCCCCATACTGGGCTGGCGCAAACAGGCGCAGACCTTGTGCTCGAGCGCATGCAGGGCCTGGGTCAAACCTATGCTGGTCACCGTCTTGCCTTCACCGTGTGACGTAGGCGTTATCGCAGTCACCAGAATCAGCTTACCGGGCAGATAGTCATAGACCCGTTCGAGCAACGACAGCGGGATTTTTGCCTTGTGGTCGCCGTAACAGCTGAATTCACCGGGACGCAACCCCAGCTCAGTAGCAATATGCTCAATGGGACGCCTCGGCGTCATTCTAGAGATCTCTATGTCCTTCAACATTCAGTAAAACTCCCACAAGGGCCAAAGCAAATAGATCAAAGGACCCGCATACTAGGCCATTCCGGCTTCAAGCTAAAGTTGGAGCCCTCTTTATTCAGCAATACCTTAATCTGGGTCAAGAAATCTCTGGCCGGAATTGGCCGAAAAACAGTTTCCGAACGGAGGGAAAATAGCGAACGCAGGAATAATGGAGCCAAACAGGGGCCAAGGCGGGAAACCTAGGCCCCGACACCTCAGAGCAGGGAGATCTCACCACAAAGATGCGGCCTGCGCCCTTTCTGATCTCTGAGTTCAAACTTATAGCCCTGCTCCATGGCCTCGGCGCAGAAGCAAACACTGGCCGGCATAAACAGCGGCAACTTGAACGCCACGTCAATGACACAGGGCCTATTGCCCAGCTCAGGCATCAACTGAGCCACGCAGCGGGCCTTGGACCACATGCCATGGGCCAGCACCCGGTCGAAACCAAAACGCTTGGAAAGCAAGGGATGCAGATGGATCAGGTTATAGTCACCCGAGGCTCTGGCATAACGCCGCCCCAAGTCGTCACCCAACTCCCAGACACTGGGGTTTTCCCACTGAATATCCCCGGCCTTGGGTGGTCTTGCCCTGCGCCCCGGCTTATCTATGCGATACAGGTAAGTAGACAAGGATTCCCACACCAGCTCTCCGGCCACAGTCACCCTGGAAATAAGGTCAAACTCCAGCCCGGAATCTGTCTCTCGGCTGTCGGTGAGGCGACAGTCGATATCGAAACGCTCATCAAGGGTAACACTGCGAAACTGACTGATACGGTTACGCAGGTGGATCATTCCCAGCAGAGGAAAAGTGATGGCGTCATGGGTAAAGATCACCGCATGCAACCTGAAGGCCATCACATACAGATAGGTAGGCGGCAGAGTTTTGCCATCAAACTCGAAGCCACACACCTGAGCGTAGTCGGCCACCTTGCCGGACTCCAAAACCACGCCGGGAGTATTAACGCTGATACGAGGTAAAGGCTGGTTGTCCCAGCCAGGCTTCCGCCCGAAAAAAATCTTGCGATACAGCGAAAACAACGAAGGCATTGTTCGCAGTTCGACACTGAATTCCATAACCAAAAAGCCCACCTTGAGTATTCCAAGCCGAGCATTATACCTCATCCCTGCCGTTTTCGGAGCTATCTGTGATTTTGCGATCTGTCCACCATAAGCGCTTGGGCCTGATGCCAAGGGCTGCGGCTTGTGAGACACTATATGCCTTCAAGTCATTCAGAACCCTCCAAAGTGCAAGATCAGAACTTTGACAAGCTGGCGCAAAAGTTCGCCAACAATATCTATGGAACCCCCAAAGGGCAGATCAGAGCCGCGGTACTCTGGCGCGATCTGCAAGAGCACCTCCCCTACTTTGCCGGCCGTAAACTCAGAATATTGGATGCCGGCGGCGGTTTCGGCTTTTTCAGTCAAAAACTGGCAGCCATGGGGCATGAAGTCGTACTTTGCGACATCTCCTCGGCCATGCTGGAACAAGCCAAAGAGCAGATTGCCGCCTCGTCCGAGCCCTTGGATATTCAACTGCTGCACTGCGCCATTCAGGAACTGAACGTAACGGAACTGGGCCAGTTCGACCTTATCCTCTGTCATGCGGTTGCCGAATGGTTGCATGATGCCAAGGGTACGCTGGCGGGCTTGCTGTCACTCTTGAAAGATGACGGCCTGTTTTCACTGATGTTTTTCAATAAGGAAGCGATGCGCTTTCACGCCCTGGTGTCGGGCAATCTCGACTATGTGGCTGCCGATCTGCAGACCCGCAAAAAAGTCCGCCTCAGCCCGAAACATCCGCTGCAAATAGCCGATGTACAAGCTTGGTTTAGCGAGTGGCAACTGGAGTTGAGGTGTGAATCCGGGGTAAGAGTCATCCATGACTATCTTAAAAAGAGCTTGCCGGATAATTTCGACTTCCAGCAACTGCTGGAGATGGAGCTGAAATACTCACGCCAGCAGCCCTATCTGTCTCTGGGCCGCTACGTGCATTTCATTGCTCATAAGGCATCCGGGCCGAACAACTCGATCGAGGGTTGATCTTTGCCATCCACTATCTGATCCAGATAACGGTTCTCTTCCGGCACCAGTTGCGCCAGGCGTTCGGGATCCATGTGCTTGAGCAAGACCTTGCCGCTGTTGGGGTGAAACATAACTTTACGCGGCCAAGGGCCGCCCAAATCCTCCGCCTGCACAGGGATCTGCTCGAGTTCGAGATAACGCAGTACAAAATCTATATTGGACTGGCCGACATTCAGCACACTGCTTTGGCCCATTCTGGCGCCGCCGAATACTTTGGCCTGTAATCTGTGTCGCTGACCACCAACACAGAGTATGGCATTTATCAACTGCTCCATGGCCCAGTTGCCGTAGCGGCAGCTGTAGCTGGTCAGTTGGTGCCAATCTTCGTGAAGTTTGCGCTCGGGTAACAGAAAGTGATTCAGGCCACCTATGCCGAGTACGGGGTCCCAGATACAAGCCGCCACACAAGACCCCAAGCGGGTAAAAATGTACTCATCGGCACCTGTAATATAAAAATCGCCGGGATCGACCCTGGCAACCACCTTGCCAAAACGTTCATCCCACTGACGAACTGTTCCTTCAAACCCCTTGTACGCCTCGCTAATGCCTTGCATCTCAACTCCCTGTGTCCAAGCACAGCAAGTATAGACCTCAGCGCCTCAGTTTGCCTCGGCAGGTGGTATATCACAGCTTTGCCGCCAGCAGTTACGGCTGCTGACTCCGGCTTTATGCAGATACTCGAGTAGGCTCTTTTTGCCGGCCAGATGCCCGGCACCGACGGCCACAAATAGTGGCGCCTGATTGGAACCCATCAGACTCAACAGGCGCTCGGCCATGCCTTGGTTACGCTGCCATAGCAGTTTTTCCAGCAATACGTCTTCACCTTCGGTGGACAGCTGATGCAACATCAACTCTGCCAACGCTTTTTCATTACCGCTGCGCCAGGCCGTGATCAGCGCCTGGATCTCCCTATCTTCACCGCGAATGCTCTCCCTAACCATACTCCACTGATACTCCAGCGCCAGCGAGTCCAGCAGTGCCAACTGCATTTCTGTACTTTCCAGCTCCAGCACGGGCCTGTCACCGACCCCATCCAACAGATACTGTTCCACACCCAGGCTGGGTTGATAACCCAGTTCAACGAAGCGCTGCATACTGATTTGGACCGACTGCAACCAGGGGGACATCATAGCCAATTGCCGGCACAAAGGCTTGCCGCCACAGTATCCCTGCAGCAGCGTCTGGGTTTCCTCATCAGGTGTTGCGGCCTTCAAGCCATACTTCTGCAGCAACTGCTGCGCCGCAGGATCGCGGACATCGGCTTCCAGCACCAGAGCGCCGGCGTGGTGATAGGCCTGCTCTATCTGGTTTGGCAGTGGATAGAAGTCGGTCTTGCCGACATGCACTGAGCCCATGAGAAAAGCCGTCTTGCCGGCAAACTCCAACTGATGGAAAGGCGGCTTGTCGCCATCTCTTGCTTGAGCCATACCGCTTAAAAGCAAGCCACATCCGAAGAAGATCCACAGCAGTCGACTTGTTGCGCGCATCCCTGTTCCTTATAATTTCAGCCAAAGTTCACCAGTTAGAGGCTGTTATGCCATACACCAAGGTCATTGAGCAACTGAAAGCCAATCTGCAGACCGCTTACCGTCAGGCTGTCGATGCCGATAACCGTCTGGATCAGCTGCAACAGGCCGGCCATGGAAAGTTTTCTGCCGTATTCACCCAAGAGCAAGGCTTTACCACATGCAGTAATCGCTTCCTCCCTTATGTACAGGAGCTGGCACAGGCGGTAGCGGATCTTGAAGCCGAAACGGCGCCCACCCCGGAACAGTTGGAGGCGCTGCTGCCGAAACTGGCGGTCTTGCTGCAGACCCTACAAAAATTTAAACAGCAGAGTAAATAGCAAGAGTTCAAACTGCAAAATCACTCCGATAAGCCGGGTCAAGCCCGGCTTTGTCATCTTAGTGTCACTTGCAACACCTAGACTCTATCCGATTTGGGGCCTGGTGAGGTATTGCAGTTTGATGGCCATAGACAGGATTGCTGAGCTTAGAAGTGTGTTGGATAAAGAGGATATCACCGCACTGTTTCAGCCGATTATCAACATAGACAGCAACAGTATTCATGGCTTTGAAGCCCTAAGCCGCGGCCCTATCGGCAGCAGCGTTCATTCTCCATTTCATCTGTTCAGTACCGCCGAACGACTGGGGCGCCTCTCCGAGCTGGAGACCTTGTGCCGCCGGGTCTCCATAGCGCAATTCCAGCAAAGACAACTGCCGGGCAAACTGTTTATCAATATCTCCCCCAAGGCACTGCTGGATCCAAGTCATCCCAAGGGGCAAACACTCAAACTCTTGCAACAGTTCGGCATAGCACCATCCAATGTGGTCATAGAGCTGTCGGAACAATACCCGGCCGATGACATAGATCAGCTCAAATCCTGTCTGGATCACTACCGCAATCAAGGGTTTCTGACCGCACTCGACGACCTTGGCGCCGGCTACTCAGGCCTGCGACTCTGGTCAGAACTCTCGCCCGACTATGTCAAAATTGATCGCCACTTTATCCATCAGATAGATAAGTTTCCGGTTAAACAAGAGTTTGTCCGCTCCATCATAGAACTGTGCCAAAGCCTGACCTGTAAAGTCATCGCCGAGGGCATAGAGACAGAAGCCGAGCTGACGATACTGCGTCAGCTCGGGATCACCTATTGTCAGGGCTTTTTGCTTGGCAGACCCGAGGCGCAACCTGATAGGCAATTGCAGACCCGCTATCTCGCCATTCGTCAGCAGGAACAACCGAGATACAACGAGGCGGCAGAGAGCCTGTGCCATCAGGCACAAACTTGCTGCTCTGATACCGAACTCAAGCAGTTGAGCGAACGCTTTCTCTCCCAGCCGGAGCTTCAGTGCATAGTGGTGCTGAAGCAGAAGCATCCCTTGGGGCTGGTCTATCGCCATCGACTGATGGAGCTGTTTTCCCGACCCTATGGCCGCGCCCTTCATGAGCACCAGGCGGTCACAGAGCTCATGGACAAAGATGTGCTTATGGTCGATGCGGCCACGCCGCTGTCGCGGGTGAGTCAAAAACTCACCGCCAAGCCTGGTACCGAAATAGCGCAGGAATTCATTATTCTGCGTCAGGGCGACTTCATCGGTCTGGGCCATACCCGCGAGCTGCTGCAACGCATCACTGAACACAGAATACAGACGGCGCGCCACGCCAACCCATTGACTGAATTGCCCGGGAATGTGCCCATTCAGGAAGAGCTGCAACGGTTGCGCAAACTGCGACAGCGTTTCTATCTGGCCTATTTTGATCTATGCCATTTCAAACCCTATAACGACATCTATGGCTTCAGTCGCGGTGATGAAGTGATAAGGGCTGTCGCCGGCCTGCTCAGACAATACGGCAAGGCGCAATTTATCGGCCACGTGGGTGGAGATGATTTCGTAATGATAGGCACAGAGCCGCAACTGCTCGGGGTTTGTCAGCAAATATTGGCAGAGTTTGAACAGGGCAAGAGGCAGTTTTTCAGTGACGAGCACTGGCAACGACAGCACTTGTTTGCACAGGACAGACAAGGGCAGGAATGCCTTCAACCGCTACTGCGCCTCAGCGTCGGAATACTGCCACCGCCATTGAGTCTGGACGCCAGCGAGCATGAGTTGTCCCGCTTGTGTGCACTGGCAAAAAAACAGGCCAAGCACAGCACCCAAGGGCTGTGCTTGCTGGAGATGCCGAGGACGGCTTAGAGTTTAGGCTTGAGTGTTTTCTGGAACCAGTCTTTCAGCATTCTTTCTTCATAACGGAAGCTGTCGCTGTTAATTCTGTCTACATGGTCGAGAAACTGCATATCAGTCAGCTTTTCATCGCCGGCAACGACCACCTGATCGCCTTCCAACAAGCGATAACTGAAGCTTATCTTGGGCGGATAAACGTTCTTGACTACACGTATATCGTTGGCGGTAGCGCCAAAGGTAGGCCGCACATCGCCGGCCAAATCCACGTCTGTGACTGTCAGTTCCAGCTTTTGGTTGTCTTTTAGAGATGAGGAAACGTCTTTATCCAAGGCTTTGGTCAAGGTCTCGAACAGACGTTTTTCGTAACGGGATTGCAGCTCGCTGGCAGACTTGATGTCCCGAAAATCCTTGGGTGACTGCCACTCAATTTTTACCTTACCCGACTCGGTAACCGGGTTTTCATCGACCTTGTCGGCCGCCAGCGCCGAGCCAGAGGTCAGGGCTGCTGCAAGTAACAGATATCTGATTTTCATATCAGCCTCCTTTGGGAGCGAATGTCAGTATGCATTTGGTTCGAACTCAGAGTATAAAATTTAACCTGAATCCGGGCTTAACGCAAAACTAATATGCGAACATCATCCTGTTATAAGTGATTATTTTATTTTGTTATTTTTCATAGACACCCACAAAAATGCGTTAACCTGAGTATCAATTTGTAGCAACCCCAACAAGCTTTAACACAAGGCTGCTTGAGTCAGGCCCAAGGAAGTAATCTAATAGCAGAGCTAAAAAAACCAGTCACAACAGGAGCGCCAGTGAAATTTTCGCCGTCTTTGCTGATTACCTTGGGACTATTTACCGCCCTGGGAATTGTTCTCGTCGCCATCAATCAGGATGCCAAACCCAAGGGTCCAGAAACCTGGAGCGCCTTCATTTATACCCATGGCTTCGATTCGGGGCGTTATATCAAAGAGGACGATTTTGGCGACTATGCCAGCTGTAAGGCGTTTGCCATCGAGAAGTCCCAGGCCGCAGAGGGGGTTCCTTGGGAGTGTGGCAGCTACTGCCGCTTCGACTCCCGCCGTCAGGGCTTTCAGTGTGAACAGATGCGCAACGACTAAGCCTGCTTAGAAAGGGAAACGGGCGTTGAGCTTGGGGTAAAGCTTGCGCAGTGCCTTGGGTTGATCGTTGAAACGCTTACCCTTGGGCTGACTCAGCCCCGAAGGCACAAAAGGCAACTCTTTCCCGGTACGGGTCTCGTATAGCTGGCCGGCCAGCAGATCTATCTCCTCAACAAAAGGATAAGCATAGCCATTCAGCTGCGGCCAAACTTCCAGTTCCCCCAGCGAATCCGCTGCATTGCAGGCCGCCTGATAACGCTCCTTACCCAGAGTCACCAGGAAGTTGCGAAACTCGGCAAAGCCATAATCTGAATCGACTCCGGCGATGATGTAAGCAGCTCCCCAGAGATCCCAGCTGTAACTCAGCCTGAGCTGCCGGGCAAAGTGTTTATCAAACTCTGCCAGCTCATCATCGCTAAGACCTTGCAGTTTTTCGGTCAAACGCGCCTGGAGTTGCTGTTGGTCCTGTTCGGGATAGTCGCGGCTGACCAGCTCCCAAAACTGCTCTTCTGTCATTGAGTGTTATCCTGCCAAAAATGTCGGCGGTTATTTTACCGCAAAAAGCGATTAAAATCCGGCTGGACTCCCCCCAGGGCTTTCCATAGACTTAGGCCAATTTCTCACAGGAGTCATTTATGTCCATTTCAAGACCAATACCATTGGTACTGCTTTGTATCCTCTACCTGGTACTGGCTGTGGTAGCACTGTGGCGCACCATCAGCACCGGCGCTGTGGATCTGTTTACCTTAGGAGTCATCCCTGTATTGGTAGGCATAGTAATGCGCACATCCTGGTCATTGTGGGCATTGCGTATCTATCTCTTTATTCAGACTCTGGGACTCATGGCATTTGCCACTACGGCTTTGGTTGCACTGCAGATTACGCCGCAGGATGTCAAACTGGAGCTGGCTGGGCGAAATATCCCCTTGCTGCCGCTGGCTGCTGTGTTGCTGGCCTTGCTGTTATTCCAGTATTGGGTGGCTTTTTCCGGCAGGACCAAGCGCTTTTTGCAGCAGGAAAAGTCTGACTAGATCGCACTGAATTTAAGGAAATCGGCGACCGGCTCACAATTTTGTGTCTTTTTGGTTAAAAAATAGCGGATAAAGCCCAAGAAGCCCGCTGAAAGGCCTTTTCAAGCCAAAAACCTTATGGCATGTTAGATGGGCAATAATAACTTATCGACGGAAAGAAGAGACGCTCCAGATGAACAAAACTGAACTGATCGCTAAAATGGCAGAACACGCCAACCTGTCCAAGGCAGAAGCTGCCCGCGCACTCAAGTCGTTCGAAGTAGCAGTGACCGATGCCATGAAAGAAGGAACTAAAATCTCCATCGTAGGCTTTGGCTCTTTCGAAACTTCAACCCGTGCAGCCCGCACTGGTCGTAACCCGCAAACCGGTAAAGAGATCCAAATCCCTGCCGCCACTATTCCCAAGTTCAAGGCCGGCAAGGCACTGCGTGACAGTGTCAACTAAGCCGCTTTTCACGGATGAAAGCGCCTCATCTTGAGGCGTTTTTTATTGCCTGAGGTTCCCAACACTCCATTGCACAAAAAAAGTGCAGCCCGCCCCAGCGAAATGCAACATTTCCTTAACCTATCTCACACTCAAAAGCTAACCACATGTATTTAATGCCTATTTAAACTTGGCACAGGATTCGCTCATTCCGCACAGACAATAACGAGTATCTGCACCGGTCAAGCTTGCCCGGCTCCAGAACCCAAACCATCAAGGGGATGAGAATGAAACACACCAAGTTTTCACTGTCAGTTATTGCAGGTCTGTTGTTGGTGGCCGGCGAAGCCCAGGCCGCTGTATCGGGGAATATAGGTGCCGCCTCCAACTATCTGTGGCGCGGCACCACCCAGACGGATGACTCTGTCGCCGTTCAAGGCGGTATAGACTATAGCCACGACTCGGGTTTTTACCTGGGAACCTGGGCCTCCAATGTCGACTTTGGTGACGATACCAGTTACGAGCTCGATTTTTACGGTGGTTACTCCGGCAGCATAGGCGAAGACTTTGGCTATGACATCAGCTATCTCTACTATGGCTACCCGGATGCCGAAGGCGATATCGACTTTGGTGAGCTGGCGCTGACTCTCAGCTGGAAGTGGTTTGAGTTGGGTTATGCCAAGGTGGTTAACGCCGGTGATGACGTGGCCGCTGCGCCACTGGATAACAAGGATTTGAGCTATATCCACGCCGGGTTCAGCTATCCCATCACGGAAACCGTGACGCTGACGGCACACTATGGTTATTCAGACGGTGATGTGGTGCAGAGTTGGTTCGGGGTTTCCGACTACGCCGACTACCACTTGGCCATCAGCAAGGAAACCGGCATAGGCTCAGTCTCCTTTATGGTGGCCGATACGGATCTGCCGGACGACGATGCCAAGATAGTGCTCAGCTATGTCTATGAGTTCGAATTCTAAGGATGGGAAAGCCCGAGGCGCAATCAGGCGATGACAGGACGATTGCGTTTTCGGGCGGCAACCATTTTTTCGATATGCTCCACTATCGGCTCGGCCACCTTGATACCTGTGGTCAACTCTATACCTTCAATACCCGGAGCTGAATTGACTTCAAGCACCAAGGCGCCACGCTCGGAGCGAAGAATATCCACCCCGGCAACGGCCAGCCCCATCGCCTTGACCGCATCAATGGCGGTCTTGCGCTCCTGAGGGGTAATCTTGATTTTCTCGGCGCTGCCGCCCAAATGCAGATTGGATCGAAAATCCCCCTCAGGGCCCTGACGTTTCATGGCTGCAACCACCTTGTCGCCCACCACAAAGCAGCGGATATCACTGCCGTTGGCTTCTTTGATATATTCCTGCACCAGAATATTAGCCTTAAGCCCCAGAAAGGCTTCAATAACGCTCTCGGCGGCCTTTTTGGTTTCGGCCAGCACCACGCCTATCCCCTGGGTGCCTTCCAAAAGCTTTATCACCAGCGGCGCACCACCCACCATGGCGATGAGATCAGGAATATCATCCGGCTTGCTGGCAAAACCTGTGACCGGCATACCCACCCCTTTACGGGAGAGTAGCTGCAGTGCCCGCAGCTTATCCCTTGAGCGGGCTATGGAGATAGAGTCATTGGCGGCGTACACCCCCATCATCTCGAACTGGCGCACCAGGGCGCAGCCATAGAAAGTCACACTGGCATGGATCCTCGGGATAATGGCATCAAAACCGCTGAGTTCCTCACCTTCAAGATGGATACTGGGCTGCACCGAGTTGATGTTCATATAACAGTTGAGTGGATTGATCACCCTGGCCTGATGACCACGTCCCTCACAGGCTTCCACCAGCCTGCGGGTAGAATAGAGCTCGGGAAATTGAGAGAGAATACCGATTTTCATGTTTGAGTGATCCGCCAAAGAGTTATGGCCCAGCAAAAGAAGTGGCATCTTTGACTATCCCTTGCCAATAGGCAAGTAAAATCAAACATCCCCCTCGGCCAGCAAAGGTAAAATATGCTGGGTTTCAAAATCCTGGGGCTGAATCGGCCGACAATAGAGATACCCCTGCAGCAGGTTACAGCCCCGCTCACGGCAAAACTGCGCCTGCGCCTCGGTTTCTATGCCCTCGGCAACTGACACCACGTTAAAGCCGTTGGCAAAGTTGATCAAGGCCGACAACAGACGCTTGCCGCGTTCATCCTGTTCGACCGAAGCCACAAAACTCTTGTCGATTTTCAGCACATTGATGGGAAAGTACTTGATGTGTTCGAGGGATGAAAAGCCGGTGCCAAAATCATCCAGAGAGAAAACAACTCCCAGTGCAGCTATCCGCTCCAGTACCTTGGCCAGTTCCAGCGGTTCCTCTATCAAGGCATTTTCGGTGAGCTCCAACTCCAGCAGCGAAGCCGGTAGCCCGGTTTGCTGCAATACCCTGACTATGGTCTGATACAGGGTTTCACGAATGATCTGCGACGGTGACAGGTTAACCGCCACAGATAACTGCTTGCCTACCGGAGCCAGCATGGCCAACCACTTGACGGTTTGCGCGCAGGCCTGTGCCAACACCCACTCGCCTATCTCATCTACCAGGCCTATCTCTTCGGCTATCGGCAGGAAACTGTCCGGCGCCAGCAGGCCATCTTCCGGATGTTGCCAGCGCAGCAAGGCCTCCATGCCCAACAGCTCACCGGAAATTGCATCGAATTTCCCCTGATAAAAGACCCTGAATTCATCCCGCTCCAGCGCGGTTCTCAGGCCCATCTCGATGCGGTTGCGAAACCTGACTTCTCTGGCCAACTCTTCGGAATAGAACTGGATCTGGTTGCGGCCCACCTTCTTGGCGCGATACATGGCAATGTCGGCACACTTGAGCAGCTCAGAGCTGTCACAGACAGAATCGCTGTACACTGCAATGCCAATACTGGCGCCGATAAGCACATCATGTTCCCCCAGAGGGAAAGGCTCTTCAAAGGCCCTTTGCAGCCTGTTGGCCACAGCCATCGGGAAGTAACGATTCTCCGACTCGGTCACCAGCACTACAAATTCATCGCCGCCGAGACGGGCAATGAGATCCCCTTCCCTGAGCGCCGCACTGAGACGGTTGGCCACTTCCACCAGTAAGATATCCCCCACCTGGTGCCCTAAGGTGTCGTTGATACCCTTGAAATCATCCAGATCCAAGAGGATCACCGCCAGCATGTCCTGATGACGCTTGACCTGACTCAAGGTACGGTTCAGACAGAGCTCAAAACCGTAACGATTGACCAGCTTGGTCAGGGAATCATGTTCGGCCAGCTCTTTGAGTTTCTCGTGGCTTTGGCGCAATGCCAACGCCATGGAAGCCCTTTGCTTGGCATTGCGGATAGCACGGGTCAAGCGGCTGGTATTCACTTCATCCTTGAGCAAAAAATCCTGCGCCCCCAACTCGATGCAACGCTGCGCCAGCTTGTCGTCTTCATAACGGGAGATCATCACTACTGCGGTTTGCTCTCCGGCCGATTCATTGAGGCGGCTCAATACTTCCAGGCCATTGGCATCGGGCAACATATAGTCGAGCAATATGCCGTCGAAACGCTGCTGGCAGGCGAACTCCAAGCCACTCTGGGCACAGTTGGCTTCCATCACCTTGAACGCCAGTGACGATTGATCCAGGGCGCGGATGATAGCAGCTCTGTCTATCTCATCATCATCGATCAACAGCAGATTCATGCTTTCCATCCCTCAGGCTTCCGGCAACTCAACAATACGCCAATAGCTTTCCAGCATATTGAAAATATTATAAAAACCATCGCTTATTTCATGTTTGACCATATAGCCGGCCACATGATGCTTATAAGCCTCAACCTTGTCTTCATCGGCGCTTGAGGTGGTCAACACAAAGACCACGGAGAGAGACAGCACAGGGTCATTGCGGATATGGCTGAGAAATTCCAGGCCATTCATCCGCGGCATATTGAGGTCCAGCAAAATCAGATAAGGGCAGCGCACGCGACCGTCGCCCAACATCTCCAAAGCCTCCAGGCCATCTCTGGCTCTGGCCAAGGGGTTGAGCAGCCTGAGCTGCTGCATCGCCCGCTGCACCGCCATGTAGTCGACATCGTCGTCGTCCACCAACAGAATAGTCACTTCCTTGTATCTGGCTGTTTGACTCATGACTCCTCCTTGAAGTGGGCCGGCCAGGTGAAGTAAAAGCTGCAACCACGCCCTTCCGATTTCACCCAGATCTTGCCGCCCATGTTTTCCACCGACTTTTTCACCAAAGAGAGGCCAAGGCCACTGCCTTCAACTTCATCTCTTGGCTTAAGCGTTTGAAATATTGCGAAAATTTTATGATGAAACTTGGCGGCTATCCCAGGGCCGTCATCCGTGACACAAAAACAATAATAGTCGCCCTGGCGCTCGCTGCTGACGCTGAGTACCCCCTCACCCTTGTCGTGGTGTTTGATGGCGTTGCTGAACAGGTTTCGGAAAACCAACTCCAACGGTACTCTGGCCGTGGTCAGCAACGGCATATCAGACAGAATAGTCAGCTTGAACCCGGTTGGCGGCGCCACCAGGCTGAAGGTATCCTGCACCAACTGCTTGCTGTCCACTTCCGTCAACTCGGTATCCACCCTGCCTATGCGCGAGAAAGTCAGCAGGCCGTCCAGCAAGAGTACCATTCGCTGTACCCGGCTCTTGATCAGTCGCAGATACTTTTGCACCTGTTCACTGCTGTTGTCGCTGAGATCTTCTGCCAACCACTCGGATAACTGCTCTATGCCACGCAGCGGTGACTTGAGATCGTGAGAGGCTATGTAGGCAAAACTGTCCAGCTCACGGTTAATCTTCTCCAGCTCCTCTGTGTGGCGAGCTTTTTCGGCTTCAATCCGTTTGCGATCCGACACATCGTTGATAGTGGCCAGAATCGACTGGCCATTGGTGAAATGGATTGGGGTCAACCCCACTTCGACCGCCACCAAAGAACCGTCTTTGGCGCGGCCGAACAGATCATCGCGCTGGGACATATTCTTGGCAATCGGCTGCTGCAGATAACCGCCCATGTGCCGATTGTGCGACTTATGCAGGCTTTCCGGCAGCAGTATGTTCACACTGCGGCCCAGTAGTTCGTCCCGGGCGTAACCGAACAGTTGCTCTGTATGGGCATTCACCAGAGTGATGAGTCCATGGCCATCTACCATGATCAGCGCCGACGGCGAGGCCTCAATAACCAGACGGAAGCGTTTCTCATTGGCAAGTATCTCATTGGCTAGCAAGCCTTCCTGATACCTGGCTCTGGCGTTATTGAGCAAGAAATAGAACAACACCATGATAAACAGCACGCCTATGCCAAGCATCAGCTTGCTTTGCAGCTTCTCGGTTTCGGAGACAAAACTCTTGTCGGCGCCGATTTTCAGCAACCATTGATGACCACCGACTTTGAGCGGCAACACATGGTTGTAGGTTTTGGTAACCTGGCCTTCCTCCTCAGTACTGTACAGCAACGAAGTGTCAGAGGCGGTATCACCATCAAATACCTGCAGAATCAGGGAGGGAAACTTATCCGCCAAAATGCCTTGCATCAGGTTGTTCATCCGAAAGGCGGCATAGACCACGCCCTTGGCGGCCTTGGGGCCGGCGGCAGATTCATCATAAAGCGCCAAATACATCAAAAAACCGGCCTGAATATCCTGTTGGGTTTCCTGTACCAGGGTGATTTTGCCGGAGATCGCCGCCTCCCCTGTGTTGATGGCTCTGTCTATCGCTTCACGGCGAGTCGGCTCGGAATACATGTCATAGCCAAATGCCCGCCGGTTACGCCAATCGAAAGGTTCCAGATAGATGATGGCCTGATAAGTGTCGCGCTCGCCGGACGGGTACACCCGATACTCATCAAAGCCTTCAGCCCTGATGGCCGCCTCATGGGCCGCCAGTTGCTCCGGGGGCAAAATAACGCTGTAGCCTATCCCCTGGATCCCGGGATAAAAGCTTTCCATCTTGGCGTTGGTCACATACTCATGCCACTCCTCACGAGTCACTCCATCGGATGCCATAAACAGGCCCACGCCGCCCCGCAGCACCTGCTCATAGGTCAACAGACGATCTCTTATGGCATCTTTGACCAGCATGGTCTGATACTCAAAGCGCTCACGTCCGCGCTGCTCCGCATATTGATTGAACAGATACCAACCCAGGCAGGTGAACAGAAGCGCCACCAACATGATCAGCCAAACCGAGGCCGGAGTGGAAAAACCGAAGCTTTTTGCAGGGGAGGATGATGCGGTGAGACGATCGTCCTGGATCATAAACAGCCTAGTCCTTAGCCAATAAAGCGAATGCTATGAGGTTAATTCTGGTCAGGATCATGAAAAAAACAAGTCAAAAACAGCAAAAAATCCCCAAGTTTTAGGTCCTTGGAAAAGATCGTCAAAATGTTGTCTCGATCTCACTTCCTGTTGCGACTCAGTGCTAGATTTCAGTTTAACCAAGGCTAATATTGAGTAGAGGGACGGACAGAATCATTTGCTTTGTTAGACAAAAATTTTTGCTTTTCAGCCAATGCTTTTTTGGCTAGAAAATCCTTGGATAAACCGTGAGGAATTCGTTATGGCCCATATTGTTGAACTCGTGCCCAACGATGCTGAAATTGAAGCGATGACCACCCCCAAAAACCGTCAGGCCGAGAAGGCACTGCAGCACAAACGTCAGGTAAAACGCCGCTTGGAAGATTACCTGGAGCGCCTGGAACTCAGACGAGCCATGGGGCTCGATGATGACGATATGTTTTAGGGAAGGTGTGAACAAGTCCCATGTGCTCTGCGTCGGCTTGCAGATGTGGGAGGATGTCAGCAACATCCTCCTTATCCTTGCTGCCCCCGCAAAGACTGGGTTTGAATAAGCAGGGCCTCGGCTTTGGCTCCCAACCAGACGTATAGTCCCAAAGCCACCAATAAACCAACCACTGCCAGCATCATCAAAATCGCTCCCTGAATATATTCCACCTGCCCGAGTGATGCCTTGAACATGGTCAGCAAGGCCTCAATAGAGATGGCGATCAGTATGGTGGAAACAAATCGGGTAATGGTGCGCCGGGTGGAGCTGTGGCGGAAGATGTCTTTATGCATCAACACCTCCTCTTCCAGTATGGTCTTGCCGAGATCGAATATCGCCAACGCCAGGGTGATATAGATGATGATGCCGAACGGCTTGAGTGAGTCATGAGCCAGCTGCGGCCCCTGCGCCAACAAGTGCCAGATATCCCTGGCCGAAATCAGCACCAGTACTCCGACTATGATGAATAACCCTGTTACCAGAGTGAGATAAACCGCCTTGAACAGCGGCGTCACCTTGCGCCTGTGACTGTCGCCCATCATAAACTCAATCAGCCGGGTCAGGTTGATATCCACTACCACAAAGCCGCGACTGGCATCCAAACGACTCACTCCCAGGGACGCCGACAGACACAATTGCCCGGAAGCATTGGAAAGATAAGGTGAAGTTATTTGTACCCCGCTCTTGTCGCTGGCATTGAGA
Organism: Shewanella sp. 38A_GOM-205m; assembly: GCF_000518445.1. Classification (NCBI taxonomy): domain Bacteria; kingdom Pseudomonadati; phylum Pseudomonadota; class Gammaproteobacteria; order Alteromonadales; family Shewanellaceae; genus Shewanella; species Shewanella sp. 38A_GOM-205m. Next base: position 142,936 of record NZ_JADP01000004.1, on the reverse strand, counting down.
AAATAGGGGCGCTGGCTGCGATCCGGGTGTTCACCCACAGCCAGCAGTTTGATCTTTTGCTTGATAAGCGCCAGATTCGGGCTCACTTGGTGACCATTTTCGTCGAGTAAATACATCAATTCCACGAAGGGGTAGCAGGCTGCCACTTCAGAAAACACCCTGATGGCCCGCCCTGTGTCGTCAAAGAGCTGAGAGTCGGCCATTCCGGTCAGAATCGATTGCAATAGTTCATCGATGAGCGGCTGATACTCATGAAAACGTTCAATCACACTCAAGTAACTCATGTTTGCCATAACTGCTCCTGAAATTCCGGCCATCTATCTCAGGTAAGCAGATTGAATGCCAACAATGCAACATGATGAATATCAATTAATTAGCTTAAATCATGTGGGGCGACTATGCTCAATAACCAAGCGGTTGCACCAAGATCTGGCAAAGATAAATTCTGTTGCCAGACAGCGCGTTATCCAAGATGATAGCCGCCAATAACCTGTGTCTTCCGAGGAGACTATTGATGCCAGACACAAGTGCCTATAAAGAGGATCTGCGGCGCCTCTCGGACGAGCTGATCCGGTTGCAGACGCCGATAAAAATCCTCGATGCCATCAAGTGGCCGAGAGAGATGGAAGCCCGTTTTCTCGAGAGTAACGGCAAGCAATTACCCGCCATAGACGCCGAGTTTTACCAGCGTCTGCCGCTGCCTTTTGACCCGGATAAGACCCGCCAAGAGTTGACCGAACTGCGTCTGCAGACCCGCAAACGCCTGGGAAGATACGACAAGCTGGGCAAGATATTGATAGCCAATATCGAGCAATATCTTCAGGTTATCGACATGCTGCAACACCGCGGCAAGGCCGACTTCGGCGAATTCAGCCGTCGCCTCTACGGCAGTGCCAACCATAAACTCCACGGCGACAGACACAATCTCAGACAGCTCGGCGACCGTTTGAGTTACATCTTCTCGCTGCCGGCAGCGCTGCGCAGCAATCGCCATCACCCCAAAGAAATCGCCGCGCCTGAAGCGGTGGATATACTCGGCCGCCGTCTGAAAGATTACTTTCACAGCGACGATATTCGGGTGCGTCTCAGTGATGGCATAGTCTCGGATGCCGCCGTGGGCGGCGACACGGTCAAGCTCAACAGCAAGGCGCTGTTCAGCCAATCGGATCTTGATGTCTACGAGGTGCATGAGGGCTGGGTGCATGTGGGCACCACCCTCAATGGCCGGGCTCAACCCTGGGCCACCTGGCTCAGCGTCGGTTCTCCCAGGGTAGCAGCAGCCCAGGAAGGGCTGGCCGTATTGATGGAAACCATTACCCTGAGCTCCAACCCAGGGCGGGCCAGGCGTATCAGCGACAGGATCACCGCGGTCGATATGGCCGAGCAAGGTGCCGACTTTATTGAAGTATTCAACTATTTCTGCGGCCAGAATCTCAGCAAACGAGACAGTTACCGGGTAACTCAGCGAGTGTTTCGCGGCGGTATGGTGCAGGGTGGCAGCTACTTCACCAAGGATATCTCCTATGTACGTGGCTATGTGGAAAACATTAACTTTATCCGCTCAGCCATCACAGCCGGGATCCCGGAGATTATCCCTATGCTGTTTGTCGGCAAGCTGGCCATTGAGGATATCCCGGTGCTTTATCAAGCCCACAGGGAGGGGCTTATTGCCGCCCCCAAGTATCTGCCGCCCATGTTTGACAACTTCAGTGGCCTCTACGCCTGGTTTGGTTTCGCCTCTGGGATGGCCGGGATAGACCTCAAGGGGGTGCAGAGGCACTTCAGCCGCCTGTTCAAACAGTTACCCAATGCCGAACCTATGTTCGAGTTGCTGGAAGACACTGAGTTTGACAGCAACGCCGACTGATAAAGAAACAGGGCAACTCGAGTTGCCCTGTTTTGGGTTCTAAAGCAATTGGCTCGCTATTTTTGCAACTCGGCCTGGCGCTGCTTGATAAAATATTCCCGAGTCAAAGCAAAGACCACTGGGCTGAGCAGTAACAGGGCTATCAGGTTGGGGATCGCCATCATGGCATTCAGGGTATCGGCCACCAGCCAGATAAAGTCCAAAGACGCCATGGCTCCCACGGGCACCATCAGAGTCCAGACCAGGCGAAACGGCACTATAGCCTTGGTACCAAATAGATACTGCACGCATTTTTCACTGTAAAAGCTCCAGCCGAGAATGGTGGTAAAGGCGAAGATAGCCAGTGCCACGGCCACTATGTACTGCCCTATGGGCAGAGCGTGGCTGAAGGCGTAGGAGGTTAAGGCCGCGCCGGTTTCCCCCGAGGTCCAGGCACCGGAAACGATAATCGCCAAACCTGTGATGGAGCAGACCACTATGGTATCGATAAAGGTACCCAACATGGCCACCAGTCCTTGAGCCACAGGGTTATTGGTCTGGGCTGCTGCATGAGCAATCGGCGCACTGCCAAGACCTGCTTCATTGGAAAACACCCCTCGGGCCACCCCGAAACGTATGGCGGCCCACACTGCCGCACCGGCGAAACCGCCCTGGGCCGCCACTGGGTTGAAGGCGCTCTCGAATACCAGCTCCAGCGCCGCCGGGATCTGATCGAAATAGACCACAATCACAGCCAAGCCTGAGGTGATATAAAACACAGTCATCAGGGGTACCAACTTACCGGCAACGTCGGCAATCCGCTTGATGCCACCCATCAGGACTGCCCCCACCAAGATCATCATCGCCAAGCCGGTTGCCCAGGCTGGAACACCAAAGTTGCTGTCCAAGGCATCGGCCACCGAGTTGGCCTGCACTGTGTTGCCGATACCAAAACCGGCAAAACCACCAAATAAGGCGAATAGCGTTCCCAACCAGGCCCATTTCTGGCCGAGACCATTCTTGATGTAGTACATGGGGCCGCCTATGTGGTTGCCACTATCATCGACCTCGCGATACTTGACCGCCAGCACGGCTTCAGAAAACTTGGTGGCCATTCCCACCAGCGCGGTGCACCACATCCAGAACAGTGCCCCCGGGCCGCCAAGAAAGATTGCCGTCGCCACCCCGGCGATATTCCCTGTACCTATGGTGGCCGACAGTGACGTCATCAGCGCATTGAAGGGGCTGATCTCCCCTTTCATATTGGTGTCTTTATCCGGGATCCGCCCGGACCAGAGTAAACGGAAGCCTCTCCCCAGCTTGAGAAGCTGCATAAAGCGCAAACCTATGGACAGAAACAGTCCTACCCCCAGGATCATCACCAGCATGGGCACACCCCAAACCAGGCTGTTGAGCTGGCTAACCCACTCCATTATTGTTTCCATTCCAACCTCGTGTAGTTATTGTTATCGCTGCAGTTTCCACCTGTAATGGCAAAAACTGCATAAGGAACACCCAGATTACAACGAAAGATTAACAATTGGAAACCTACTGTTAAACCTCCCGCCGGGAAGCGAAAGCACTCAACGTCCACGCCCCTTAAGAGAAAGGGCACGAACGCGAGCTGGATTAATTAGGATAAGACTCAGTCGACCAATCCCAGGTTGGCCGGCAGCTGGGCTATGTCACCGGCCACCCATTCGGCCTCTATGCACTGCTGCAGATGCTCTGCCATAAAGTGCACCAATTGCCGCGCCGCATAGGGCATACGCCTGTCCTTACGGCTCACCAGATACCAATTGCTTTCCAGCGGGAAGCCTTTCACATCCAGAATAGCCGGGCGCTCACGCCCTTCCTCCAGGGTATGAGCCGAGATAACAGATAACCCCAGCCCCGAGGCGACCCCCAGGCGAATGGCCTCATTGCTCTCTATCTGCATACAGTCGCCCAGTTCCATCCCCTGACCGCTGAGCCAGGATTCAAACATTAACCGAGTAGCCGACCCCGGCTCACGGATGAGAAACCGCTCGCGACTGAGCTGCTCAAACTTGAGTTCACTCTGCCCGGCAGCCCAGTGATCTCTGGGGGCTATCAGCTGCAGTGGGTTACGGATGATCCGTGCCGATTGCACAGTTTCGCCTCTGGGAGGATGGCTGAAGAGGTAGAGATCGTCTTCCAGATGCTCAAAGCGATTCAGCACATGGGCACGGTTACCTATGTTCAGTGTGACTCGGACACCGGGGAAACGACGATAGAAGGCGCCGAGGATCCGCGGCACCACGTACTTGGCCGTGGTCACCAGGCCGATATTGATGTGGCCGCTCTCCCCTTCCCGCACCTTGGCCAGCATGCCGTTGAAGTCTTCCAAACGGGTCATCACGTCGACGGCGGCCCGGTACAGCTCCTGCCCAACCTGAGTCGGCCGCAGTCCCCCCGGGCCGGTTTCCAGTATGGGCTCACCCACCAGCTCGGCCAGCTTTTTCAATTGCAGCGACACGGTCGGCTGAGTCAGATACAGGTGTCTGGCAGCGGCGGAAATATTCTGCCGCCGGACCACTTCAATATACACCTGCAACAAGCGCAGGCTGAGATGGCGAAGATCCATAGATAATTATCTATATATATGTAGTGAATAATTTATTTTCCAATATAGCGCCGGGCGAGCACAATCTCCAGCCGTCTAACAAGGAGAACCCCATGCCTGATGTTGTTATTGCCTTTTTCGGTCTAGGCCTGTTGGCCGGTCTGCTCAAATCGGATCTCAGAGTCCCCGAATCCACCTACGAAACCCTTTCCATACTGTTAATGCTGACCCTGGGCCTCAAGGGCGGCATGGCGCTGCACGGCCACACAGATCAGCTGTCCTTTGCCGAGCTGGGGTTAGTGATAGGTCTGGGACTGGCTATCCCGCTGGCGCTGTATCCCATATTGAAAAAAGTGGTTCGCCTGCCACAGAGCGATGCCATCAGTATTGCCGCCCACTACGGTTCGGTCAGTGCCGGGACTTTTGCCGTTGTCTACGCCATGACAGAGCAGCTGGGCTGGCCACTCAAGCCCGAAACCACTCTCTATCTGGTACTGCTGGAGCTGCCATCCATCATAGTCATGTTGTGGCTCTATCGACGCCTGAACCGGGATAAGCCTGGACGCAGCGGTAATATCCTGCTGGAAGCGCTTACCAGCCGTGGGGTGATATTGCTGGGGGGCGGCGTGCTTATCGGATGGGGCTACGGCTCCGAGGGCTTGGCCTCTTTGAGCCCTGTGCTGATGCAGGGATTCAAGACCTTGCTGGCGCTGTTCCTGCTGGAGATGGGATTGTGTACCGCCAGGGTTTGTGCTCCGCTGCCCTTGAGTCACTGGCGCCTGTTGGCATTCGCTGCCGTCACGCCTTTCGTACTCGCCTGGGTGGGGATCATTACAGGTCACGCCCTGGGGCTGCCCGCCGGTTCGGCACTGGTACTGGCCGGCCTCTGTGCCAGCGCCTCTTATATTGCAGCACCGGCGGCGATCCGCGCGGCCATCCCATCGGCCAATATCGGCGTGGCCATGCTGGCCTCGCTGGGGGTTACCTTTCCGATTAACCTGTTGATAGGGCTTAATCTTTACCGTCAATGGGTGGCCTGGATTTACGGGCTCTGAATCTGTTCCTGCGGCGTGGGCTCAGACTCGAGTAGCAGCTTGAGATTGCTGAGCCCGCGCAGCAGATCCGTGGCGATCATGGTTTCAAAGTCAACAAACAGAAACATCAGATTCGTCGGGTAATCCAGGTGCCCCTTAAAGCTCCAACTGAGGTTGGTTCTATTGCCTTCATAAGGCTCAAACAGCATGTAGGCAGGTTCAGTGGCCTCGAAGGGAGTCAGAAACCTGAGCTCATAATCGATGCGCTTGTTAGTTTCCATGGCGACTATCTCCTGCTCGCCTTGGCCCACCTCCGGGTTATCACTCTTCCAGGCAGAGACAAAACCGACAGTGCCGTCAACGCCGCGATAGCTGCGTTTCATCGCCGGATCCATCTTGGCCCAGATGCTGAAGTTATCTTGATTTTTCAGATACTTCACATAGTCATAGACCTCAGCCACCGGGCGGTTTATCACCACATTGGTGGTCACCTGGTAGTCGCTTTTGACAAACAGGGCGGCAATCAGCGGCACAGCCACTATCAGTGCCAACAGGATAAACAGTGTCTTGATAAAACGCATAAGGATTCTCCAAACAAGTTTTCTTCCGACAACAATTACTTGCCTGAGTATATCCTGCAAGCAGACCAAAAAGTAACCAAGTCGTTAGAGATTGAAATAGCCTTCTTGAAACCGCCTGCACAAACAAACCCTGGCCGAGAAGCGAACCAAGCCACAAATCCCCTCAGGCGATTTGTTGTGCAAATGCTTTTAGGTTACAGTCACCTGTAAACATGGACGTCTAATCAAGGGACTGTAATGGGATTTATCCTGGCGCCATTGCTTGTTATCTGGCTGGCAATACTGACTGTGGCGGGTTACCAGGCCACTTTATACTTCAAAGAAACTTTCAGCCTCAGCGGGCTGTTGGCATTTTCCAGTGTCAGTTTGCTTTGCGCCGCCCTCTATTTCCTGCTCCATTTCCGACGCTATCAGGACGCCGAATCCTTGGGTGCCTTCGATATCAGCATGGAACTGCTGTTTAACCCCATAAGCGGTGGCATCTGCGTATTGGCGCTGCTGCTGATCTGGCTGGTGCCCATGGGGGTTTGCAAGCCTCTACTGCTGGCACTGGTACTTGGCCTGGCTATCGCCACCCTGGCCGGGGTCGTTTATGAGGAGAGCTTTATGACAAAACATGGGATTCAACGCACTTACTGAACAAGATATAGTGCGAGCTGTGATTTCCGGCCACTGAGGCCACATCAACCCAAGGAGAGAGAATGATCAAACTCAGCAATAAAGAAACCGGCGCTTTTATCGGCCATATCTCTGAGCAGCAGCTGCAGTATCTGATCGACAACCTGGTAGAAGAGCATGATGCCGACCAGGATTACTGGCTGAACCGCACTCAAATAGAAACCTTCAAGGCCAGCGGTGCTGATGCCGAGCTCGTCAACCTGTTGGAAACGGCCATGGGCGAAGCCGATGAGCTGGAGATCCTCTGGCAGCACCAGGGCTAAAGCCAAGTTTGCGCCAACAGTAAAAACGCTCCTTTATCAAGGGGCGTCTTTATTTGTTGTTAATAGCAAAGATAAAAATAGTTAACCGATAATAGCCTTCAAGAGCACCCCTAAAATAACTCCTAGTAGACTCATGGTTCCGGCTATCCACCAACGAGTTTCCTTTTTATGGGCAATTTCGCTTGAGTGAAGGTTAATGGCAGTGGTTACCAATGTTGATATATCAGAGTTACTCAAAGGGTTCCTTGAAATGCGTGCTTTCTTTTCAGAACATAGCCCCCGAAACTCTTCTCTTGATATTTTTTCTTCTTTATCAATATCATATAATTTTTGATAATTCCTGCGCCAAACAAGAGATGCCTTAGTTCTAGTTTGATCCAAACGAAAAAATTCAGGATGTTGCTCAAATATCCTTTTCCAATATTCTCCCTGACTTTCATCGCCAGATATACGATCAGCCCAACCAGAAAACTCCAACTTGTAAAACTTATATGTTCCCATAACCTGTATTGCGGCTATGACATCAGCTAGACGATTTTTATTATCAATGTACGGGGTATTACTCATATTGCTTTACTTTGTCCCACTTAAGGTTAATTCTCTTTTGATTCAACGTCATAGCGCTCGGCCTACTATAGGGAATGAACCGAAAAGTTAAGTTTATGACTTCCCACTAAAATTTAGCCCACAACCCAGCTCAGTTCGGGTAAACGGCTGAGATCCAGCTTGTCGCCTTCGGTCGCTATGGCCGAGGCCTGGGGTCTGGGTTTGGACTGCACACCATCGGCATGTTCCAGCACACTCAGGAGTTGCCGCTGGGCATCCGGCTCACCGTGAACCAGAATGAGTGGCGGCGCCCCTTCAAACTCACGATACCAGCGCAGTAATTCAGCCTGATCCGCATGGGCCGACAATCCACCGACTGTGTGAATTCTGGCGGCGACATTCACCGAATTGCCGTTGATGGTGAGCTCACTGGCGCCATCGACCAACAGCCGCCCCGGGGTTCCCAGTGCCTGAAAACCACAGATAATAATGTCGCACTCGGGCCGCCACAGGTTGTGTTCCAGATGACAGCGGATACGACCGCCGTTACACATGCCGCTGCCGGCAATAATGATAAGCCCCTGGTGTACGTCGTTGAGTTCCATCGACTCTTCGGTACTTTGGATAAACTCTATTCCAGACAGCAGCGGGTGCTGCCCCGGGTGTTGATGCACGAAGCGCTTGAAGTCCTCGTCCATCAAGGGATAGTTATTGATATACACCTTGGTGGCCTCTATGGCCATGGGGCTGTCGAGGCAGATTTTCCAGCGTGACAGATCCCACTCCCCGGCATAGAGGTGAAACAGATACAAAAGCTCCTGCGCCCGGCCAACCGAGAAGGCAGGGATCAGGATATTACCACGGCTCTCACTGATGGCTGTAGCGAAGATCCCCTTGAGTTCTTCCAGGGTCGCCTCCCAACTCCGGTGCAACCTATCGCCATAGGTACTTTCCATCAGCACCAGATCGGCCTGCTGGATCAGCGTCGGGTCTCTCAGAATCGGCATACCGGCACGGCCGAGATCGCCACTGAACACCAGTTTTTTCTGGGTGTTGCCATCATTGATCCACAGCTCCAGTAGCGCCGAACCCAGAATATGGCCGGCATCACTCAAACACAGGGTCACACCGGGAATGGGATCCAGCTTGGTGCCATAGTCCAGTGGAATAAAACGGGTCAGTGCCAGTTCGACATCTTCTTCGGTGAATAGCGGCTCTATCGGTTCGAGATCTTGCTTGGCACGTTTGCGGTTCTGCCGCTCGGCATCACGCTGCTGCAGCATGGCGGCATCCTTGAGCATGATGGCGCACAGCTCCATGGTAGCCTTATGAGTGTAGATGGGGCCGCTAAAACCCTGCTTCACCAGCAGGGGCAAGCGCCCCGAATGGTCTATATGGGCGTGGCTCAACACCACGGCAGTCAGGGATTCAGGAGCAAAGGGAAAGGCTTCATGGTTACGCAGTTCATCCTGCCGCCCTCCCTGAATAAGACCACAATCCAACAGCAAGCTTTCGCCGTTGACCCGCAACAGATGGCAGGAGCCTGTGACTTCCTGGGTGGCGCCCCAAAACTGCAAACTCATGGACATGACACTTCCCTCTTTGAAACAATTCGGCCAATACAGCTGCGGAAAAACTCTGCCGCACCTTCCCTAAGCCTATGCCCTTATGGAAAAAAGTGACACTCCCTTATAGTCTAATTTTGCAGTGGATCATTGCGCCTCATGCTCTTCCGGCAGACCACGGGAGATAACCAATGTCAGCAGTAACATGGCGCTGGAAACCCAAAGACAAGCCTCCAGCCCCCACCACTGAAACAGCGCACCGGAAAGCACTGTGCCCAGCAAGCGCCCGGCGGCGTTGGCCATGTAGTAGAACCCCACATCCAGGGATACCCCATCCTCACGGGCATAACTGACAATCAGAAAACTGTGCAGCGAAGAGTTCACCGCAAACAAGGCGCCGAACAGCAACAGGCCGCCGATTAGCCAGGCGTGCGAGTATTGGCTACCAAGCCCAAGGGCGATAAGTGCGGGCACCAGAGCGAGCAGGCCGCACCAGAAGAGCGCCGCCGCCCGTCCCGGCAAGGCCGAGCCTTTATGCTTGCCGACTGTCTTGCCGTCAGCCTTGGCGGTCAGCCTGGGCGCCAGGGCCTGCACCAAGCCGTAGGCGATAATCCAGCCGGCCAGAAAGCCCCCCACCTGCCAGTGATCCCAGCCAAATTGGCTGGCCAGATACACGGGCAAGGCCACCACAAACCAGATATCCCTGGCGGCAAACAGAAACAGCCTGGCCGCAGAGAGAATGTTCACTGCCCGGCTCTTGGAAAAAAGCTCACTGAACTTGGGCTTATTCTTGGCCTGGCCCAGTTCCGCCTTGAGAAACAGCAGCGAGCTCAGCCACACCAAGGTCAAAACAGCGGCCATGGCGGCAATGGCACCGGCAAACCCCAGCAGGCTAAGCAGGGCGCCGCCGAGGAAGAAACCTATCCCCTTGAGGGCGTTCTTGGAACCGGTCAGCAGCGCCACATAGCGATACAGGGTCTGCCCCGCTTGGGCCGCATCCTTGGGTACCAGGGTCTTGATGGCACTCTTGGCACTCATCTTGTTGAGATCTTTGGCAATCCCCGACAGCGCCTGGGCCGCCATTACCCAGGGAATGGTCAGCCAGGCCTGAGGCACCAACAGCATGGCCAGCGCCACTATCTGCAGCCCAAGGCCGATACTCATGGTGCGGTTGAGCCCCAAACGGGCACCGAGCCAGCCGCCCAACAGATTGGTGACCACACCGAAAAACTCATAGAAGAGAAACAGCATGGCAATGGCCAGCGCACCGTAACCCAACTGATAGAAATAGAGCACCACCAGCATGCGTAGCGCACCATCTGTCAGGGTAAAGGCCCAGTAGTTGCCGGTGATCAGCAGATATTGGCGCAGCGCCGGACTCATTTCAGCCATGGTGTTGTCCTTCAGGCATCCCGGTCCAAACGGCCTACCATCAGAGCCAATTCGGCGGTGCGATTGGCATAGCCCCATTCGTTGTCATACCAACAGTAGAGTTTGAGCTGAGTGCCGTTGATCACCATGGTAGACAGCCCATCCACTATGCAGGAGCGGGGATCTGTCTTGTAGTCCACCGACACCAGCGGCCGCGACTCGAAGCCGAGAATGCCCTTGAGCTCAGTCTCGGCCGCCTGTTGCAGCAAGTCGTTGACCTGTTGCTCTGTCACTGTTTGCTCCAGTTCAAACACACAGTCGGTCAGCGAGGCGTTGGCCAGTGGCACCCTGACCGCATGGCCGTTGAGGCGGCCTTTCAGCTCAGGGAAGATATGGGTAATGGCGGTGGCACTGCCTGTGGTGGTCGGGATCAGGCTCTGGCCACAGGAGCGGGCACGGCGCAGATCCTTATGGGGCGCATCCAATATGGTCTGGGTATTGGTGATGTCGTGAATTGTGGTCATGGAGCCATGACGAATACCGAAGTTCTCATGGATGACCTTGACCACAGGCGCCAGACAATTAGTGGTACAGGATGCGGCTGTTACTATCGGATGCCTGGCCGGGTCGTAACACTGATGATTCACCCCCATCACCAGATTGGCGACGCCGTCCTCTTTCACAGGCGCTGTCACCACCACTCGTTTGACCCCTTGATCAAGATAGGCCTGCAGCAGCGCCTTGGTTTTCATCTTGCCCGAGGCCTCAATCACCAGATCGCATTGAGACCAATCGCTGTCTGCAATGGCCTGATTGCGACTGGTCGCTATCCGCCGCCCGGCTATAACTATGGTACTGCCCTCATGCTCGACTGGGTGCGACCAACGGCCATGAACCGAGTCAAACTCCAACAGGTGCGCCAGGGTGGCGGCATCGCCGGCAGGGTCGTTGATCTGCACAAATTCGAGTTCCGGCCAATCCCAGGCAGCCCTCAAGGCCAGCCGTCCCATGCGGCCAAAGCCGTTAATTCCCACCTTTATTGTCATCTCAGTTCTCCGTTAATTTATTGGCCGCTGGCCAGTTACCGCGGCGGCGATTGGCAAACGCCACCAGGGATAGCATCACAGGCACTTCCACCAGTACCCCGACGACTGTGGCCAGCGCCGCTCCCGAGTGCAGACCAAAGAGGGAGATAGCCACGGCAACCGCCAGTTCGAAAAAGTTGGATGCCCCTATCATGCAGGCCGGAGCGGCTATGTTGTGGGGCAGGCGCAAACGCTTCGCCAACCACCAGGTCAGCAGGAAAATACCGTAAGTCTGCAGTAACAGTGGAATGGCTATCAGCACAATATTTTGTGGCTGGGCCACTATGGTTTCGGCTTGCAATGCAAACAGCAATACCACAGTCAGCAGCAGCCCCAATATCGACCAGGGCTTGAGTCTGGACAGCAAGGCCGTAATCGCCTCTGGCCGGCTATTGAGGTGTTTGCGGGTCCAGATCCCCGCCAATAGAGGCAGCAACACATACAAAGCCACAGACAGAATCAAGGTTTCCCATGGTACCTGAATATCGCTCACCCCCAGCAGCAGTGCCGACAGTGGTGCAAAGGCAAAAATCATGATCACATCATTGACCGATACCTGCACCAGAGTGTAGTTGGCATCGCCCCGGGTCAGTTGACTCCAGACAAACACCATGGCGGTACAAGGAGCGACTCCGAGAAGGATCATCCCGGCGATATACTCCTGCGCCGTTTGCGGCTCCACCCAAGGGGCAAACAGAAAACGGAAAAAGAGCCAGCCGAGCAGCGCCATGGTAAAAGGCTTCACCAACCAGTTGATCACCAGCGTCAGCAGCAATCCCTTGGGATTTCGGCCAACATCCTTGATAGCGGAAAAGTCAATTTGCACCATCATGGGATAGATCATCACCCAGATAAGCACGGCGATCACCAGATTGACATGGGCGTATTCCAGCGCCGCCACCGCGGCAAATACATTAGGTGCCAGATAACCCAGTGCTATCCCAGCTAAAATACACAGCCCTACCCACAGGCTGAGCCAACGTTCAAAAATTCCCATACATCTCCCCTCTCCGGTCCCCCGGCGGTTAACTTCCGGCGCTCAAGTGATAGATTCCGGCCGGTTTCAACAGCAAGCTTGCGGCCTCGAGGCCATGGCCTCCAGCCGAGTCAGCTCATCAGCAATAAAGCCAGGGTTGGCCGTCAGTGTGTCCCGCAGCAACTGCTCGCACCAGGGTGCCAGCTCGGGGCTGAGACGATAAAACACCCATTGGCCCCGGCGTCTGTCCTGCAGCAGCCCCTGAGTTCGCAGCTGCGCCAAATGACGGGAGATCTTCGGTTGACTCAAGGCCAGGGCCTCAGTCAACTCGCAGACACAAAGCTCTCCCTGCTGCAGGATCAACAGCAGACTGCGCAGCCGGGTTTCATCGGCCAAGGCTTTGAAAAAAATGGTTAGTTCCATGATAAATGCCACTCCTTAAGGCCAATGATCGGCCTGCCATACATCTGCCAATTTCAGTTGGTCACTCAAATAAGCACCTTCAGCAACCCGGAGAATATATGGATAAACAGATATATGATAAATCATATATAAAAACGCCTATAGTTCAAGCGCTATTTTGAGGAGTTTGTCGGGTTGGAATTGGAGATCTGCCCCAGGGGTTACACGGGTTTGCAGTGGTTCGCTTGGCAGAAGCCGACGCTATCGTAAATTAATTTTAAACCCTAATTATTTCCGGTTTATTTCAGAACCAAATCAGAAAATTGTTATAGCTCAAATATAGAACCTATCGCTTGCCTTATAATTGTATGCAATATATTAAAAATTGAAAAAACTAAAAAAACCACAACACAAACAACTGATTTAAATGAAAATACTCATTTAAATCCAGTTTAAAACCTAGTATTCCACTCAGATATAAACTTGATCATTTTCTGATAAACATGAATAATATCGTTCGAACCAAAACCATTTGAACACTAATCAATAGATTGGTTAGCCTTCAAGTGGTTTTTCGTTAGCCCAACTTCAGATGAAACTTAAGGAAGGAGAATCACGATGAATGCCAACAGCTCACAGGAGTCTGACAGTCATCTTTCACGCTACCAAATCAGCCTCAGAGATAAAGCCAAGTACCTGATCCAATTAGGGTGTTTCTGGCTCGTACTCTCAACCTACCTGTACCCATTCTGCAAACAAAAACTCAATCAAGCCTTCACTGGCAATAACGGGCACTAATCTATGGATTATTCGAGTTATATCTCTTTGGCCATCTACTTTGTGGTCATGCTGGCGATAGGCCTGTTTGCCTATCGCAATTCTACCGATGATATTTCGGGCTACATTCTCGGCGGCCGTCAGGTCAGCCCTCAGGTCACGGCACTGTCGGCCGGCGCTTCCGATATGAGTGGTTGGATGCTGATGGGTCTGCCGGGCGCCATGTTTGTTATCGGCTTCGACACCATCTGGATTGCGCTTGGCCTGCTTATCGGCGCTTGGTTCAACTATCTGCTGGTGGCGCCCAGGCTCAGGGTTTATACCCAGGAAGCAGATGACGCCCTGACACTGCCGGACTTTTTCAGCAAGCGCTTCGAGAAGAAAAACGGCTCGGTGCGGATGATTTCTGCAGCGGTGATCATACTCTTCTTTACTCTCTACACCTCTGCCGGTCTGGTCGCCGGGGGCAAACTGTTTGAATCCGCCTTCGGCCTGAGTTACCAGCTAGGCCTGGTGATCACTGTTTCAGTGGTGGTGGCCTACACCCTGCTGGGGGGCTTTCTGGCCGTCAGTATGACCGACTTTGTGCAGGGCTGTATTATGTTTGTCGCCCTGGTGATGGTGCCTATAGTGGCTTTTCAGGAGTTCAACAATGGCACAGAGATGATGGCGCAGGCCAATCACACCATAGTGCCTCTGTCTGAATCTGTGGAGAAAATGAGCCTGCTGGCGATTGTTTCCAGCATGGCCTGGGGACTGGGTTATTTCGGCCAGCCACATATCATAGTGCGCTTTATGGCAATTCGTTCGGTGAAAGATATCAAGACGGCCCGCAACATAGGGATGAGCTGGATGTTGGTGACCATACTCGGCGCCCTGGCCACAGGCCTTATCGGTGTCGCCTATGTCAACAAGTTCCACCCTGGGCTGCAGGACCCGGAAACCATCTTTATTCTGTTCTCGGAAATTCTGTTCCACCCCTTGGTGAGTGGCTTCCTGCTGGCGGCGATTCTGGCGGCCATCATGAGCACCATCTCCTCACAGCTGCTGGTGTCATCCAGTTCGCTGACAGAGGATGTCTACCGCGCCGTGTTCCACAAGGACATAGACGAGAAGAAGCTGGTTAACATAGGTCGCCTCGGGGTGTTTGCCGTTGCCGCCGTGGCCACTTTACTGGCACTGGACAGCGACAGCAGCATATTGTCACTGGTGAGTAACGCCTGGGCCGGTTTCGGTGCCGCCTTCGGGCCACTGGTGCTGTTCAGTCTATTCTGGTCGAAGATGACCCACTCGGGTGCCGTCGCCGGTATCCTCACCGGCGCCATCACTGTGCTGCTGTGGATCCTGCTGCCTGTCTTGCCCGATGGCAAGACACTCTCCAGCGTGATCTACGAGATAGTTCCCGGCTTTATCATAAGCTCTGCGGCGATAGTGCTGGTCAGCCACTTTAGCCAGGATCCCTCACACTCAGTGCAGAAGACCTTCCACGCTACCCGGGAAAAGTTGCAGCAGGTCGGCTGATAGCTGGATAGTACAAATCCCGTTATAGACCCGGTGGCAGACGCCGGGTCTAGCTTCAATCCCCAATCCGCTTCGAAGTAACACCTCAAACAGGTTAAGGAAGTTATGAATAAGCAACCAAGGCAACGAATTGTTTTAAAAGTCGGCAGCGCCCTGATTGCCCCTGACAGACAGGGCTGTAGCTCGCGCTATCTGCTGGCCATAGCCCAATTCATTGTGCGCTGCCGCGCTAAAGGCATTCAGACCATACTGGTTTCTTCCGGCTCAATTGCCGCCGGAGCCCACAGATTTCCGCTCAAACCTGGCAGTGAAGCCAATAGCCCTGAGGCCCAGGTAGTACTGAAAAAAGCCATGGCCGCCGCCGGGCAGACTGAGATGATGGCGACCTGGGATAAGTTTTTCGACTTTCCCACGGCGCAAATTCTGCTGACCCATGGCGATCTGCGCGACAGAGAGCGTTACCTGTCGATTAGGGAAACCGTGTTTACCCTGCTGGATCACGACATACTGCCGATCCTCAACGAAAACGATACCGTCACCACAGATGCACTCAAGGTGGGTGACAACGATAACCTGTCAGCCATGGTGGCAGCCGCGGCCGACGCTGATACCTTAGTGATCTGCTCGGATATTGATGGCCTCTACAACAAGAACCCGCATCTGCACAGCGATGCCGAGCTGCTGCCCGAGGTCAATAAAATCGATGCCGCCATCTATGCCATGGCCGGCGGCAGTCACAGCGATGTCGGTACCGGCGGTATGCGCACCAAGATAGAAGCGGCGGAAAAGGCCAGCTCCCACGGCATTGATACCTATATAGTCAACGGCTTCAAAGAGGAGAGCTTTAATGCCCTGTTGTCGGGCCGCAATCCCGGCACCCTGTTCCGGGCATCCGAAACTCCGTTGCAGGAGCGGATGCATTGGCTGACCCACACTGTCAGGGCTCAAGGGGAAGTGATAGTCGCCGCCGATGAGGAGATGGACAGCGCCAAGAATTGCGCCGAGCTTTCCAGCAATGAAGTACTTGAGGTCAAGGGCAACTTTGCCGCCGGCGATACCATACTGCTGCGCAGCGACGACGGCACCCGTCTGGCCAAGGCCCGCAGCAACTACAGCAGCAGCCTGCTGAGTTTTATCGCCGAGCGGGAAGACCCTGAACTGGCCGACAGCTTCACCGACAGCCTGGGCGGCATAGTCTCGGAAAAAGATATCGCCCTACTCAGTAAAACGCCGCAACTGGAGAAATAGCAGCGGCCCGCCACCAGAGTAGCGCAACGAACAAAGGAGGACCCTAATGAGTCTGATAACCACACTGGCAAGCTCAGCGGCCAAGGCGGCCAGGGAGCTGGCACTAATAGATACCCAAACCAAAAATCAGGTGCTGAAAGCGATGGCCCGGGCGCTTCTCGCTGAAAATGACAATATTCTCAAGGCCAATGAGGAAGATCTCCTTGCGGCCCGCAACGCAGGTCTCAGCGACGCCATGCTCGACCGTCTGACCCTGACGCCAGAGCGGATCGCCGCCATGGCCAGTGGCATAGATACCATAGTCGAGCTGGACGATCCCGTGGGTCAGCGCCGCGAGCTGGGCCGCCGTCCCAACGGTATTCAGATAAGCAAGCTCAGAGTGCCGCTCGGGGTGGTCTGTATGATCTATGAGGCGCGCCCCAATGTGACCGCGGATGCCGCAGCGCTGTGTTTCAAATCGGGCAACGCGGTAATACTGCGCGGCGGTAAAGAGGCGCTCAACTCCAGCCTGGCGATAGCCAAAGTGCTGCACAAAGTACTGCAGGAGTTCAAACTGCCGACCGCGCTGGTATCCGTGGTGCCGGATCCCGACCGCGCCCTGATGCTGGAACTGTTGCAACAGCGCGACTATATCGACCTGGTGATCCCAAGAGGCGGCGAAGGCCTAATCAACTTTGTCAGCGACAACTCTAAAATTCCGGTTATCCAGCACTTTAAAGGCGTTTGTCACCTCTATGTCGACAGAGATGCCGATGTGGAAAAGGCGCTCAACCTGCTGCTCAACGGCAAGACCCAGCGCACCGGTGTCTGTAATGCCCTGGAGGGCCTGTTGGTACACAAGGATATCGCCAAAGTCTGGCTGCCTATCGCCGCTCAGGCCTTGGCCGACAAGGGGGTGAAGATCAATGCCGATGAGAAGGCGGCGCCCTTCTTCGACCAGGCCACTGTGCTGACGGAAGAGGAGTTCGGCCAGGAATACCTGAGCCTGGAAATCGCCGTATGCCAGGTAGACTCGCTGGCGGATGCCATGGAGCATATCGCCCGCTTCGGCAGCCACCATACCGAGGTGATCTGCACCGAAAGCCAGCAAGCGGCGCAACAGTTTCAGCAAGGGGTCGATGCCTCTGTGGTGATGGTCAACGCCTCATCGCGCTTCAGCGACGGCAGCGAGCTTGGGCTTGGTGCCGAAATCGGTATCGCCACCACCAAGCTGCATGCCTACGGCCCCATGGGACTGGAGTCATTGACCACGGAGAAATTCCTGGTCAATGGCACAGGTCAGACACGCGACTGAGGAAGGGTTTGGCAATAGCGGGGCTTATTGCCAAACCGCTATTGTCTTATAAACACAAGAGATTGTCCGCTGCATAGCGAGCCCTGCCACTGAGGCTAATATAGCTTCAGGCCTCGATGCAGCCCATCACCTGCGGTGCGGATGGGCAGGAAGCCCGAATGCCGTGAAGGACAGGACGTCCGAGAACGGCCTTTCGCACAGGCGATCCTGTGACACGGCGTGAATACGTCCCTGTAGCCTCGACGAAAACATATATGGACCCATCCGGTTTGCAAGACATTCGATATCAATTTTGAGAAGAGTTCATTGCACCCATATATTCGGCCTGTTGTTGAGGGATTCCTCTGGCCCTGATGGATATTTGCTTCTACTGTCCTTATCATCCCTGCGGCTTCATCAGAGCCAATGTTTTCGTAAGGTTTTTAGTAGATCAGTCTGACTGTCTCATCATCAAATCAAGTGTCTTAGCAACTTGCTGGTTAGTTAATCGTTAACATAATAAGTACATTTGATGTTGTTACATCGCGAGCCGAAACTCTTCTTCACGTGCCGCGATAACCCATGACATTCTCGCGAGTTTATTGGCGATGGCCACACACGCACGATTGAAACCTCGGCGCTCCGCTAGCTGGATAGCCCAGCAACTCAACTTATCCGACTTACTCCCACTGTGTCGCAACACTGCTCTGGCGCCGTGGATGAACAGCGTACGTAAATAGGCATTTCCCCGCTTACTTATCCCAAGGAGGTTATCTTTACCTCCGCGACTGTGTTGCTTGGGAACCAAGCCACACCAAGCTGAAAAGTGTCTACCATTACTGAAATCTTTACCGTCACCCACTGCAGCATAAATCGCCGTAGCGGTGACAGGCCCAACACCAGGAATAGTCTGTAATCGCTGACAAACCACATTGTTTTGAGTTTCGTTTAGTACTTGGGTGTCACAACTCTTAAGCCGTTTATCTATATCAGTAAACTCTTCATATAACTGATAAAAAATCGCCCGACCTTTGGTGGTCAGTGTATTGGCTTCATCGACCAAAATATCAGGTAACTGGGCTTTAAAAGCAGATTTACTTTTGGTAATGACAATACCGTATTCTGCTAACATGCCTCGCACTTGGTTGATTAAGGCTGTTGATTGTTTAGTTAATCGTTCGCGCATTCGGTGGAGCAGTTGCACATCTTGCTGCTCGACGCATTTAGGTTTTACAAAACGCATGTTGGGTCGCTGCGCAGCCTCCGCAATGGCTAGCGCATCGTTGTAGTCATTTTTATTACCTTGCCTAAAAGGAACCACATACTGCGGGGCAATTAACTTAACTACGTGCCCAAATTGCTCGAGTTCTCTGGCCCAATAACTTGCGCCGCCACACGCCTCCATAACGATAAGGCAAGGCTCAATTTTCGCGACAAAGGGCAGCAAGTCTTTGCGTCTAAGCATTTTCTTTTTGATTAACTTGCCTGCTTTATCGACGCCAACAGCATGAAAAACAGACTTTGCGATATCTAAACCTATTGTAGTAATCTTCATAGGTGGACCCGTCCTCTTTCTGATGAGTTTTAGCGACCACATCGTGGCCCATTGCGAGGTCGATTTAAAGTGGATGGGTCCATTCCATTATCCCTGTTTTCGACGGTCACAGTCCCGCCTATGCCTGGAAAATAGGTGTATGTCTGTAGGTATACAAGCAATTTCAAGCAGCGCTATGATTGCAGAATTGCACCAATTCCCCTCGGTGTAGCCGAAAGCCGTTGGCGCATAATAAGGCGGCAGAAACATGGATGCCGAATCAGCGCCCAAGCTCCCGGGGTGCAGCCTCATTAGTCTCTATCGCGAACAGAGTTTTGCCCCAGTAAACAAAGCCTCCCCGTGGCAAAAGGTTGCGACTGAGGTAAAATAGCCCATCTTTTGTCGGCGGCATCTCATACTGGTATGACTCCACAGCGGCTCTACCTCTCAAGCACAGCCTTTTTTGCTGCTTGCTGCTGCCCCGCCGTCGGCTCGCATTATCCCGGAAACAGGCTGATAACAATAACCCCGCCTGCCGGACTTAGCCTTAAACCCTACACCCAGAGGAATACTCGTCATGAGTCTTGCTGATTCCGTTCTAGCCGTAAACAATGATTTGCCTATCCGCACCGACAAGCCGGTTCACAGCGGAAAAGTGCGCAGTGTCTACTGGTTGACCGAGGCCGACAGCGCCAGATTGATCCGTGAAAAGGGCTATGATGTGCCCGCCGATACTCCGCTGGCGATCATGGTGATCTCGGATCGTATCTCCGCCTTCGATTGCATCTTCCACGGCGAAGAGGGTCTCAAAGGGATCCCGGGCAAAGGGGCGGCGCTCAACGCCATCTCCAACCACTGGTTCAGCCTGTTCAAGGAAAAAGGGCTGGCAGATAGCCATATTCTCGACATTCCCCATCCCTTCGTGTGGATAGTGCAAAAGGCTCGCCCGATAAAGGTGGAAGCCATTATTCGCCGCTATATTACCGGCTCCATGTGGCGCGCCTATCAAAAGGGTGAGCGGCTATTTTGCGGCATCACGCTGCCGGAAGGATTGCAAAAGGACCAGCAGCTACCCGAGTTACTGATCACCCCATCGACCAAGGGCATACTCAAGGGGATCCCCGGGGTACCGGAGCAGGATGATGTCAACATCAGCCGCGCAGATATCGAAGCCAACTTCGAGGCCTTCGGCTTTGAAAAGCCTGAAGATATCGATCTGTACGAAAAGCTGCTCAAGCAGGGATTCGAAGTCATTTCCGAGGCGCTGGCACAGCAAGATCAGATCTTTGTCGATACTAAGTTCGAATTTGGCTATGTCACTGACAAGCAAGGCCAATCCAAGCTTATCTATATGGATGAAGTGGGAACCCCAGACTCTTCACGTATTTGGGATGGCAGCGCCTACCGTGACGGTAAGATCCTCGAGAACTCCAAAGAAGGCTTCCGTCAGTTCCTGCTCAACCACTTCCCGGATCCGGATATCCTGTTGAACAAGGACAGAATGCCGGAACGTGAAGCCCTGGCCCGCGACAACGACCTGCCACTGGAGGCCATGATGAATGTCTCGCGTACCTACACAGGTATTGCCGAGAAAGTCACCGGAGCCAAGATCACTCTCTCGGATAATCCCAAGGCAGAAATCATCCGGGTACTCAAGGAACAATACGGCCTGGTGGACTAAGGCATTCTGCCGCGGCTGCTAATGAGGCAGTTTCCCGTTAAGCATAAAGCCCAGAATGTTATTACTTGTGGTTGGTAGCATATAAAAAGATCTATTCATTTAGGTCTTTTTTTATATCAATTGATCTTTACCCCGAATTTAAGACAATCACCACCGCCATAGGCAGTGGTTTGGGGTGACAATAGAAAATAATATATCTCAGTATATTCTTCATTAGCTCTCCAGATTGACAAATTAAAACCTCAACTTTATGAATCAATTCATCAATAATTTGAAAATCTAAATTTAAACAGCCACTTAACTTTTACCACAAATTAAATCATGAGTACTACACTGAACCGTCTAGCCCATTTATTCAATCAAATATCTAAGCTAAAAATTAATTCAATTTCATCATCAAGTCTTCTGCCCGTTGGTGTAAACCCAAGCTTTTGGTAAATATAGAGAGCATTCCCTTCCTCTTTATCCATTGTGGTTAGCGACACGCCTTTTAAACCAACAATGGAAGCGTATCGCTTACTGAAGTTAATCGCGTGACTCCCCAATCCCTTTCCTTGAAAACGATGGTCAATCATGACACGCCACACGTACAAATGGTCCTTTTGAAAGTGATCATCGAACTTATCGAGTAGTCTTGGATCGATAAGAGAGATGAGCCCTGCTGGCTTGTCGTCTAAATAAATGCCGTAGCTGACACTATCGTCGTTAAAACTCGCCTCTGCAAGCCATTCTGCGTTATTAGCAATAAGATGCTTTTGAAACTCTCCCACTGTAAGGTCAATAATGTCATCGATGGTGTTACCGTTTATTTTTAAAAAGCTAACGTTATTCATGGCCATCTTCCTTGGATAGGTATTTATCTAAAATTATTTTAGCAATATAAAGATCTTGATAGGCAATTCCTGAGCTATCAAAAATAGTAATGTCGTTTTCGTTCCTTTCTTTTAATTGAAGCTTGTCGCAGATCTGATATATCTCTTTATCTGGTGCATGCTGGAACTCACCAATTGTTTTGGACTGAGGTAAATAATCACAGTAGAGGATGGCATTCTCAAATAGCGATGGCGGCAGTTCCTGTTTTCCTATTTTATCTGCTCCC
The DNA here is from genome assembly GCF_000518445.1 of Shewanella sp. 38A_GOM-205m. Lineage (NCBI taxonomy): Bacteria > Pseudomonadati > Pseudomonadota > Gammaproteobacteria > Alteromonadales > Shewanellaceae > Shewanella > Shewanella sp. 38A_GOM-205m. The sequence goes on along the minus strand of NZ_JADP01000004.1, from coordinate 120,872 downwards.
ATTGCAGAAATATGAGTTCCAGACTTCACCCACGACGATTCAAATAGAGGAGCTGTAGACGCCGTAACGGTGACAATAATATCTGCGCTTTCACAGGCTTCTTGAGCAGTCTTGATATCAGTTGTTAAACCTTCATCGCTTAGCTCTTGCGCCAGTTGGTTAGCACTAGTCTGATTTCTACCAACAATCATGACTTTAGATAGGTTCCTAACTTTTGAAATGGCAAGCGCTTCATATTTAGCTTGATGACCCGTGCCAAATAACGCGAGTACCGTTGAATCTTGTCTCGCCAATAGATCAACTGCGATGGCATCAGCTGCAGCGGTTCGGTAGGCATTAACCAAACTTGCTGACAAAATGGCTTTCATTTCTCCCGTATCAGGTGAGAGAAGAAAAATATGAGTACCATGGTTTGGTAGCCCAACTTGGTTATTGTAAGGCCAATAACTTCCCATTTTCCAACCAAGCAATTGATCTGTGCGTGCCGATTTGAGTGAAAATATTGAACCTTCTATCTGGCCAGATGCGTTAACGACCGGAAATATTGATGAGTGCTGCTCTTGTACTGCGGAAAATGCCGCTTTGACTGCTTTGTATGCCAGTTCGTGAGTAATTAACGCTGCGGTTGTTTTTTCATCTAAATAAAGCATGTTTACCACCCTGAGATACGTTGCCATTGTTCAATTTGCCCCTCGACCAAGTCAAAGACATGGTATTGACTGTGCATTGCGCTTGTAGAGCATGCATGATTTGGGACTATGTGAACTCGAGAACCAATGGGAAAACATTCGAAGTCGATCTCGCTTCCAGAAGCCGCTTCGAGTATGCCGTGCTCTTGATTTACCTGCACGACTTTCAGTATTTGACTCTCTTGACCATTCGGTTGGAGAACCACGCCATAACATTGTTCGTCATGGCCTTTATCTAAAGAAAGAGCCATCCAACCAGCATCAACAAATATTTGTCCCCTTGATTTGTTGTGTCCAATAACACTACTTACTACTGAGATTGCGATATCGTTTAAGGTACATACTCCAAGCTGATGCATCACTAAATCAAACAACGAATAGACACCAGCTCTGACCTCTGTAATTCCACTTGTGTTTGTGTATGAACATGCCGTTGGGGTAGACCCTATGCTGACTATTTCGCAGTGAATCCCCACTAATTCGAGGCGTTTCGCTGCAAGTAGTGCAGTCGCTACTTCATTACTGGCTGATTGGTTTAGCGCTTCTTGAGACGAACAGTGGTAAGATTCACCTGCGTGGAGCATCACACCTTTAAAATCGGCAAAACCTTTATCTAAGCTCTTAGCCATAGCAATCAAGGCTTCGGAATCTGCACTGACGCCACCTCGGTGTCCGTCACAATCAATCTCTATAAGACAGCTAATGACACACTCATGTTCCTGACAGTAGGTGTTAACGAAATCGACTTGTTCCATGCTATCAAGTAACACCACAATGCTAATGCCACGTTTCAGTAATAGCTCGACTCGTGATAGCTTTTCTTGTGATATGCCAACTGCATAGAGAATGTTTTTACAACCATAATTAGCAAGCTGTTCTGCTTCCTCAAGGGTAGATACAGTGATTGGATCCTCTAGAGAGTCAATTAAGTAAGGAAGCGCATCTAACGACTTTACCGTTTTAAAGTGGGGTCTTAGTGGCGCGCCCAGTTTCGACATATGACTGCGCATTTGCGCGAGATTGTTTAAAAACTTTTGTTTGTCCAGGTAGAGAAATGGTGTGCCGATGGCATTGTATTGCTTTTCTAAATCAGGGTGTTCTGTATGTTTAATCATTTCATTTACCTAAGCTCGCAAATTGCAGTTCAATGTCGATGAAATGATTATGAGATAGGAGAAAGTTGAATTATATTAACAAAAATCTACTTATAGATTAGGTTGAAAGTTAATGTTGACGACAGAAGATATTCGATTTCTTGTGGTAGTGTCTAACCATAGAACATTGGCAGATGCGGCTCGTGCGCTCAATATAACGCCTCCATCAGTCACTCAGCGTATTCAACATATCGAAAAGAAGCTATCACTTAAGTTACTTCAACGACCTTCGCGTGTGGTTAGCCTAACAGAAGAAGGGCGCGTCTTAGTCGATACCGGTATTTCGATCCTTGAGGACTTGGATGAACTCATCGATAAGCTCAATGAAAGCAGAGGGGATGTCAGTGGTCGTCTACAAGTTTTGGCGCCCCTTGGCTTTGGCAACGATGTGATAGCCCCTTTATTAGGTGAGTATAAACAAGCTCATCCGCGCCTAGAGGTGGAGCTAGAATTGTCAGACAACCCAAACTGGGCAAACCATCATAAATGGGACATTATCATCTACATTGGCCACTTAGCGGATTCCAGCCTTAAGATGGTGAGCTTGGCCCCAAACAAACGCTTTGTTTGCGCTTCGCCGGAGTATCTATCTCGTCATGGACAGCCTAAGACTCCGCAAGATCTTAAGAAGCATCAATGTATTGCCTTGAGAGAAAATAATGAAGATGTCACGCTGTGGAGCTTTACTCATGCAGTGACAGGGGCCATAGAAAGTATTCGTATTCGCCCTTCTCTTGCAAGTAATGAGGGTAGAGTGATTAAAGACTGGGCGTTACAAGGCTTGGGGATCATCATGCGATCCGAATGGGACATTCAGTCACAGATTGATAGTGGTAAATTAGTGCGGCTGTTACCTGATTACGAGCTTCCAAACGCCGATATTGTTGCCCTAGTGACTTCTGCTGCGCATGAGAGGTCGGCGCGAGTCACTGGCTTTTTATCTCTACTAAAAGATCAATGCCAAAAGACGCCGTGGTTAAATCGATAGTAAGTTGTTATCGGAGTTGTGCACTACAAACCTAGTATTTTCGCAATTATTATTCATCAAAGTAGAACAAAATTTCTAACCAGCTAATGCCCACAATGAATTAGCTATTCAACTAACTCTTTGTGGATTAATATTTAGCCTCGGAGAAAATCCATGCACTTTTGCAGCAGTTGCATCCAGAGCAGCAGCTCGAGGTGCTTATCCGTCGCGGCAGCGCTGCCGGCCAAATCCTCTAAGAGGCCGAGAGCGCCAATGTCGGCATGATAGTTGTGGGTTGTCATCAACGCACTACACTGGCCCATTGGCTGCAGCCCAGTGTCGCCGAGGAGATTATCAACAAGGCCAAGTGCCCCGTGATGGTAGTGAAGTAGCCTTATCGGCTCAGAGCTTCACTTCACTGTAGGTAGTCCAGGCCAGTAAATTACCCATCTGCGGCACTATCCAAACCGCAGTCTTGTGATCCTGATAGACCCGGAAGTAGTAGATCTCCTCATCACGGATATCGTCTTTACGGATCTCGCGGTAGAAGTGCATCGCCGAGTCACTGACATTGTCCGGCTTGGTGAGTTCTTTCTGGTTCACTTTCACCTGGAACACATCCACCGGGGTGCCGGAAATCTCGGTGCGGTACTGGTGAAAATAGCCCCGCAGTTGATATTTGATCGGTGTGGTAAGGCAGTCCTGGTCGGTAACGCAGGCCGATGAATAAAACTGCCCCGAGTCTTTGCTGTCGTAAACCAGCGATAGGCTGAGATCGGTACGCACCAAGAGCTCATCGGCGACCGGGAAATAGATATCCGCATGGTAGTTGTGCTCCACCAACTCGGCATTGTCTACCGCCGGCGGCAGAATAATGCGGTTGTAACGGATCCGCCGCTCCATCTCCTGGCTCAGGGGCACAAACTCCTTCATGCTAAGACCGGCAGGTTTGGGATCTATGGCGGTGATATTGATGATACCATCGCCGTCACAGCCGGTTTCATCGGCACTGGGACAGATGGCAAAGGAGTAATTACGCCCATCCGAAGAGGCATAAGCGCTGAAATGCTTCAATCCGGGGATAAGATTTCCCTCAGGTGCCAGATGCTTTTGCCACATGGAAGGATGCAGCTGCTTGGCCTCATCACTGTAAAACAACTGCGCCGAGGCCAGCGTGCCGCCCACATTCAAGGGCAACTGCTTGTCGGCCCGCCAATGGCTCACCTGCTTGACCATCTCATGATAGTCACTGTAGTACCAGAAGAAGCCCACCAGCCCCAACAACAACAAAATCCCCAGGAGTTTTATTTTCAGAGACACACTCACCAAGGCAGTGCGGATGGCTTCACCATCTGAGATGGCCAGCATATGCACATGGGACTGTTCGGAAATATTCAGCTGATAGCCACGGCGGGCAACCGTCTTGAGTTGAATTTCGGGATAGGGTTCCAGTTTCTTTCTGAGAATACTGATGCATTGGGTCAGTGACGTCAGCGCCACCACCCGCTCCGGCCAACCTACAGCCAGCAACTCGTCTTTTCCAAACACGTTTCCCGGGGCAGACAACAGGTGTGACAATACCTGAGCCTCAGAAAACGACAGGACGATTTCTGAACCATCGCGTTGATCCAGCAAGTGTTTTGCCTTGGTATCCAACGCCAAATAGGGAGTCAGCTGTTGCATTGGCACTCCGAAAAGTCACTCCAAAAGATTTGACTGCCCCCATTCGCGGGGGCTTGAGGATAGGTTATGAGTTTAACCTGAGTGCAACAGTCAGAATGTGATACTTATATCAATTAACAATTTGTTTTCGTTAAATAAAAACTATCTAATACAGCAAACTCCAATAGCTGATTCACAGCGGCCGGCGCTGAAAACTGTAGCGGCACAGCCAAGATAACAACAACAGCCAGCCAAAGAGTATTCCCAGTAACCAGGGCCAGGTCGGCACACCACTGGCCAAGCCCAGAAAACTTTGATTGAGCAAGCGAAACACACTGGCCTGGTTCAGCAACATCAGCCACTGCAATCCCGACTGCCCAAGGGTATCGGCCGCAACCACGGCCAATACCAGTAAGGCCAGATCATAGAGCAGCACCAGCAGCAGCCAAAGCAGCATCAACAGCGCCAGTGCCTGAGCCTTCTGTTTAACCTGCATGCTGACCCAGTAGCCTAAAAGCATAAACACCAACCCGAGCAACCAGGCGCTGGCCAGCAAGAGGGCAAGGGCCGCGGGCAACTCGACGCTACGGTATTCCTGAGCCAATACCGGCAATAACCCCAAAGGCAAGCCAAACCCCAGCAGCAAAGCCAGCAGCAGGGCGCCGCCCTGCCCCATCAGTTTGCCGGCCAGCCACTGACTGCGGCTCAAGGGGTAGGTCAATAGCAATAACAGGGTGCCGGCTTCGGCCTCCCCCACCACGGCATCGAAACTCAATAGCAGCGCCAGCAGCGGTACCAGGAAGACACTTAAGGTTAAAAGAGAGTTGAACAACTGCGGCAGCGCCTGCCAACGAAACTCACCGCCTAAGGCCCCGGCGCCGAAAATAACCGCAGCCGCCAACAGGGCAAACAAACAGCAAGCCGTTTGCAGCCAGCGGCTCCGCAGGCAATCTTTGAACTCCTTGGCGGCAACGATAAATAACGGATTAGGCCGCTGGGGTGTCAATGCTTCATTTTCTCTGACAAGTTGCATCAGGCGGCCTCCCCGAATCTTTTAGGCGCGACATTCCGGCGATTTGAGTCAAGCGGTGCCATAAAATGATGAAACAGCTCACCGAGCGAGGCCAGGGGCAACTGAAAGTCAAAGCAGCGGTACTGCTCCGTCAGTACCGCTATCGCCTCCGGCACGCTGGCCTTAGCCAGTTTCAACCGGCCAGCGGAAAAGCTCGGCCCCAGCAAGGGATCGCCACTGAGGTCCAGCCGAGATGGCAACAGGATCTCCTGTGGTAAGTCAGCCTCTTGCCTCAGGTTATCCAGGCTTCCCAGCGCCCGCATCCGGCCATTTGCCAGCATGAGCGCCAAGTCAAGATGCGGCTCAACCAAAGCCAGTTCATGGGTGCAAACCACTATGGTACAGCCCCGCTGTTTCAGCGCCGCCAATTGGGCATACATGAGCGCCGAGGCCGAGGGGTCCAGGCCCACTGTCGGTTCATCGAGCAACAGTAATCTGGGGCGGCTCAGTAGCGCCTGCGCCAACCCAAGTCGCTGTCTCTGGCCCTTGGAACACTGTCCCAACCTGCGTTTTACCAAGCCGTCCAGTTCAAACTCAACCAGCAGCTCTTTGACCCTGGCCGCACCTATGCCCTTGAGCCCGGCGAAATAATTCAACAGTTCGCCCAAGGGCATATTGTCGTAGAAGCTGACGTTCTCCGGCAGATAACCCACCTGCATTGGGCTTTCACCGGCAGCCTTGCCGAGAATCTTCAGCTCGCCACCGGCGGGTTTCAGCAGCCCCAGCAGCAGTTTGATCAGGGTCGATTTGCCGGCACCATTATGGCCCAGCAATGCCAGCAACTTCCCCTGGGGCAGCTGCAAGCTGATATCCTCCAGCACAGGCCTGTCGCCACGGACATAGGCCAATTGCCGACAATCAATGCTGGGCATAGTGGGTCTCCTCGTCACTCTGTTGCGAATTGGTTTTAATCTCTTGTTTCGGCGTAATATCAATGGGTTGCAGCAAAGGAAAACTGTCGCGAATACCTATATCCTTGGCCAGTGCCAGTTGGCGCTGCAGCCAGCGCAGCAGGAGCACCACTGGGCTGTCCATCAACCATCTGGCCTCGGGGTAAAGCCAAAACAGCCTGTCCAGGGCATCGTTGGGTAGATAGGGGGTATCGCCTATGCCATCACCATCAAGATCCCAGCCCTGATAGCTGCTCCAATAGTTGCCCTGTCCCTGAAGGCTCCACTCCTGCGATTTACTGCCGACATAACGCACCTGAGTCAGATTGTTTTCTATGTTGTTGCGCCACAGACTATTGCCCTCACCGCCCAGGGCAACACTGATACCGGTATCGCTGTCACTGAAATGGTTATGGCTGATACGGTTGTCGGCGGCGCCGTAGATAAACAGCCCCTTGCCTTCACTGGCGATGGCGGGATCGCCCTTGGGGTTGTGAATAGCCGTCACCCGGTTATGGTGCACCTCGCTCTGCTGTGTCACATTGAGCAAGATACCAAAATCGATTGCGGCGCTGACTTGATTGTGTTCCAGGGTGATCCCCTTGGAGCTCATCAGCGCATAGCCGCCCTGTAGCCACTTGGCGCTATTGTTCCAGGCACTGTCATTGCGGGTATACATATAGTGAATGCCATATTGCTGGCGGCTGAATTGATTGTGGCTGACCCGGCTGGCGTCGACGTTTTCCAGATAGATACCGTCGCGCACCGAAGCTATCTGATTGTAGTGCAGCTCGGGGGCCTCAACATATTTGAGAAAGATGCCGTCACCTCTGTCCAGCAGATAACGCCTGTCGTCACCGCTTATGTGGCAGTATTCCACTTCCGGGCGTTTGAGCTGCTCGCCATGAATGCCAAATCCAGGCCCCGACAGCTCAAGCTGCAGCAGGCGGACATCATCGGCCCCCGGCAGCAGACGCACCCCGGAATCATGTTCATAAAGATCGCCGCCCCAGTTACGTATCTCAAGCCCCTGCAGGCGCACGCCGGCGGCCTTGATAGTCACGGCGCTGCCTTTACCACCGGCATCAATTATGGTGCCTGGCTCACCGACAATGGCGATAGCCTTGTCGATCACCAGCGGCCCCACATACTCGGCGGCAGAGAGAGTCAGCACCTCGCCTTCACTCAGTGCATCTATGCGTGCCTGCAGTGGGTTTTGGCTGCCAAGGCAGCCAAAAGAGAGCAGCATCAGCGCCAGCAGGGTGCGTAACATCTGTCTCAGTTGGCTCCTTCCAGCAGTTCCAGGGTGATCTCTTCATAGGCCAGTACCCGGCCACCCCAGGCTTCGGCGAAAGCCTGCGCCGCTTCCTTGGTTGAAAACGGTGCAACGGCAGGCCCCATCACTCCCTTCTTGCTGGTGCCATAGACATACCAGGCCTTGGTGGCATCGATAAAGGCGTTGTCATCCGGCTGCTCCCAGTCGGTTGTGCCCATGTCATGAACAAACATAGCGGCAATACGGCGTTGATTTTCCGGTTGCAGCGCAAAGCTGAACATGTCGCGGCTGGAACAGAACTTGGGCACGGCATCACTGTCTTTGAGCATAAGTTGCCCCTTGGGCCCAGGGTATTTGGTGATCATCATGCCGCACATATGGCACCTGTCATGCTGTTTCAGGTGCTGGGCGTGATGTTCATGATTGTGGCTCTGCGCCGGTGTGCATCCGGGCAGCCCCAGCAGCAGGATGGGAATGGCGATGGCCAGCAGTGTCTTTTTCATCTTTCTCTCCAATCAATAGATTCAACGCCTCGCCGGGGCCTTGCAGGGACAACCCATTTGGCGAGGGTTGAAAAATCACTCGAGTCGGCTGCGGGCGTTGGCAATGGCATATTGCAACGCCTCACGATCCAGTTGCGTATTGTTGCTGTCCAGCAGCAGTTGCCAGTGGCCTATGGCCTCGGCATATCTTTGGTTGAGGAAGGCATCATTGGCCAGCAGCAGCCGGGTGCCGGGATCGGCACTATCCAGCGCCAGGGCCTGTTCGACCCAATCCTGGGATTCCGGCAACCACTGGCGTTGATCTCGGTAATAGGCGGCTTCGGCCAACTGCCCCAGTAAGGCGGCGCTCTTGCCCTGAAGCTGCAACTGCTGCTTCAGGGTAGCCACCGCATCCAGATACATGCCGCCGCGCACATAGGCCTGGGCCAGCTGTTGCATCAAGGCACTGTCTTGTGGCGCCTCGGCACTGGCGCGTCGCAGCCGGACAATTTCGGCGGCCAGCAGGTAGTCTATGCTGTCGTCGGCCTCGGCCGACTGCCAATCCTGGTAGCGGCCGGTATAGGAGTAAGTCCCAAGACTCAGGCCTATGATCAGCAGCGGCAGCAGACTCCAGTGCCACAGGGCAGGAAGAACTCTGTCCCCACGGCAGGTTTGCCACTGATAGAGGGCAAACAGGCTCATAAATGCCAGGCTCAGCAGGGCCAGTCCCAACCAGAGCGGATTAGCCATAGTGCCTCCTGTCAACCGTGGCCAGGCATTGGGTGCTTGCTGTCTTTACCCGGCTTTTCGACCTTGACCAGCTCGACTTCAAACACCAGAGTGGCCTGCGGCGGGATCACCCCGGGCGCCTGCTCGCCATAGGCCAGCTTGGCAGGGATCACGAAACGGAACTTGGACCCTTCGGGCATCAGTCTCAGGCCTTCTTCCCAGCCGGGGATCACTGTCATCAGCGCGAAACGACCGGCAGCCTTGTTTTTGCTGCTGTCTTCAAACACAGTGCCGTCGATGAGCTTGCCGACATAATTGACTGTCACCACATCTTCCGGGTTGGGCTTCTTGCCCTTGCCCATGCTCAGCACTTCGTACTGCAGGCCACTGTCGGTAACCTTAACGCCGGACTTTTTCTTGTTCTCGGCCAGGAAAGCTTCGCCGGCCTTGAGATTTTCCTCGGCCAGTTTGTCGAAGCGCGCCTCTCTTTCTTCATTGAGGGCGATGGCTCTTTGGTTGAGCAGATCCAGGATCTGTTCATCTGTCAGTTGCTGCTTGTCTTTAAGAGCATCGGTAAAGCCGGTGATCAGCAGCTCCATATTGACTTCGGCGCCCAGCTCCAGCTGTTGGTAAACCTGGCCCGAAATATAGTTGCCCACTGAGGCACCCAGGGCGTAGGAGGTCTTGTCTGTCTCTGTCTTCAAATCGGCCGCCAGCGCGGGCAGGCTCAGACAAAGCGAGAGGGAGATAGTAGTAGCAAGTTTTTGTAATTTCATGGTTTTCATCCTGCAATTTCTAAATTCAATGCCCAAATAATCTATTTTCAAGGACGCTCAATCGGCCGTCCGGAAATACGCCAGCCATAAATACCATCCGGCATCTGTCTGACATCGGTATAACCCAGTTTCATCACCTCTCTGGCGGCCACATTGCTGGCGGTGCAGAGGCGGTTGGCACAGTAAAACACCATGGTGGTGTCCTTGTTTTCCGGCAACAAGGTCTTCCAGTTATTGACGTTGAAGTAGATGGCGCCGGGAATGAAGCCATCCCCCCATATCTCCAGAGTGTTGACGTCATAGAAGATCACTCCGGGCTGGCTGAGCAGCATCTCGGCCTCACGCATGGAGATCTGGTTGAGTATCTCTTCATGGTAAGGGGCAGGAACCAGCTCCCCGCCACCGCCCGCCAACACCGCCGGTGTCGCAACCATGAATGCCAGTGGCAGCAAGGACTGTTTCAGCGCCTGTTTCAATGAGAGTCGGACTCGCATCTTTATCCTCCATTAAAGGCTCCGGACGAGCGCCCGGAGCCTGAGTTGCCTAATTACAGCGAGGCTGTCTTGGTGCCTTTGCCGTCGGCGATGGCTTCAGCCTGAGTCACATAAGTGACAGCTGCATCCATACGCTTGGCTGCGTAACGGGGAGCGTGAACACCCCAGGAACCGTCTTTACGAATAAACTCAACTATGTCGCGGGCCTTGTCGGTCAGCAGCAGTACCTGAGTCTTGTCTTCGATAGACAGCTTGTTCTTGGCGACCTTGCGATCAACACGCTTGAGCGCTTCTTCCACTTTGGCCAGGCTGTCTTTAACAGGTGTCTGCCACTTCATGACCTTGCCGTAGATCTCTTTCTGATCCTTGAAGTGCAGGCCCTTGCTCAGCTCAGACTGGAACTGACTGTGACAACCTTTACGCTCAACCACATCGTGGTCAGAGATAGAGGTACGGGCACAGGTCCACATCAGGTCGAGATAGCCGTGACCATTCTCATCCTTGGCCACAGTCCAACCTTTGGTGGTGGACTTGCGAGGTTGACCTTCGGGTGGGTTAAGGGTCTTGCGATCCGGGCTGACATCAATCTTCCACAGGTGAGACTTACGCACTGCGTCGAAACCGGCCATATCCGGATACTGAATCGCGGTGAAGTTCTCACAGCTGCCCATGTTGGGCATGTGACAGCTGGTACAGCTGTTCTTGGCGTGGGTACCTGTATTGGCTGCCATTTCGGCCTGAACCTGGTGACAGTCAACACAGTCTTTCTTGATGGCAGGCTTGGTATAACCTGATTTCCAGTCATTGCTGGTGACTTCGTGTGGATCGTGACAGGTAGAACAGCGCATGCCCTTGTCATAGTGAGAAGACATGAACATCTGTGAACCTTCGGTACCACAGGAAGGACAGGCAGACTTCATCTTGACGTTGAAGGCATATTCCAGCTTTTCTTTGCCTTGCTCTGTCTCGGCCAGCTCATCGATATAGTTGAAACGCTGGTGACAACGTTCACAGTTGGAAGGCATGCCGCCGCCATTACCACCATCGAGATGACCACCGGCGCCGTGACACTCTTCACAAGCGATACCACGGCTGATGGTGTGTTCCTGCAGCTTCTTGGGATCGCCAAGAGCATCCAGGTATTCCTGCTTGTTCTTGAAGTCAAACTTGAAGCTGTGGCAAACCTCGCAGTAGGAACTGGCAGGCTGGAACAGGAACTCTTTCTTGTACTTGGCACCGTAGGAGGTCATGCCCCACTGGTGAGAACCACTGGCGCCGAAGTCTTCCATCTTGGTGGGGAAGTCAGGAATCACCTTCTGGATCTTCTTGGCCATTTCCGGAGTCAACCATTCGGCCCAACCACGGGAGAACTGGTTACCACCGGCAACCATGGTACCTGTGCCGTCTTTCAGCAGACCGCCTTCAATATGGTAGGAACCACGCACCAGGAAGCTGTCGATATAGCCATACTTGGTTCTTGGAGTACCGACTGTGGCGTAGATAGCATCCGGAGTTATGCCGTCCGGCAATACGGAAGCATCAGAGCCATACAGCTTTTTCTTCAGATCATTGTCCACTTCCGGGTGTTCACCGGGGAAACGTATGGTCTTGGCGTGACGCGAGCGCTGCCACTTCTCATACTGCACCGCGTGACACTCACCGCACTTCTCAGGGCCAACAAACTTATTGGGGAAGTCGAGAATAGACTTGGCCGCCAAACGATACTGCACCGCAGAGGGGCGTCCCACCCGCTTGCTGTACTTCTGGCCGTTACCTTGGTCCATGTACTCTTCACCGCGGTCACTGACCTTGTACATACCAATTAACTTGCCCTGCTCCTGATACTTGAACACAGGGTGATTCTGGAACAGGTAGTCGAACAGCTCTTTTTCCTGAACGATATAGTCCTGCAGCGTTTTGACGCCGTTTACCTTTTCCATGCCGTTGGGATTGGCGATCACCTTCTGCGCCGACTCTCCCATCTGCTTATTGCCGTGACCTGGTTTATCTGCCGCGAGCGCACCAGCCCCGCTGACGGCAGTTAAACAAAACAACATGCTGAGTGTTGTCCTTTGTTGCCATCGTCTCATCATATACTCCTGAATTTGTCGTCGGTTATTTCACAAACGAACTTGTTATTGCCGGCTTGACCGGTCACGACTCATTCTTCATATGTACAAGGACAAAAAGCTGCGCCAGAGCACAGCTCGCCCCCGCTTGAGAACTCAAGAAAGCAACACCTTACATTTACCTTTAAAAACAGTAACTTTAATCTTGAGTAACAGAACTATTCAGTTCTTTTTTTGAGCGTTTTATTTCTCAAAAAACCTCAAAACCCCGGCTGAAAATTGAAAAATGCCGCACCGGCAAACATAGGCTGATAAAGGCGTGACAGATCACAGAGCCAAAGGGGTAATAACCCTAGTCTCAGTGCCATAGATCCATTTCCGGGAGATCCCGGCATAACAAGAGAGCGGCCATGTTTTCCATCACCATGTTGCCCGAACTGGGACACTTCCTGCTGATCCTGGGCGGTAGTTGTGCCTTGTTTGGCACCTTGCTTGCGCTGCTCAAATATCGCAACCCAGGTATCGAATGGCCACTGCGGCCACTGCTGCTGGGGCAAGCGCTGGGACTGACAGGCGCCATACTCCTGCTGGCATTGGCGTTTATCCTCAACGACTTCTCTGTGGCTTATGTGGCCAACAACTCCAATTCGGCCCTGCCGCTGTTTTATAAAGTGGCCGCAGTCTGGGGCAGCCATGAAGGGTCTTTGCTGTTTTGGATGACAGTAATGGCACTATGGGCCTGGCTGGGGTTGCCGAAGCGCTCGCAAGACCAGAACTATCTGTTGATGTTGCACGGTAGCTGTTCGGCGATTCTCTGTGGCTTTGTCTTTTTTATGTTGCTGTACGCCAATCCCTTTGCCCGCCTGCTACCGGAAGTGCCGATAGAAGGACGCGATCTCAGCCCCATGTTGCAGGACATAGGCCTTATCCTGCACCCGCCATTGCTGTTTCTTGGCTATGCAGGCCTTGGGATCTGTTTTTGTATCGCGCTGGCATTGCTTGTCAGCCACAAGTTCAGCGCCGCCCGCCTTGGCAAGCTCAAACGCCATCTGCTGCTGACCTGGGTGTTTCTCACCGCGGGTAATGCCCTCGGATCCTGGTGGGCCTATAACGAGCTGGGCTGGGGTGGTTGGTGGTTCTGGGATCCGGTGGAAAATGCCGCCTTTATTCCCTGGCTGGTGACCACAGGCGCGCTGCACTGCCTGTTAATCAAAAACCACAACCCTTTGGCACAGCTCTCGGCTCTGGCACTGGTGTTGCTGGGCTTCAGCCTGTGCCTGCTGGGCACTTTTATTGTGCGCTCCGGCATTATTCAGTCTGTGCATGCCTTTGCTGCCGATCCCGAACGCGGGGTGATCATTCTATTGCTGTTGCTGCTCTACGGAGGCGCCGGTTTCTGCCTGTTTGGCCTCAGATGTCGCCATCACTGGCAACCGGGCAAGCTGGCACCACTTGGCCGGGACGGTCAGCTGTTGCTCGGCAGCCTGATCTTGCTGACCATGGCGCTGACGACCCTGCTGGGTACCCTTTACCCGCTTTTCTATCAGGCACTTGGCCTGGGAAGCCTGTCGGTAGGGGCGCCCTACTTCAATACTCTGTTTGTGCCCATGTTGGCGCTGCTGCTCTTACCCCTGGCGCTAAGCACCCTGCCCCATATGGCGCCGAGGCGCCTGGGACTGCTGGCGCTGGTCACTGTAGCTGCAACCGCTCTGGCACTGTTTTTCGAGGGCAGGCTCGACCCCTGGCTACTGGCGGGCGGTGCCATGAGCCTCTTTCTGCTCTGCACTCTGCTGCTGTATCTATTGCCGCTGGGCCAGATTGCCGGTAAGCGCCGCAATATTCCCATGTTGCTGGCCCACACCGGCCTTCTTGTCAGCATCATGGGTGCTACCGGAGTCAGCTGTTTCGAGCAGCACTCTCTGCTGCGTATGGGCCCGGGCCAAGGCAGTATTCTGGGCGACTACACCTTTATCTATGAGCAGACCCGTTTGCTGGACAAGCCAGCCTACCGCGGTGAACAGGCCGTAATTCGGGTTGAGCGCAATGAGCAACTGCTTACTTATCTCTATCCGGAGCGTCAGGAATTCAACTCCAACGGCATGTCGCTGTCCCAGGCTGCCATCTATCGCGGGGCCTTTGGCGATCTCTATGTCTCCATGGGCACCCAACTGAGTGATGAAGAGTTTCTGGTGCGTCTCAGCATCAAGCCGCTGGTGAGTTGGATCTGGCTCGGCGGTGGTTTGATGGCCATTGGCGGCCTGCTGGCCCTCGGAAGCCGACGACGCCTGCTGCAAACCGATGTATTAACCGCCTCAGGGAGACTTCAACATGATTAAGCTAATGCTGCTTGGATTATGGCTCAGCTTGGGTTGCGCCGAAGCCCAGGCGACCGACATGGATATTGCCCGTCTCAGCATAGATATTTCCAAGGAACTTCGCTGCCCCATGGCCACCAACCAAAACCTGTTTGAGTCGGAAACCGCCATTGCCAGCGAGCTCAAGGCGCAGATCTATCTGATGCTGCAACAGGGCAAGAGCCGGGAACAGATACTCGACTTTATGGTGGAACGCTATGGCGAGCAGATCCGTTATCAACCCACGCTGAACGCAGGTACGGCGCTGCTGTGGTTGGGGCCAATACTCTTGCTGCTGGTGCTCCCCGGCGTGTTGCTGTTTTTCGGCCGCAGCAACAATCAATCCCCTCACGATCAGGAGAATCCATCTTGAGATCCTATTTTCTTCTATGTCTTGCCCTGCTGCTGCCGCTGTCAGCCCAAGGGGGCATAATGCAGCACAAGGCTTATCACACAGGTGAGCCTGTGCCAAACAAGCCTATGATTATGCGTGAATTTGTTGAAATGCAGCACGCCAGAAAGGTGGCAAAGGTAACCTTTGCCGATCTGCAGGGTAATCCCAAAACCTTGGCTGAATATCAAGGGCGTTTGGTGCTGCTGAATCTCTGGGCCAGCTGGTGCCCGCCCTGCCTGCGTGAGATGCCGGCACTGGCCAAGCTGCGCAGTAAACTGCAGGGCAGCAGTATTCAGATAGTGCCGCTGTCGATAGATGAAGATCCGGCTGCGGTGGCCCCTTTTCTGGCCAAGCATGAGCTCAAGTTGGATGACAGCTGGATAGACAGCAAGAAAGAGATAGAGAAGATCATGCCGGCCAACGTGGTACCGGCAACTTATGTGTTTGATCCCAATGGGAACTTAGTCGGCTTTATTCGCGGCTATCTGGACTGGGATGACCCGGATATCGCCGACTATCTGTTGCGCTTTGCCGCCAAGTATCAAACGCTGGCCCAAAGCAAAGTGCCACAGTAAACCGTGCAACCGTCCCGGAGCATCTCCCAAGTCACTCCGGGCAACTCTTTGGCAAAGAACAATGTGACTTCTCCGCCATACTTTTTGCCCGCTTTCCCGTCACGCACGCCAATTTTTGTCGGGAAAGCCTTTTTTCTCAGAAACGATCGAAACTCACTTCCACCGGAACCCCCTCAATCGCCAAAGGCAGGCTCTGATGCAAAGCAAGCGTAACCTTGAGTGCCGGTTTGTCACCATCGAAAGGACCGGACAGCTGCTTGGGCACCTTGCCCACCAATTCGGTCGGTTCTTTGATTTCGGCGCGGATCCGGGTTCCATTGGGCAGTTTGACACTGGCCTGCTGTCCCTGAGCAACATAGTTGAGATACTTGGGCGCCAGATAACAGACCACCACAGGCTGTGCCCGCCCCGACAGCCAAAGCATAGGCTGCTGCTCGGCTATGGTTTCCCCCTGCTGCACCAAAACATCGGCTACCCGGCCGGCAAACGGCGCCTGTATGGTCAACTGCTGGCGTTTGGCCTGCAGCTCCGCAAGCTTAAGCAGCAGGCTGTTGCGACTCTGGGCTATCACCCCCGCCTCCCGCTCCTGCTGCTGCAACTGCCTTTGCTGCAACAGCTCGGCCCTGGCCTGCTCCAGCGCCATTCTGGCACTGGTATGGGCCTGCATCACCGCCGCCATATCTGCAGTGGGAACCACCCCCTGCTTACGAAATGACTCGAACTGCGACAATAGTTCATCCTGACGCTTTACCCCCTGCTCGGCCACCAGCACCCGTTGTTCCAGTTGCCCCAGAATAGCCAGGTCCTGCTCCAGCGATGGCGGTGTCAGCTCGGCCAACTGGCGCTGTAACTCGTCAATGCTGGCGTCCAGACCGGCATCGGCTATGCGCCCAAGCGCCTGACCGGCATCGACCCTACTCCCGGGTTGTACCGAAAGTTCCAGCAATCGGCCCTTCTGCATTGCCCGCATCTCCAGCGGCTCAGAGGTCAGTATTCCCGGTGCCAGCACAAACAGGCTGGGGCGCAGCAACACCCAAAGCAGCAAGACCACAGGGGCGATAACCAGCAATAGCAGCAGATACCAACGCCATTTCATTCCGCCCCGTTTTGCCGGGGCATAGTCCACCTTTAAACCTTGATCCCGGGTGGGTTGTTGCGCCTTGGCAGCCGCTTGATAAGTCACTTTCACTAAAATTTTCTCCCGCGTTTCAGCACCCACCAGGGAGCCATGGAACTCTCTTCATGTGAGCGTCTGACCACTTCATTAAGCAAGGCAAACAAGCAGATACTGCGCATAAACAAGGCGTAGAAGGGATAAAGCGGCAACCAGAGCAGCAGCTTCAGGTCCTGACGTGGCCGCTCGGAAATCGCTACCAGTACCAGCAGATAGAAGAACAGCAAGAATCCCAAATATCCCAGGTAGATGGTCAGGGCAATGGTTGTCAAAAACTGCCAGGGGTACGCCAGTGCTATCCCTAAGCTGTAGAGCAAGATGACAAAGGGCATCAGCACGTTTTGCAAGAAGCCGTAGACCAGAGTAAAGGCGAAGGTGGCGCCCCCCAGAAGCCCGGGGGTAAAGGCTGGCCAGTGCTTGCGAAAGTAGAGAAACAAAAGGTCGCCATCCCAACGTAATCTTTGCCAGACAAGCGTCTTGAGATCCATGGGGGCATCGGTATGCCCTATGGCCAGCGTGGCAAAGGGAATGCGCCAATTGGGATGACGGCCGAAGTACTGTTTGAATCTCAGCGTCAGATCCAGATCCTCGGCGGTATGGGTATCCCAGCCGCCGATTTTGACCAGCAAGTCACGGCGAAAAGCGCCGAATGCTCCTGAGATATTGTTGAGCAGATTCCAATGCCCAAGGCCGGTCTTGCCGCCTTGCATGGAGATCAAATATTCAATCGCCTGCATCCTGGTCCACAGCGAATCATCGACATTGCGCACCCGCAAAGAGCCACCGACTGCCGGCACGTTGGGATCGGCGAACAGCGGCACGATTTGGGAAACCATATCATTGTCGAACGAAGTGTCGGCATCGGCATTCATTACCAGCTCGCCGCTGGCCCTGGCCAAACCGGCATTCAGAGTTGAAACCCGGCCGCCACGTTGCCACTTGGGCAGCACGATAATCTCCCGCCCCGGGCGGCGGCATTGTGCCGCTGCTGCCTTGGCGACCTCGAAGGTTTCGGCGTTTTGCACCGCGCCGTCAACCACGGCAATGATCTCCATCTCCCCCGGGTAGTCCTGTTCGGCCAAGGTGGCTATGGTTTGCCGCACCGCTTCTTTCTCGGCATAGCAAGTGATGATGCAACTGACCTTAGGTCGATAAGCCTTCTCAACCTTGGGGCGGCGGAACGTTTGCCAATGCCAGCCGATAACGCCTGAGACCACTATCAGCATCAATGGCATTTCGTAGAGAAAAATCATCGGCACCAGCCAGAGAAACAGGCTGACGTCTGTCGCCAGGTTGTGCCAAATATCCAGGCTCATAAAAGCCAGGGTATTGAACTCACTCACCGTCCAATACCTCGGCCTGCTGCAGACGGCTGGTCAACCAGGATTCAACTTCGGCACCAAGTTGTTGATCCGGCAGGCTGACCGCCTTGAGCCTTAACCTCAACTCTCCCTCTGGCACGCTGTCATTGAGCCGCTGTAGTTTTTGCTTCAATGCCGGTAACTGTGACTCGCCAGTGTAAGGCAATAGTAACAAGACGCCTTGGTCATCATGGCTGTTGCAGGCATCGGTCACCCGAACCAGGCTCAACAAGCGCTGCTTGAGTGCATCGAGCAGAGTCAAAGCGCGGGCTTCTCCACTGCCGGCCAGATCCGGCGCCAATGCCTCCAGATCCAATACCAACAACAGGTGCTCATGGCCATGACGCAGTGCCAACTGATTGTGCCACTGCAGTAACCAGAGGAAGTGAGCCCGGCTCATCTGTTCGCCAAGCGCGGCAAACAGTTGCTGCTGAACGCCATGGCGCACCAGTTCCCTTCCCTGCTCCGCCAGTTCAAAGTCAGAGATGCGACGTATGGTCAGTTCGTCCGGTTGATGTCCATGACCACAGTGCAGACAAACAGCCTCGACCTTGGCCTCCAAAAACAGGCTATTACAGCTATTGCAATGTTGGTTTTCTATCGGTCTGTCATAGTCGACACCTATATGACGCAGCCGCTGCAAACAGTTGGGGCAACTGAGTCCGCCACTGCGACTGAAGGCTTGCTGACTATCCACATGACCACAGTTAAAACAGTGCAAACTGGTCTGCATATCAATTTCTATGCTGCGGCACTGGGGACAGAGATCGATATAGTTGAGGTGCCCTGAGTGGCACTTGCAGCATAGCCTGACTCTGTCCTTCAGCTTGGTGGGTGCCAGCCAATGCCGGTTCAATAATTTATCCAACAGCAGTTGGCTTGCCTTTGCTGACCCAGTCAATAGCTGCAGCAGTGGATACTCATAAAGATGTGGCTTTTCCGGCGTAGCCACAGGTTGTAAACGATATTCAGGAAATAACCACATAAAACTCAACAGACGATAACTGACATCATCCTGGCTGGGTAATTTAATTAAGCTCTTCCTTTGCCAATAATTTTCCAACTCTTGTTTGAAGTCTGGCTGAAATAAACCATTGGCCAGATATTCAGAGAGAGGGCTTGGCGTTATCACTTTGATCATGGCCATAAAGCTTGATGGCTGGCATCTCAGCTGAATCAGCGCTTGGTCCTGAGCTTCAGCCGGCAGGTTCAGGCAGATGACTTCATAATCAAGACCGGCAGCCAAGAAGTCACTAACATCATTAAACACTTCAAAATCAGTGCTATAACTTTCTGAATTTCGAAAGCCAATCCAACAGGGGATGGCCTGTGCCTCAACACTGATATCGGCTCTGGTAATGGACATATAAATCTCGGCAACGACAAGCCCGCCAATGAAAGATGAAAACATCCTTGGCGAAGTTTGTACGAATCAATTAGAATCTATTTTTAAGCGGTGGAGATTATATAACCAAAAAAACAAAACCGCCAATATTTTGACGAAAAAAGAGAACCTGCCACTTTATTATTCAGAACAACTCATAATTAATTATATTTAAAATAAAACTCTGAAATATACTTAATTACCCCTAAACAATATCCTTCTTTTTATCTCCAAAAGTATCAAACTGTATCCTTCAGTTCAGTTTCAAAACCATCCACTTTTATATCCTGCTGTTTGCCACTGATGGGATCGATAAAGCGCAAGCGACAAGCCATCAGCTTGAGGGGCTTATTGAAATTATCTTCGCTCCTGGGTTGCAGTTCGGGGTAAAACCTGTCGTTCAGCAGTGGCATTCCAAGACTCTGCATATGCAGCCTGAGTTGGTGAGTCTTGCCGGTAATTGGACTCAGACTGAACAGCCCCATATCGCCATTAACGGCGATGAGACTGATTTCCGAGTGACTGTTGGCCTCACCCTCTGCCAAACGCATGATAAAACTGGGTTCGCCCTTGATGAGGCGATTTTTCACCGTCCAGTGCAGCGGCAGGCTAAGTTCGCCAGTTGCCAATCCCGCCTGAAGCTCAGGTGTCAGCCGCGCCAGCGCCTGGTAGTCCTTGCGTATCTGGCCTTCACGGAACAGCGCATGATAGGCATGCCGGGTTTCGGGATCGGCGGACATCAGCATGACTCCGGCCGTTTCTCTGTCCAGCCTGTGCGCCGGCGCTATGGTTTCTATCCCGGTGCGGCGCCTTAACCTGTGCACCAGGCACTCGTTGACATAGTTACCGCTGGGAGTCACAGGTAAAAAGTGCGGTTTGAATACCAGAATACTGTGCTCGTCCTGAAACAGGATCCGCTCTTCAAAAGGGATCCGGGTTTCTTTGGGGACTTCACGGTAATAGTAGACCCTGGCGGTAGGCCGATAAGGAGTATCAGCCTGGATAGGCTCACCATTTTGCCAGTGTACCTTGCCGGCAGCGACCCGCTCACGCCAAACATCGGCATCGATGCGCCTGAAATGGTCGATAAGAAAGGCCAAAACAGTGGGCTTGTCGGTCACATCCCTTGGCAAGACAACGTAGGAGGGCTGTGCGGCTCTGTCTGTTTGGCTCATAACTCTTCCGGCAAAATAAAAAATGGCGACTCAAGGCCGCCATTCTACTCCATCTACCTTAAATTATTCGAGGCAGGTACTCTCAAAGCTGCTGCTGAACATGGGACTTAATCAACTTGAGCACAAAGTCCATGGTCTTGTGGCAATCAGGTTGATTCAACAACAGCTGTTTGTCCTTGTTGTATAAGGGCAAAACTTCCAACCAACGCTGGCTAACCCAAGCGGCATCATCCAGATGCACTTCTGATGAGTAGAGCCCACGCAAGTCCGGGTTGACCTCATAAAACTGCTCCAGCGCCGCGCTGATAAGGGTGAACTCGCCCCGAATAGGCTCCTCGGCCCAGTTGGGACAATCCATTACCTCGGCCAGCCAGCGGCCATCTTTTTCCTGTTTGGCGGACAGGACTTTGACCCTTTGCTTGCCTTCCAGGGTGATACTCAGCGAGTCATCTTCCAACTGATTGAAGTCGATGAGCTCGCAGCGAGTGGCAATGGGGAAACTGGGCGGCATGGCAACGCTGTTACGCATTCCGAAAGCCAGCGGATATTTCCCCTTCAGGACATCGGCCACCATGCTCAGGGTGATGGGGTCAAGGATCCTGATCTCAAGCCGTCCACCTGGCAACAACAAGGCATCATAGGTCAGTAACGCCATTTCCTGTGTATGCATAGCAACCTCCTTCCCCTCGGGGAGTGAGTAACCGAAAGCGAACCTGAGGTTCAACATTCGCTTTAAAGTCTAGCAGTTGCTGAAATTTCATCCATTGGCAATTTGGGCTAGTCCTTAGGTCTGCTAATGAGTTAGACAGGCGTTGAGTGGGTTTTGTTGCAAGCTTGCTTACAGAGGCTCCAGCCTTTGGGCTATCCTGCCACCGAGAAATACCTCGGCAAATTCATCAGCCAATCTGTTACTGATATCGGCGGCACGGCGCCAATATTGAGTACGACTGGCGGTATCCAAGGTTTCAAAGTCCTTGCGATCCGGAATTTTGCCATAGGGCAACGAAGCGACAAATTCCTCGGTGGGAGCTAACACCAAAGCATTATGATAACGGCACTTGGCCCGGCGCCATGGCAGGGATTTATCGAACCATCCCGGCGCCATATGGGGATAAAAATGCGGATACAGGGTCAACCCCGGCGCCCGTGACAGCGGCAGGTCGAAGTGGTAATCAGTGATGCCGCCATCATAGAAGTGCCCGCTGGTCACACCGCTGATTTCGGTTACCGGTGACAGCAGCAGTGGAATAGAACCTGTAGCCAGCAATACGGCTTCGATATTGTCACTGCTGAGCAAGGCGCTATTTCCGGGGAGATCTTTCAACTGAGCGAAGGGGGAACCCTCTATGGCAGAGGCAAATACCAGACGCTCAAAGTGCCACCCCAAGGTGCGGCGACTGACAAGGTTGGTCATGGCGGTAGCGCCCAGGCCTGCCGCCAGCGCCAACTTGCTGCCGGCCCGGTTCAAGTGACGGGCGCGGCACACCACTATGTGACTGCGAATATGCGACTGTTTGAGGATCTCTTCGGTGCCGCTTGAGCCTAAAATCCCGCTGACTATACCACGGACCTGGCGGCTGACCTCTTCCCGGCTCGGACGGGTTTCATAGCACTGGCCTATGTAAAGTTGTTCCAACCTTTGATAAGCCGCCAGCGGATCTGCCTGAGCCAGACAGGCCAAACGCCAGGCGCCGGATGAAGCGCCAAGAGTGTAAAGCGGTGTCTGCCTCTGTTTGAAAAACTCGGCAAACAGGTATTTGTCGAGCCCGGCAATCCCCAGCCATTTGGGACCACCGGACGCCGCCAATAGTTGAGTAAAACTCTCAGGCTTTAATCCCTGTTCCATCAATGTCTGATAGGCATCTGTACCGGCAAGAAATCGCAAGTTAGCCAAAAAGTCACTCCCTGAGCCGCAAAAGTCACAGGCAAGATACCGCAGCCTTGCACGGCAGCCAAGTTTGACTCAAGAGTGCCTGGCTTTTGCACTGCCAGAGTGTTCCCCCTCTCCTCCCGGCTGCTCCGAAAAACGGCCGGGACGACTCAAGTTCAAACGCTCGTAAGACAGCTTTGAAAGTCGAGATAGTCATAAATAGGCTGTTAACTCAAAAACCACTGTAGAAATAAAAGCAAAACAGCCAATTAAACCCCAAACAAACCCAATATTTCCCTTATATAACCCAAACAGCCAAAACCCCGGATAGCCAAGGTCAGGGAAAGGTTTCTATCCAAAAAAACTAAATGTTTCTAGAACGCTGCGCTCTGAGTTATCACTTTTACGTCTAAATGCATCAATTGTAACAATGCTACTATCCGCGCAATAAAAATGCAGTTTTGAATCATTCAAGAGGTCGTATGCGCTTAGCTCTTATTTCACTGGCAGTGGCGAGTCAACTGACTGTTCCTGCCGTCTTTGCTGCCGAAGAGCAGCCCAGTATCGAAACCATCTCCGTCATAGGTTCACGTATCGCCCTGCGGACCGCAACCGACAGCGTGGCACCGGTCGATATCATTACGGCCGAACAACTTGAAGCCACTGGCATGACGGAAACCGCCAAGGCGCTGCAGTTTGCCGCACCTAGCTACAGTTTCCCCTTCTCCTCGGTCACCGATGGCTCAGATGCCGTGCGTCCAGCCAGTCTGCGCGGCCTGTCACCGGACCATACCCTGGTGCTGGTTAATGGTAAACGCCGTCATGGCTCGGCACTGGTCCATCTCTCTGGTACTGTGGGCAAGGGCTCGTCCAACGTTGACTTGAACGCGATCCCTATGACGGCCATCAAACGCATCGAAATTCTCCGTGATGGCGCTTCGGCCCAATATGGCTCTGACGCCATAGCCGGGGTGATCAACGTAGTGCTCAAAGACAACAGTGAAGGTGGCATGGTATCGGCCCAAGCCGGTCAAACCTATCAGGGTGATGGCGAGCAGTGGCGTGTCGGCCTCAACCACGGCCTCAGCATTGGTGACACTGGCTTTGTGAATCTGTCGCTGGAAGCACATCACAAGAACAGCACCAATCGCGCCGGTTTGGATCCGCGTCAGCAATATCCATTGCTGGCCGATGGCAGCCCGGATCCCCGCGAAGAAACCGTTAACCGCAAGAATCACCATGTGGGTGACGCCGAATATGACAACCTGGGGTTGTTTCTCAATGCCGCTCAGGAGTTTGCCAATGACAGCAAACTGTACGCCTTCGGTGGCTTGAGCCAGCGCGAGACCCGCTCCGGCGCCTTCTTCCGCCGTCCACTGGATAGCCGCAATGTTGCCGAAATCTATCCCGATGGTTTCCTGCCGCAGATAACGCCCAAGATCACAGATCAGTCTCTGCTGCTGGGTTATGAATTTAACCTGGGCGAGTGGCAGTTGGATGCCTCGGCCGGATACGGCAAGAACCGCTTTAAGTACCGGGTTGAGAACACACTCAACGCCTCTTTGGGCCCCGGCAGCCAAACCGAATTCGACGCAGGTACCCTGTCCACCGAAGAGTGGAACCTGACTCTGGATGCCTCACGTTACTTCTACTTTTACAATGACTCAGAGCTCCTGGTCGCTGTAGGCACAGCCTGGCGCCAGAACGCTTATCAGGTGGAAGCCGGAGAGCAAGCCTCTTATATCAATGGCGGTTATCAGAACAAGGCCGGCGGCAGCCAAGGCTTTGGCGGCTTTACCCCAGAATCGGCGGTAGATGAGGATAGAGACAACATAGGTGTCTATCTCGAGGTGGAAAACCAACTGACCGACGACTTCTACTGGGCCGCCGCGGTGCGCTATGAAGACTATTCCGACTTTGGTGACAACACCAGTTGGAAGCTGGCCGCCAGATACGATCTGACCGACAACCTGGCACTCAGAGCCACTGCCAACACAGGCTTTCGCGCACCCAGCGTGCAGCAGTTGTACTTCACCAATATCTCGACCCTGTTCAACCCGGATCCCGTGACAGGCCAGCTGGTACCGACCGAGTCGGGCACCTTCAACAACCTGTCTTCCGTGACCCAGGCGCTGCAGGTAGGCAAGCTGCAACCCGAGTTGTCAGAGTCCTTCAGCCTGGGATTGGTGTACACCAATGATTCCGGTCTGGCGGTGACTCTGGATGCCTATCAGATCAGCATAGATGACAGAATCGTGCTCTCCAGCTCACTGACACCGGCCGACTCCCAGGTGGTGGCAGATGCACTGGCCGGTACCAACGCCGAGTCGGCACGCTTCTTTATCAATGCCGTAGATAGCCGCACCCGAGGTGTGGATCTGGTGGTGACCCAGGACTTTGATCTCGGCAGCTACGGCGATCTGCGCGCGAGCCTGGCCTATGCCTATAACGACACGGAAATCCGCGATATCCATCTGCCAAACCTTCTGGATGGCCTGGAAGATCAGCTGTTTGACCGTATAGAGCAGACCCGGATGACCAAGGCCAATCCGAAGAACACAGGTAACCTGGGGCTGACCCACAGCCTGGGCGACTTCAAGACCAACCTGCGCCTGAGTTACTTTGGCCCCTACACCATAGGTTACTCACGTGAAGACGTGGAGTACGACGGTAAGTTCACCGTGGATCTGTCGCTGACCTATGCGGCCACAGATAACCTGAGCTTCACCGCCGGGGTGCAGAACCTGTTCGATACCTATCCGGAAAAACGCCCGGACGACAACAACTTCAACGGGATCTTCGTCTATCCATTGACCAACACACCTTTTGGTTTCAACGGCGGTTACTACTTCCTCGAAGCCAGATACAGCTACTGATTTACCGGAAAACACATTTGCAGGGAAACATATTTGCAGGGAAACATGGGGGCCGGCGATATCGCTGGCCCTTGTGCTTTTTGGCGCTGATCCCCCCTGATATCGGCCGCTTGGCAACTCAAGCGCCTGTCAGGCGCCTGCAGCTTCTCAAAGAGATCAAACTTCCAGCAGGAATGCTATTATACTGAGCCAACCCCTTTCCCCAGAAGATACAAAATGATAGTGGATACTCTGGCCAACCGTGGCCATTACCGAGTGCTGGGCCCGCGTATTCAGGCTGCCCTGGATTATCTGGCCGCAACAGACTTCAGCCAACTGGCCCCCGGCAGCTATGAACTGGATGGTAAAAAGCTGTTTGCCATAATCAACGATTACCACACCAAGCCCAGAGAAACCGAGCCATTCGAGGTACATAGACGCTATCTGGACGTGCAGTATGTGGTCAGTGGTGAAGAGGAGTTTGGCTACCTGCCGCTGGGAGCCCAAACGCCCAGTCGCCCCTATCATGAGGCGCACGACTATGCCGAGTTTGATTATCAATCCAACCGCGAAGCCGCGGCATTTATCCCTTTGAAGGCCGGCATGTTTGCCATCTTCTTCCCCGGAGACATGCATATGCCGGGTACGCTGGCCAAAGCCGTTGCTGTCCGCAAGGTAGTCGTAAAAGTACTGTTGGATTAGAGTAAAACGCCCGCGATTGCGGGCGTTTTTGGGTCAGTGGTTTACTTATCGTCCTGGGTTGTGGGCTTGCAAAGCATCTCCTCGGCGCCATAGCCCCAGGTCACCCTGGCCTCGCCCTGATGCTCCCAGAAGCTGTAGTCACCGCCCTGATACTTGGCACCGCTGCCGCTAGGCACACTGAACATCAAAATGCTTCTGTCGCCGCGCTCGGCAATCATGGTTGCCGGCTCTGTCTCGAAGAAAGTAGTCACCAACTCATTGGCCGGGTTGCCGTCACAGGCAAAGAATACCGGGCCGGTAGACGCCACCAAATGATAACGGGCCTGCAACTCCACTATCCGTCTTTGATATGAATCCCTGGTACATTGCAGCTTGTCTTCACTCTTCCAACATTCGTTGCGGCCCTTGATCCAGCCGCGCTGCTCGGCCTTGAGCAGGGGTGGCTGTTCATTGACCGCCTTGTCACTGGCCTTGGCATAAACTTCGGCCAACTGCTGATCCAGCTTGGCAAGCTCTGGCTCCTGACAAATAAGCATCTCTATGCTGGAAGCCCGCTCGCCCAAGGCGTTGCAATCAAATGTCGGCAGTTCCCGCTCTGTTGCCTGGGGCGAGCTTGAGCCACCACCTGTAACCAATGCGGCGGCAACATCCTGGCTGTTATCCAGTGCCTGCTGCCCGCAGCCACTGAGCGTCGCCGCTGCGACCAACACCAGTAAAAGCCCTGCCTGTGAAACTGTCCCCAAACTCATTTTTGCTCCTTAATCTTCTGGCTAAACCTACTCGCGGATGCCTAAGCCTAGTCTAAAACCCCGCGCCTGTCCGCTGGCTGAATTAAATATCAGATCAATGAGTTGGCTATTAAGCCTTATCGACAAAATCCTGCAATGCCTGCAGATTGGCAATTTTCAGCAAGGCACCCTGTTTTATGACCAGGCCCTTGTCGATAAGCTCTTTTACCGCCCTACGATAGACCCGGCCTGAGGTGCCGAATCGCTCCGCCTCCTGATCCGGGCTGCCACAGGAACCCAGCATCACCTCTTCGTGTTGACGCCTGAGCAGATCGAAAGCGATGTTATAGCTGATGGGGTGCAAGAGCCTATTGGTGTAGATGTCCAGCGAATCCTGATAATCCCAGGCCAGGGCGCTGGCAAAGAAGAGGGTAAATTCGGGTTGTTGCAGCAGCATCTGCCTGACTTTCTTCAGGCATAACTGGCGGATTTCCATCGGCTCTTCGGCCACCACACTCCACTGACAACTGGTGGCGGTAAAGAACTCCATCTCACCGAAAAGGTGCCAGTCGCAATCCAGCTCCCCCAATTGAAACCTGCGACCGTTGACGGCGCAGATATTCATCGACACCCGGCCTTCGGGCACCAGGCACATATGGGTCAACTCCCGCCCCTGAGACAAGAGATCTTCACCGGCCTGCAGCAATTGGCTCTGGCCGCAGCACTCGAGCATGGCGTCGCAAAACGCCTGGTGAGACTGCTTTAGATGCGCACTGAAACGCCCGGTGCTGTATGGTTGCAGCTGCATAACAACAAGATCCCGTAAAGATGATGGCTCATGCTAGCCCATCAGCCTTACGGGCACAAACTTCAGCAACAGAGCGCCTCCAGCGCCGCCAAAGACGCCAGCTTTTCCCCCTGCATCATGGCGCTATCGGCGTCGACATACTGGTTGATGCCCTGTTGCACATCTTCACCATACAAGACCACATTATTGAGCACCGCAGCCACTTCCAGGCCTCTCAGGCGGCCGAGTGTCAGCAGCGCTGCTGTTTCCATGTCGGCCCCCAAGACTCCGAGTCGATGCCAATGACGGCAAATCTCCAGCTCATCATCCCGGTAAAAACTGTCGTGTGAGCGCACTATGCCGGAGTGGAAACGGCAATCGCGGCGCTGCAAATAAGCCGCCATGGCATTGATAAGCTGCCGACTCGCCAGCGCCGGATAGCCGGGCGGCGCATAACAGCCGGAGCCACCGTCATCGCGCACTGCGGCCTCCGCCAGAATCAATTCGCCCAAGGCTATCTGCGGCTGCAGCGCGCCGGCAGAGCCGACCCTAATGACACGGCGGGCGCCACACTGATACAACTCTTCCAGGGCGATAATCGCCGATGGTGCGCCTATGCCTGTGCTGCAAACAGTGACAGCCACGCCTTGGTAAAATCCGCCCATGCTGCGAAACTCGCGGTTCTCTGCCAGCAACCGGCCATCGTCCAACAGCGCGGCAATCCGATTGACCCTTTGTGGCTCACCGCAGAGAATCACCCGCTCACTCACCTGCGCCGGAGACAGACAGATATGCGGCTGTTTATCGGCACTCATCAGCAAGCCTCCGCCGGACGGCTGCCATTGTCTTTGGCGGTACGCATCCACTGACGGGTGCCGTTGGCGGCAATAAACAGCAGGATGATGTATTCAATCGACAGGGCATAAACCCCCTGGGCGGCATAGATGCCGACACTGACCACATTGATAAGTACCCAGAGGATCCAGTTCTCGACATATTTTCGGGTCATCAGAATTTGCGCCACCACAGACAGCACTGTCATCACTGAATCCCAGAAGGGGAATGCATCCGGCTCCAGCACAGGCTGGGCCAGCCCGGCACCAAACAGGTTGAGCGTATCGACACTGACCTGAGCAAAGAGAGCAAATACCGGGTCGATATAGACAGTCATCAGGCCGATGCCCAGTACTGAAACCGCCGCGGTAAAGGCCAGTTTCTGCTTCGACAGCCAACGCACCTTGAGGGTGTCGCCGGTTTGCTGATCCGGCCGGGTCCAGGCATACCAGCCATAGAGATTGGCGCAGAAGAAAAACAGCTGTAGCAGCAAGATGCCATAGAGCTGTATTTGATAAAAAATAATCGCAAACAGAGTTACATTAACCAATCCAAACAGATAGTTAATCGTTTTTTCCTGGCTGGCGAACCAGATACAGAGCAAACCAAATACTGTGCCCACGGCTTCAATCCATGACATGGCATAGCCACTGCCAATGGGAATGTTCACCAGGGTATTGTTGATATCAAACCAAGCGGCAATATCCATCATCTATTCCTTGCATTATTGTGTTTGCGCCAATGTAAGCAGATGGCAAAGCTCAAGTTAAGGACATTTGTCCACCTTGGCTGATTTAAGTCACAGCTCACTCTTGTGTGGCGCCTTCAGCACTGAAGCTGTGCCCTGACGCAGATGTTCACAAAGGAAATTTTCCGCTTTCGGGATTCGCTTTTTTCGATTCGGCAACATTGGGCGCTATGTAACATTTTGGTTAATTCACTCAAGTCAGATGTGACTCAGTTCACTGTCCAGGGCTGGGCTTGCCCCCATGATGCGGGCATACCTTGGAAGCATTTAACCAGCTATGAAAGATATAAAACGACTGGACTATGAATTAATGCAGGTGCTGATCGCCATAGATGAGCACAGAAATTGTCAAAATGCCGCCCATGCCTTGAGGATAAGCAATTCCGCCATCAGCAGGCACCTCAAGCAGCTCAGGGAAATTTTTGATGACACCTTGTATATCCGCCGTGCCAGTGGTTTTATTCCCACCCATAAGGCAAGCCAGTTGCTTCCCATGGTTCAGGACCTGTGTCAGCGCTATCAGGAATTGGAGAATCAGTTCACCGAGTATCAACCGGCCAAATCACGGGAGCACTTTGTTATTTCCGTCTATGATGACTTCAGCCCCATTATTCACAAAATACTCAATAATAAGGTGCGCCCTTTCGCACCTGATATGAGTTTTGATATTCGAATTCTGTCCCACGAATACACCACAGAACTGGAAAACGGCAATATAGATATTGCCGTGATGTCAGAAAGCTATACCGGCGCCCATTTAAAGGGAAATCTATTTGCCGAAGTGAAAAACCTATATTTATTGGGCAACCGTAAACATCCTTTCTTGCAGGATAACGTGCAGGTGACTTTAGAAGACTTGTTCAAGTATCCCTATTATGAGATGGATAATTTCTGCGACTTGCCCGAGCCTTTAATTGTCTCTGCAGCCAAGCGGCGCAACCAGGAGTGTGTCATCGCCGGCTCTACGGGAAGTCTGGCCAGCCTCGCCAGCGTATTGCTGGACATGCCTTACTACTCCATCTCCTGCAATCTCTTTACCACAGATTATGTTGCCGGTTTTCCCAATCTTATTTATAGAAAACTGCCCCTCGAAATAAGTCAGACCCTATTGAGCGAAATAAACACCAACAGAGATATAGGCCATTATGTCGTGGTCAGTGATCTAAATAAATCACAGGCCAGAGACTGGCTTAAGGAGGTATTGGTCAGAGAACTGAAAAGCGAATGGAACCTTAGAAAACCCAACTCATAACAAAAAGTCTCCCGGAATGAAAAATGGCAAGAGTCCGCTCTTGTCAGGGGGAGCTATTACCTAAGGGATAACAAGATGAAACCAAGAATACTGAATATGACCACATATTCGGCAGGGCTGGCTGCGCTCCTTTGTCTGCTGGGGCAAGGGGTTCAAGCAGCAGACAGCTGCCTGAATTGTCACAGTGATCAAGCAAAGTTACAGGCGCTGATAAAGCAGCATCAGATGGAAAAAGAGTCGCTCTCCGTCGAGCAACAATCACTGCAACTCCTGGTAAGCCAAACAGATATGGGTAGTCACGCCGAACTCGGTTGCCGTGACTGCCACAGCAAGGTCGACAAGCCCGGGGACAGAACCTGGCACCCAGGCGTTCTGGCCGATCCCAGTGCCGATGGTGGCAGTGTCTGTGGCGATTGCCATGGCGAGGAGATGATTACCAACTTCCGTCACTCACTGCATTTCACAGTCAATGGTGTCGCCAAGGGCTTGATGGAAAGGTTGCAGCAGACTCCAGAGCGGGCCCAATTGTTTGAACAGATGCATAACGGCGAAGAAGGCTGCGCCAGTTGTCACGCAACCTGCGGCCAGTGCCATGTCAGTGCTCCCGACTTCGCCGGTGGCGGCCTTTTGAACAAGCACGCCTTTGTCGCGACTCCGGATCCGGTCAAAACCTGTGAAACCTGCCACTATGAAAATGCCGAGCAGCACAAAGAGCAAGATGTGCACGTCACCAAGCACGATATGAGCTGTATCGACTGTCACAGTGCCCAGCAGGAATTCCACGGTCGGGACATCAAGCAGATCCCCGAAGGCAGACTCTACAGCGAAGGCCCGGACAGCAACAAGACCGGCCCTTACGAGCAGACCCAGAAACGCGACATAGTAGCGGTGAAATGTGAAGACTGCCACCAGGATAAAGTCGCCGATCACACCGAACTTCTGAGCGGCAAGGCATCTCCCATAGATCACAATGCCAAGCTGAAGTGTACCGCCTGCCACACCCAGCCCTACAGCAACTGCTTCGGTTGCCACCAGGATGACACCTTATCCGTGGGCAACTGGCAGAGTCTAAAAACAGCCGAGACTCCGGAGCAGAACATCAAGCTGGGGCTAAGCATAGCCAATGATAAAAACAGCAAGCTGATCCCGCTGAGCCATTCGGCCGGGATCAGTATCGATGCCGGGGTCAAGGTGGATCTCAAAGATCCGGCCACCAAATCCTATTGGGTGCCCTTTTCTACTCACTTTACCGCCAAGAACCCTCTGGCCACCAAGCAGGCACGCGAAAGTGGGCGCATGTGTGAAAACTGCCACAACACTGATGAGGATATCTTCCTCAAAGAAAGCGATTTGCGCTTGGGAGAGACAGATCCCGTCTCCGAAAGCCAATGGATAGTCCCTAAAGAACGTTTACCCAAACACTGAGCCCAGGAGCCGAACATGAAACATAAGATGATAATCAGTTTACTGCTGTGCGGCCTTGGCAGCATGCAATACGCTCAGGCCCAGGAAAGCGCCTTTCAGACCTCAGGAGTGATCATGGGGCTGAGCAACTATCTGTGGCGTGGCCTGACCATCAGCGATGACAAACCCTCACTGCAGGCCGACCTCATGTTGGAGCATGAGACAGGTTTCTATGCCGGAGTCTCCTTTGAAACCTATAGGTATCAAGGTGATGAGGGCATAGAGAAGGATTATGAAATCGACTACTACGCAGGTTACTACCTGACGGTCAGCGACGAGTTGGGCTTTGGCTTCAATGCCATGCGTTACACCTATGGCGACAGTCACTCCAATCTCGAATATGCCCTATCCATGGATTACAACAGCTTAAACTTGGCGCTCAACTATGATCAGGACTTTGAAACCTGGTACAGCGAGGCCAACTATGCGCTGCCGCTGGCGCAGTATGGCGAGCTGGTTATCCATGGCGGCTATTACTTCGATGCCGAAACCATGGGCTTTGAAGATAAGGGGGAACTGCAAGACAGCGCCTACGATTTGGCGCTGCGCTACAGCTATCCCCTGTTGTCACAGCTGGATCTACTGCTGGAAGCCAGCTATCAGGAGTTTGAGCACGACCACTATATGATAGGACTCGCGTTCAACTTCTAATCAAAGCTAGCTGACGACGAATTCCTCACCATAACAATAATTAGCAACTCCCAAACCCTTGCCCCGCCCCTGCAGCGGGGCTTTTTTTAGGCTCATCGCAGCCCTCCGGGTAATGCACCGGCTTGATCAGGCACATAGCGAGCATTTTCTCGGCGCAATAGGCGGCGCGCAGATAGTCCCGCGCTTTAGCTCCCTTGAGGTTGTGACTCAGCGTCATCAGCCCGAGACGCTCGGCCCTTTGCGCCAATGTTGGCCTTGGTGCCGGCAGGCCATCGGCCAGCTCATCCAGCACCCCATGCAGGGTTTGCTGCATCAGGCCCAGGCGCGGTTGCGGCGCCTGGGGGGCTGACGGCTCGGCCAGCGCCTGCGCGAGTAGTTGCTGGTCGCCGGATTGGGGCAAGGTATCGAAAAAGAGGCTGAACCAGTTATTGAGCAGCAGGGACACTGGCCGCAGGTATAAGTGGCTGGCAGTGCGCTCGATGCGCGCCACTATCAGCTCGGGTACCCGCTCGCCCAGCAACTCCAGATTGGTCACGGCTCTTTGACTCAACTTGTTGTAAGGCAGTGAGAAACTCAGCAGCGCCCGCTCCCTGTCCCAATAGTGCAATTCCATACACTGACTGGCCTGGTTGAAACCACTCAGGTAGAGACCGCTCGGCCGAAAACAAAGGTACTCCTGTTGCCAGTCTATCTCGCCGGCAACAGAGAGACTCACGGGCTCCAGCGGCTTGGTCGCGGGGTAGACCCGGGTATCCTGCAAACGCCGCAGGCGTCCCCAGGCATTGAGTTCGGCCTGAGCCAGGGTTTGGGTCTTACCCTGCCAACCCAGGGCCGACGGCGCGCCTTCCAGCATGGGCAGACCGCGAAATACGCTGGCATAATCCAGCCGCTGCTCGGCTTTGGGGCGGCTCTCGGCCAGGGTGATAAAACGCCCCTGCTCATCCTGCAATACCTGAGTCACACCATGGGCGCCCCCTTCGCTTTGCCAGGGAAAAGCGCCCAGCCCCAGCACCTGCTCCGGCGCTTGTTGATAGGGGCTGAGCGTCTGTGGCTGGCAGCCTTCCAGAGCCGCCAAGGAGCGGGCCAGACAGCTGAGCAGCAATTTTCTATCCCTGACGCCTTGGCCCGAGACATATTTTTCCAGCGTGCCATGCATCTGTTTCAAAGCGGTCAGTGGCAGATTTTGCCTGTCCATGGGCACCAGCAGGAGTTCCAGCTCTACCAGGGACGAGGGTCGCAACCTCTCGATGCCGAGCTCAGTCATCTGCTCCAGCAACTTAAGGCAACGGCTCTTTAACTGATCGCGGCTCTGCTGCCCCAGATACTGCAACTGCGCCTGCTCATCGAGCAGCCATTGCGGCCATTCAAAGGCGATGGCCTGTTCTTGGCAATAGAGCCAGACGGCGAGCAGCGCATAACGCTGCGCCTCTTCGGTGCAGATAATATCCTGCAGCCCCTGTACGCACCGAAAATACAGCTGCTGCCCCTCCAGTTCGACGCAGACGGTGCCTTGCGCAAGCTTAATTTTCGCCGCCCAGCGGCGCTGACTCTGCTGGTACAGGCGGCGAACCTGAGTCTTGCCGGCATCATTCAAAAGCTCGGCCAGATGGAGTTCCACCCGGGGCGGCTCTTCGGCGCGAGTCTCAGGAGATGCGGGCCGCTCCAGCAGATAAAGCGCCGCAGCCACTATGTGTTTACACAGGCCGGAGGCGCCGCAATCGCAGCGACTGGCGAGCGGGTTATCCCAATCCAGCTGCCCCTTTTGCCCTTCAAACTCAAAGCCATAATCCAGCATCTGCGGCTGGCTTTTCTCCAACGCCTTGCGGGCCCGGCGCACCAAACCTGCACTACCTAGGCTGGTGAGTATGGTTTCATTCATCGGCGTAGCCCCATAGTCAGCGCCAGCCATTCGGCAAAGTTATCCGGGCTGAGTGAACCTATCTCCATCCCCAGGCGCTGCAGGTTGTCGGTGCTAAAAGTGCTGTAGAAAGGCTCGGCATCGTGATTCATGGCGGTCATCCCCAGCATCTTGATACCACTGTCTATCATCCCCTGGGCCTGGGCCAGTAAGGCCTGCATCGAACCGCCCTCTTCAAAGTCGGACACGGTTGCCACCACAGAGCGCCCCGGCTCGGAGCAGAGTTGCTGACAATAGCGCCAGGCCTGGGAGATTAGGGTGCCGCCGCCCAACTGGCAATTCAGCAACACAGACACGGGGTCCTGGGCCTGCTCACTCAAGTCCACCACTTGGGTGTCGAACACCACCAGCGACAACTTCACCGATGGCAAGCGGGTCAGGATCCCGGCGATCACTGCCGAGTAGATCAGCGAAGTCGCCATGGAGCCGGACTGATCTATGCAGAGCACTATGTGCCAGGGCAGTTGGTGCTGCTGACGGGCATGGAAATAGATCCGCTCGAAACAGACCTTCTCGCCATCAAAATGCTTGAGGTTGCGGCGAATACTGGTCTGCCAATCCAGATTGGCCAGCCGTTTCACCGGACTGTGGGCCTGGCGGTTGAGCCTGCCACTCAAGTTGTTGATATAGGTCGGCCGCAGGCGACGCAGCAACTCCTCGACCACTCCCTGAATAATTCGCTCTACCTGTTGCCGAATGGCCGGCTTGTGATGGGCATTGAGTTTCAGCAACTGCTTCAGCACCCCCATACTGGGAGTGATCTTTTCCAGCACCTGCGGCTGCTCCAACACCTGATGCAACCCAAAGCGCTCGACCGCATCGGACTGCAGCCTGTCGTTGACCGAACGGGGAAACAGGGTCTCCGCCGCCTCCAGCCAGTTGGTCACTGCCAACTCGCTTTCCCCCAAGCCTGCGCTTACCTTGAAGCCACGCTGCAGCTGGCCCTCCTGATAGAGCTGCTGCAACACCTCATCCTGTTGCTGTTGCCGGGAGCTGAGACGGGTATCAAGCGCGTTGGCATAGCGCCCCAATACCAGACGCCAGCGCTGCTTCAGTTGCTCATCCATTGACTCAATCCTTGTTGCTCCAGGTCAATTCGCAGCTGCCGCTCCAGCGCCAACCCCTGTTGAAAGTCCTGTTCAGATATCCCGTATTGCAACCAATTCAGGCCATTATCCCACTGATTCAGCTGCAGCAAGCGGCGGCAGAGCTCATCCACCTCTCTGGCATCCAGCGCGCAGAACAAGCCCCTCATGGCCGGTAGCTTGTCGATAAACTGTGCCTCACTCAGCTCACTGAGCCAGTGATTCAGCATGGGCAACAGGCCATGGTCTTGCCGCAACCAGTGTGGCACCACCTTGAGCAGCGCCTCAATCACAGGGAAGGGATCGTTTTGCAGCTGCAACTGTTGCAGCAGTGGCGCCGGGTCCAACTTGTCCAGCTCGATAGCCAAGGCCTGCAGGACAAAATAGAGCACGGGTCGATGGGCGTTATGGCTTGTCAACCAGCGCAGTCTGTCACGCCAGGGAGACTCGAGCTCATCCTGATGCAAGACAGCTACGCTCTGCAGATCCAACAGTAACTTCACCGCCTCTTCATCGCTCAGGCGGTTGATTGCCGGTAAATGAAAGCCGACCTGATGCCACAGGGCTTTTTGGTAAGCCAGCAGCTCAATATCGGCAAACAGTGGATGATGCGCTGCCGCCAGCAAGGTCATAAAGCTATTGGCCAGTTGCTGAATGTCGCTACATTGGCTTATCTGCTGCGCAATGGCATGGGCGCTCAGCTCTTCCGGCATCCCCAGATGTAATGTCAACACCAGTTTTTCCACCAGTTGCTGCAAATCTTCCTGGGGCAACTCACTGAGCCGCCATTTCACCACCAGCTCGAGACGTAGCCCCAGGCTGGATTTCTCGGCCAGTGCCACTTCCACCGCCGGAGTCCAATGATAGTCCCAATGTTCGTGGCGATGGTTGAACTTCAATTGCCGGATGACCGGCATACCATTTTGCGGCCTGGCAAAACCGCTGCCCACAAACAGCAGCCGACACAGGAGGCGACGGCGCTCAATATGCTTGTCCGTCATGGCGTAGAGATCGAAGTGGCAGCGGCCCGGTTTATCCGTCTGCAATCTGGCCTTACGACATAGCGCCAACACCTCTTCCACCAGCGGCAAACTGGGTTGGTCGGCCGGTAACTGCCCCAGGGCATCGCCGCTGAGCACCTTTTGCCAGGGTTCGAGTGTCGATGCCGACAGCTGCTGTTTAATCAGGCAGCTGCCCAGAGAATCCAGCAGATCATAGCTGCCGGGGCGCGCCAAGCCACGCAAACGACAGAGGGCCTGCAGATGCTCAAAGCAGTTTTTTTTATAGATCAGCGGCAGTTGCGGCATCCGCTCCAAGAGGTAGAGCAACCAATCATCGGCGTTCAATTGCCGCTGCTGAAACTGCCAGCGACAGAAGGCCGGATAAGGCATACCGGCGCCATAGCCTTTGCGGGCATCCAGCAAGGCGTCACTAAAACGGATCACAAAGCTGTCTTGCGTGTCATCGACGACGATCGCCTCGGCCTCGTCGGCAAAGTTAATCAACGCCGGGGTATGAAAACCACCTGTGAGCACGGCCACTCGCTCATAGCGGCGGCGGGCCGCCTTGATATGGGCCCGCATCTGGGTTTCACGGGCCAGATCGCCCATCTCTTCCAGGCTGTCTGTGCCAAAGCAGGCACGACTGGCGGCGCAGAACAGCAATACCTGGGTAAAGAAGCTCTCGGCCGAGGCGAAATGCTGTTGTTCAAACAAACGCTGCCAGAGTTCGTCGGCATCCCGGCATCCCAGTTGCTGCTGTAGGCGGCGGCTGTAGTCCGAGCTTAAAAAGCGGCTATCACTCCAACGGTTGCTTACACCGCCCTCCTGCGCCTTTTCATCCAGATCGATGAAGATCACCTCAATGCCCTGCGCCGTCGCCCAGCGCAGCGCCTGCCATTCAGGGCTGTTCTCGGCCAGAGGGTAGTAGCTGCCACTCTGATAGATGGCAATGGGCGGCACCACAGTATCGCGCTGCAGCAGCGACAGATGGCGGATAAAACTGCCGGGGGCTTCTATTAACACAGCCTGAGGCTGCCGGCGCTGCAACTGCTCCAGCGCCATGGCGGCGCAGGCGGGGCTGTGATGCCGCAGCGGCAACCAGCACACCCCGGGATCGGCCGCGGCGGCCTTGAGCAGTTCACCAAACTCCCCTCTAAGGAACATCACCTCATCCACAGAGCTTTTCCTGCCTGGAAGAAGGCTTGCCAACCCTGGCGTTCACGGGCGACCACATCCATGTAATGAGCCAGCTTCTTCACATCGTCGGCCTTGTCCTTGATTAGCGTGCCGTGCATCTGCTGCACCAACTGGGCGGCACTCATGGGCTCTTGCCAATAGAGGCTGTGCAGGGCGCAGCCATGCACTATATTAACCGCCTCGGCCGTGGACAGAGTGGCATCCATCGCCTGTGGGCCGACGGTACTGCGAAGGTCGTGAAATACCCGTACCAGCAAGTCCACCAGCGCTTCATCCAGCTGCACCTGTTGGCCGCTGTCCGCCAGACGTTGGCTCACCTGAGCCAAAATCAGCTGGCGCTCCAGCAGAGGATCGCTGAGCACAGGCACTGTCTCGAAGTTGAAACGGCGCTTGAGCGCGCTGGACATCTCGTTGACCCCACGATCCAGCAGGTTGGCGGTGGCTATCAGGTTGAAGCCGGGTTTGGCCTGAATCGAGACGCCCAGTTCGGGGATACTGAGGCTTTTTTCCGACATCAGCGAGATCAGCACATCCTGCACCTCCTGCGGGCAGCGGGTGATCTCTTCAATACGCACCAGCTTGCCCTGCTCCATCGCCTGATAGACGGGGCTTTTCAGTAAAGCCTCCAGGCTGGGGCCACCGGACAGCAACAGGGCAAAGTTCCAGCTGTACTTGAGCTGCTCCTCCGTGGTGCCTGCTGTGCCCTGAATGAGATACTCACTGCTGCCGCTGATGGCGGCGCTCAACAGCTCAGAAAGCATCGACTTGGCGGTACCGGGTTCACCGACCAGCATCAGGCCGTTGTTGCCCATCAGGCTGACAATGGCCCGCTCCACCAGGGCATCTTCCCCGTAGTATTTTCGGCTGATATCAAGCGCCGCATCGCCGCAGATAAAACGTCGCACCGCCCCGGCCGACATCGCCCAACCCGGTGGAATAACGCCCTTGTCGGCCGCCATCAAGCGTTGCAATTCATCCCGATAACGCTGCTCGGCATGAGCC
Source organism: Shewanella sp. 38A_GOM-205m (assembly GCF_000518445.1). NCBI lineage: Bacteria > Pseudomonadati > Pseudomonadota > Gammaproteobacteria > Alteromonadales > Shewanellaceae > Shewanella > Shewanella sp. 38A_GOM-205m. The sequence goes on along the minus strand of NZ_JADP01000004.1, from coordinate 82,101 downwards.
CGAATGACTTGTTCCATCCTGTTTGCTTCTCCTTATTGGCTGCCACCAGTAAGGAAGCAGCCTAATCCATCCGTTATCGACCTTTACCAGGGCAGTTTCGATTCCCAGTCCGGATCTGCCACACACTTGTCGCCGACTTCACGATAGTCAACGGCGATGGCATTGAGCAGGTTGACCGGCACCTCGGCCAACGGCAATTGACGGTAGCGGGCATAGCGGCCACGGGGGTTGGTCCGCTCCATGACCCTGATGTCATAGATGGCGGCGGCCTCGTTTTCTTCCGGCACGCAGTTACCGCTGAAGCCGAACTCCACTCTCAGCCCCAGGGTATCGAAACGCTTGAAGTAGTGATCAAAGAAACCGCCGTCTTCCGCTTCACCGCGCTGATAACCTTTCTTGGTCAACAGGCCACGCAGGGTATAGCAGTCGGTCATCCGGCCGTGCTGGTCATTGAGTGCCTCCTGACCTTCAGTTAGCGTCACTTCGGCACTTCGCAGCTGCTCGAACAACGGCTTGACCTTGTAATCCTTGAGATGTGAACGCCAGGCATCCAGCGCTGCCACCGGTAACAGGTTACCGCTCACCAGGCGTATACTCGCCGCAGCGGGCAGTTGCAGCTCTTCATCGTCAATATCGATAAAGGCGCCGTCTTCCGTGGGTCTGAAGGTTTGCCATTGACCATCAATCTCCACCTGCCAGAGGGTGCGCTGCAACAGGCGATACATGACCGGATGCTGATGCAGGTATTGCTGCCAGTCCGCGGCGAGCCAATGCCGCTCTGTGACCATGGCCTCATACAATCTGGCACTTTGCTGTTCAACCACCTGCTTGAGTTCTTTCTTGCAGTTGCTGAACCATTTTTTCACTTCGGCAATATCGCCTTCGTTGTCTGTCTGCCGAGGTTGCGGCAGGCTCTTGAGCAGCTTGCCCTCTTCGTTGAGCAATCTCAGCTTGAGGTCGTCCCCGAGTGCCAGCGCCAAAGTACGGCTGCCGAATTCAAACGGGCTGGGCTGGGTCAGATGTTCGAGCCCGGCCGTCTGCACAGTGCGATCCGCCAGTTCATCCTGAGTCCAGCCGTTACGGGCCGCAATTTGACTGACTTGCGCCCGCGCCAGCTCCTGCACCGAGTTGGTGCGATAACGCCGCGAAATACTCAGCAGAAACTGAATCGCCACAGGATCGTCCGAGTTGGCCAAAGCCTGCAACATGGCCTCTATCTGTGCCCGCCGCTCATAGCGCTTCTTCATAAAGGGTTGGATCATGCCCAGCAGGGTTTGCGCATCGCCGCCAGCGATCAGGGCCAACATCCCCTTGTCTTTGATGGCCGAGCCCAGGAGCTCATTCTTTTTCTCGGCAAAGCAGGCCTGAAACGCATCCTCAAGGGTCTTGTGTTGATACTCTTTACCCCAGTTATACCGGGCCCATTGCTGGAAAATTTGCAACTGTTGATGTTGGTGAGCGTTGGCGTATGCCAGCGCCTCATCATCCGAAGGGCAACGGGTATCCTGGGCGATAAATGCCGCCAGAATAAAATGCCCCAGACGCTGACGGCTTTCGCTATCCAGCAGCAACAGATAGTGACTCAGCAATGGGTTACCCTGAGGCTGCTTGAGCTTCACCGCCAAGACGACCCACCAGAACACCAGTTCGGGCTCGACCGGGTTGCCATCTTCAAAACGGCATGCGGGCAGCGCTTCACGCGGGAACCAATCCATAGACTTGGGTGGCGCCTTTTTAAGGCCGGCCTTGGCTTCGGCCAGCAGCGCTTCCTTGCCAAGGAACTGGCTGATATCGGCGCCGGTTTGCAACAAGGCTTCCAGCAACACTACCCGGGTTGGCATATCTTTCTCTTTCTTCAGCGCCTGGCTCAATGCCTCCTGCGCCGAAGCCGCCTTGAGGCGACCCAGCCAAGTGGCGGCCAGCACCCGGTTATCCTTGCTGCCGGAGGCCAGCTCAGGAGTAATCAGGCTGATATCGGCGCCGTGGCGTTCGGCGCAGTACTGAGCCGCCGCCTGTATGGCTTTGCGACCATGGAAGGCATGTTCATGAACCTTTCTTTGCCAGTGCTGCGGCAGCTTGGGAAATTCGGCCAGAATCGCCAAGGTCTGTATCAATACCTGATTGGCATCGTGTCGATAGGTGCCATTGAGCACCCGGCCATTGAGGCCATGCTCTATATAGTCGGGGTTTTCGGCAAAGAAGGGCCAGATCAGCAGTTGTTCACAGGCGGCAGGCAACCAGTCATCTTCGCGGCCTTCGTAACCAAACAGGGCTTCAACCAAGGCCGCGGCGGGTTGATTCTCTTGGTTGCACAGGCTCAAGAGTTGCCGTAAATCCGTCATTCCCTGCAGACTTTTCAGAATATGTTCCTGCCCCAGCATACGTTCCCAGGAATGGCAGGAGAGCTCATGACGTTCCATCCGCAAAATAAGCCGCAGACAGGCCTTGGGGTGCTCATCGAGATCGGCGTGGCTGATCAGAGAATAAAACCCTGACAGAGATGATTGCCGGCCATTTTCGAGATCCATCAGCGCCGCTTGCAGCTTGGCACTACTGATCTGCTGCCACTGCTGCAGACTTTTCCGGTAGTCGGCCAAATGCCTTTTGCGATAGCTGGGGGCATCTGGGTGCTCCGCCGCAGCGATATCTTCTTCGAACTCTTTGATCTCTTTAGCCAACTGCTTTTCACACAGACCGAGCCATTCTTCAGGCACTTTGACGTTTTTATCAATGGCCGCAACGGCCGGAATATCCCAGCTAAACTGGTCACTCTGTTGCTGCCGGGTCGTGTTATCCAGCATTTTCGCCAGTGCCGTTTTTACAGCAGCGGATTTCTCTTCACTGTGCCAGCGCTGCAGCAAGGGGGTCGCTTCAGGATAGAGGCCAGCCACAACCAGCCAGTGACCACGGGTAGCCGCCTTGGCGCCCGGAAATTCCCGCTCCAGAAACGCCAGCAGTTGCTGTTGCGGGCTCTTTTTCAGCAGTTTCAGGGCCTCTTCACGGACAGTCGCCGAACCATCGGCGGCCAACGCCATGACCAGCGGCAGCTGCGCCTGTGACAGGGTCTGACAGGCTTTATTAAGCAAAGCACAAAAGGTTTCGCGGCCGCTGAAATGTAACTGTTTCAACAGCTGCAGATATTCAGGATCTTCACTGAGCTTGAGCCAGTCGGTACTCTTCCTCAGCGCGGTGCGGAATGTATCGTTATAATAAGAGTCGGAACCTTCAAGAACAAAGGCTTCCAGCTCATGGGGCGGGTGCTCATATTGCGCGACCAGCGAAGCCAGATAGTCACGACTGGGCAGATCTTTGCCCGCCAAACGGCAACCGTAATACTCTTCCGCCAACTCTCGGAACAGCATCAGCACGCCATTGAGCCAGCCGCTCGAGGTGTTTTGCACGCCGTAGATGCTTATATCTGGGTTGCAGGCATGACACACCAAGCCGAGACGGCGCATAACGGCCGGTTCATTACAGGCACCGGTTGCCACAAACTGGTTGATGGCTTCACGGGCCTGAACCAGCCGCTCATCATTTTGTCCGTAGCCATAGGGAACACCCGGCCGCGCCAGTGTTTCTCTAGCACTGAGCTGCTGGAGCTGCGACAGGCACGCCACAGGTTCACCGGTCAAAATATACTGACTGACGGCTTGTGCCAAACCCGTTTGCTGCTCATCGATAATCCGGCAAGCGTCTAGCAATAACTTGTCTGTATTGGGGCGAGTGAAGGCTTCAAGCTTGTTTTTTAATACGTCCAGCATCTCTCATATTCCTTGAGTCATTAGCAAATATGTCTTCCTTCCCCCAATAGCAGACATTCAGTAAACACCTGCTTAAGCCGGAGGCCGAGCCTCCTTTTCGGACGAGGAAGGGCAATTCTAACGGAAACGCAAAAACAATATCGTTTACAAAACACCCATTTACAGTTCAATGCCGCCAAATGTGATCTGCCCTCCCCCGGGATGACGCCATATTAGCAGCCTTTACCCATAGAGAGCGGTTGATTGACCTTGAAGCCGCCAGCGGCTTCGGCCACGCCAACAGTAAAATCAGCAATATCCGGCAAGGGGTCATGGTCAATGTCTCAAACCTTGTTTGAAAAACAGGCTAGCTGGAGATTGCAAACAAAAGTTACCAATGGTAACTTTGCTCTTGTTACCATAAGTAACTTAACTAACCAAGCGCCGGTGGCTGTTGTTTCAAGGGTATCTGTTTCAAGAGCATCCGTTTCAAGAACAGGCAAAGCAGCCGTCCGTTTCGAGGACAGGCAAAGCAGCCGACCGGCACAGCTTGGTATTTTTTTGCCGTTGCGCTCAAGCCGTAAACGGCCAATAACAGCAACAGGAGTTTTAGTGTGGAAAGGTTAACCAAGTGCACTCTGGACAATGCCGATGAACTGGCCAAACCCATATTGCAGGAGATCAAGAGTCGTTACGGCATGATCCCCAACTTCTATTCGGCTCTGGGCATAAATGGTGCGGTCATGAAGGGCTATCTGGAGTTTGAGGCCAATCTGGAAGAACACAGTCTGCTGAGCCTGGCCCAGCGGGAGATGATCTCCCTGGCGGTTGCCAACTATAATGGCTGCGAATACTGTGTCAGCGGCCATAGTTTTTCCGGGAAACGTGCCGGACTCAGCCCCGATGCCTGCATCAAGGCGCAGCAGGGCAAGGCCGATAACCGCGAAGACCAGCTGCTGCTGGATGTCGCCCTGGCGCTGCTGCAACACAAAGGCAAGTTACCGGACTCCTTGCTGGCAGCCTGTCTGGATGCCGGGATCAGTGAGGCCAAGGTGATGCAGGTCTGCGCCTGGAGTGGCCTGAATAACTTCAGTAACTGGGTTAACAACACAGTGCAGCCGAAAATCGACTTCCCAAGGGTTCCACTGCAACCCTATACTGAGTGACAAAAGAGAAGCGACAATGCGATGCATTGCCGCTTTTTCAATTTTATTAAACCAGCGATCTGTGGGGGATGCGTGAAGAAGAGAATGCTCAAAGATCAGCGCCGCGAACAACTGCTCGAAGTTGCCTGCGAGATTGTCCGCGAAGCCGGTACCGATGCACTGACCTTGAACACCCTAGCTCAAAGAGCCGGAGTGACCAAGCCTTTGACCTATCGTCACTTCGCCACCCGGCAAGGATTGCTGGCACAGATGTACCGCCATTACGACAATCTATTTGTCGAGGCGGTGAAACAAGCCGCAGCGGAGCAAAAAGCCTCGCAGGCAGAGCTATGCACCCTGGTCTGCCGCGCCTATCTGGACTGCGCCGTACGCTGCGGCCCAGAGTATGAGGCAATAGTTGCGGCGCTGCGCGGCTATCCTGAGTATCAGAACATCACCACAGATATTCGCGACTTCTTCACCGACTTCTACAGCGAACTCTTTGCCGATTACCTCAAGCTGCCTGCGCCGCAAAGCAAGCTGCTGTGCTGGGCCATACATGGCGCCATCAATGAAGTCGCCAATGCCGTGGCCTGCGGCCATGCCCAGCCGCAAGAAGCAACAACCAGGCTAAGCCAACTGCTGCAGCGCATGCTCGGCGCCGACGGATGCTGATTCAGGCAAACCTGCACTCAAGCGTTATCTCAGCCCCCAGGGTGCGCCGACTCAACCAACGCCTGAGCCGCTGCTGCACCAATGGCAATTCACCGTCCAGCCCAGGCTCCAGATAGACCACCACAGTCAACACGTTTTGCTTTTCATCCAAACGCCACAGGTGCATGGACTCGACTCTGGCCACTTCGGGCCTGGCGGCCAATTGCTCCTGCAGCAGCTCCGGGGCCAAGCCGGCCGGCGCCTGCTGCATCAGAATACGCCCGGACTCCGCCAGTAACAGTGCACCGTGGTAGATCACATAAGCTGAGATCAACACAGTAACCAGGAGATCGACCCAATACCATTGGTAGAGGATGATAAGCCCACCGGCCACCAGCACGGCCACAGACGCCATGGCATCCGACACATTGTGAATAAAGGCGGCGCGGATGTTCATATTGTCCTTGGCACCGGCGCTGTGAGTCAGCATGGCGGTGCCGATATCGATAATCAAAGCCAGTCCCGCCAACCAGAACACCAGCATGCCATCCACAGGTTGCGGGCTCCAGAAGCGCTGCAAGGCCTCATAGATAAGGTACACACCCACCAACAGCAAGGTTGCCGCATTGATAAAGGTGCCCAGTACTTCGGCGCGTTTATAACCGTAGCTCATACCGGGGTGACTGGCTTTCTGGCCTATTTTGCGGGCAATCAAGGCAATCAATATCGCGATGGCGTCACTGAAATTATGCAGCGCGTCGGCAATCAGCGACAAACTGCCGGCCAGAATACCGCCAAACAGCTGCGCCAGAGTGAGTAACATATTGATGATCACAGCCAGTCCCAAGCGGCGACTGCCGAGATCCGGGCCATGTTTGTGGGGGTGGCCGCTGCTCTCCAACTCCAGCGGCTGCCAGTCTTGAGAAGATTTCTGCATAGCATGTTTCCTTATAAAAGAGGGCATCCCTGCCCAGGCCCAGCCGCAAAGCGGCGGGCCTTATGACGCAGGCCAGGTAGGCAGTCCGGCCATGATCCAAAGCGGCTCTCATCTTCCACTTTGGGGCGTCACACTCCAATCAGTACAATGCTTTCTATCGGAGCAATTCAGCTGTTATTCCAAGGCTTCCAGATCCTTGTCGCTCTTGAGATACAGGGCTCGATACAGGGTTGGTAATACCAGCAGGGTCAATGCGGTTGAGCTCAGCAGGCCGCCTATCACCACCACGGCCAGCGGCTTTTGGATCTCACTGCCGGCACCGGTTGACATCAAGATGGGGATAAGCCCCAGCGCCGAAGTCAGCGCCGTCATCAACACAGGGCGCAGACGGCCGACCGTACCTTCATACACTGCCTGCTCCAATGACTCACCGCTGTTGCGCCGCTGGTTGATTGAGTCCACCAGCACCACCCCATTGAGCACCGCCACCCCAAACAGAGTGATAAAGCCGATGGAGCTGGGCACAGATAGATAGGTACCGCTGAGCCAAAGCGCCAACACGCCGCCAATCAGCGCCAGTGGCACATTGGCCATGATTAGCGCCACCTGCTTGATGGAGCCGAAAGAGAAGTAAAGCAGCAAGGCAATAAGCGCCACAGAAATGGGCACCACCAGGATCAGTCTTTGCTGAGCCCGCTGCTGATTCTCATATTGGCCGCCCACCATCACGGTATAGCCGGGCGGCAGTTGGGCCTCGGGCACCAGGTTGTAGATATCCTGCACCACGGAACCCATGTCCCGGCCGGAGACATTGGCCTGCACCACTACCCGCCGCTGCACATCGTCACGGCGGATATTGGGCGGCGCCATCTCTATGCTGACATCGGCCACTTCACCCAAACGCACCTGAGCACCATTGGCGGCTACCAGACGCAGATCGGCTATCGCATCCGGGCTCTGGCGGAAACGGCTGGCCAGACGCAGGTTGATATCGTAACGGGCGTTGCCGTCGATAACCTGGCCGGCGCTGCTGCCGCCTATGCCTGTGCTCACCAGCGACATCACCTCATCGACGCTGATGCCGTAACGCCCCAGCATCGCGTTTTTCGGCCGTACCACCAATTGCGCCTCGCCGGTGATCTGCTCAAGAGACACATCCACGGCACCGGGCACCTGGGCCACCAGTTTCGACAGTTGTTCGCCTTTTTCCGCCAGCACATCGAGATCCGGACCAAACAGCTTGATGGCCAACTGTGCCTTGACCCCGGACAGGAGTTCATCGACCCGGGTAGCGATTGGCTGGGAAAAGGTCAGCAACAACCCGGGGAAGACACTGAGCTTCTGCTCCATCAGGCGTTGCAGTTCGGCGCGACTATTTGCAGAAGTCCACTGTTCCAGCGGTTTGAGACCGATATAGATTTCAATATTACTCACAGGCTCAGGATCGCCGCCCAGCTCAGGTGCCCCTATGCGTGACAGGGCATACTCCACCTCGGGAAACTCCAGCAGCAGGGCCTCAAGTTTGGGCGCCACATCCAGTGAAGTATCCAAACTCGCAGTGGGTGCCAGGGTGACCCGCAAGTTGATGGTGCCCTCTTCCAGTTCAGGCACAAATTCCGTGCCCAATCTTGGCAGCAGCGACAGACTCATGCCCAGCATGACTACCGCCACTAGCCCCACCTTGCCAGGCGCGGTCAATACCTTTTGCAGTAGCGGACGGTACACCCGCTCAAGCGGTGCCAACACTGGACTTTGACGGAAAGTCACCCCCTTGCGGAACAGATAAACGGCCATTGCAGGCACCACCAGCAGTGCCACCAACAGCGCCGAGACCATCGCGAGGATGATGCTCACCGCCATCGGCTGAAACAGCTTGCCTTCGACCCCTTGCAGGGCGAACAGCGGCGCAAACACCACTATAATGATCGCCGTGGCAAAGAACACCGGGCTGCACACCTCTTTGGCGGCCTGCCATACCCGCATGGCAATCGAGCCTCTGTGTTGGTCTTCGTCGGCATGGTAGGGATCGTCTTCGCAGTCGCTGCGCTGCCGAGCCTGGTCCTGATGGCGCCTATCCGGCTCACTCAGATGTTTGAAGATGTTCTCCACCATCACCACAGAGCCATCCACCAGCATACCTATGGCGATCGCCAAACCACCGAGCGACATCAGGTTGGCCGACATTCCCAGATAGCTCATCACCAGCAATGCCAGCAAAATGGAGACAGGAATCGACAGCAGAACCAGCAAGGTGGCCCGTACGTTGACCAGAAACAGTGCCAGGATCACCACGATAAACATAAAGGCCAGCAACAGGGCATCACGCACTGTGGTCACCGCCTTGGTCACCAAGTCTGCCTGATCGTAGAACACTTCGAAGGTGACCCCCTCGGGCAGCGCCTGGCTTATCAGTTGCTCGCGGGCAGCAATTTCATCAATGGTGGCCTTGGTGTTGGCGCCCATCCTCTTGAGCACCACCCCGGCAACCACTTCGCCCAAGGCCTTGGCTTCGCCATTGTCGTCCCGACGGGTCATGGTGACGGCGCCGACCCGGATTTCACTGCCAAAATCCACTTCGGCCAAATCTGAGACAGTGACCGGTGTGCCCTGGTATTCGCTCACCGGAATGCGGCCTATGGCATCCAGCCCGGCCTGGCCCGCAGGCAACAGACCATAGCCGCGCACCACGAGTTGCTCCTGACCATTGGGCATAAACCAACCGCCGGCATTGCGGTTATTGGCATTCAGCGCCTGCTCCAGCTGTGACATAGACAAACCGTAAGCCAGCAGTCGATTGGGATCGACTCTGACCTGATACTGACGCACTTCGCCACCGAAAGAGAGCACATCGGTCACGCCGCCAACCGGCATCAGCAGCAGCTTCACCAGATAGTCATTGAGACTGCGCAGCTCATCGGCGCCGATATTACTGTCCGGCTCGGCCCGCAGTATGTACTGATAAATCTGCCCAAGGCCTGAGGTGTTGGGACCGATTTCCGGCACCCCGACTCCGTCCGGGATCATCTCTTTGGCGGCGGCCAGCTGTTCAAACACCTGCTGGCGGGCAAAATAGATGTCCGTGCCTTCCTCAAACACCACAGTCACTATGGACAGGCCGGTGCGGGAGAGTGAACGTACTTCTGTCACCGCTGGCAGTGAGTACATGCTGGACTCCACCGGATAAGAGATGAGTTTTTCCACCTCTTCGGCCGCCAGCCCCTCGGCTTCGGTATTGACAGTGACCTGCACATTGGTCACATCGGGAAAGGCATCAAGATTAAGCTTTGGCAGGGAAAACACACCCACTACCAGGACGACAATCAAGGCCAGCAACACCAGAAAGCGGTTGCGGATCGCCCAATCTATTAACGATTGCAGCATAGTGCTGTCCTCAGTGGTTGTGGATGTCGAAGCCGGCCTTGGCCAGCTCGGATGCCAGGAAGAAGGCCCCGGCGGTAACGACCCGAGTTCCGGGCTCTATGCCGGATACCAGGTTCATGCCGCGCTCGCTGGCCAGCAGTTGCACCTCTTTGGCCTCGAAACCGTCATCATCCTCGATGAACACCTGCCAATCGCCGTCGCTACTGCGACTGAGCGCCGCATCCGGCAGCATCACACCTTCACCGCGGGGATCGGGCAAAAACAGTTCGGCAAATTGACCTGCGTGCCAACGCACCTGGGTGTTATCCAGTCGCGCCAGCACCCGCTCGGTGCGGGTCACACTGGACAACTCATGGGAGCGGCCTATCACACTGGCACTGACACTGCGATCGCCAATCCGCACCAGGGTTTCGCTGCCTTCACTCAAGCCTTCGGCCTGCGATGGGGTCAGCTCGGCGGCCACCCACAGTGAGCGCTCATCGGTCAGTTGCAGCAGTTGGCTGCCGGCACCGAGCAACTGCCCGAGGCGCGCCTCATCCTGCTGCACCCGACCATCTATGGGCGCCAGCAGTTGATACTGGCCTATTCCCTGCGGCCGGCTTTCCAGCGCCTTGATCTGTTGATCTGTCATCTGCAGCGACTTGAGAATGGCGCGTTTTAAACTGGCATCGACCTGAGTCTGCAGCCTGCGACTGGCACTGACGGCACTCTCGCTCATGCGGCTGACCCGGCTCCACTCGGCGGCGGCATTGATATAGTCAGCCTGGGCCTGGGCCACGGCGGCGCCACCCAAGGTCAGCAGAGGATCGCCCGCTTTTACCTCCTGTCCCGGCACCACATGCCGCTCCAGCACTCGCACTTCCAGCTGCGGCGCCAGCACCACAGTGCGCTCGCGATCCACCAGCAAGGTGGCATTGGCGAAAGCATTGAGGCTAAAGCCACCGGCGCTGACCACCTGGGTCTGGACGCCGGCCAGTTGGCGCTGCTCACTTGAGAGTTGAAGCGCCTGATGTTCATCTTCATGTCCTTCTTCGGCGGCGATAGTCAAGGGGCTGGACAGCCCTAACATCAGCGCCAGTAAAGCGGCCTGCAGCCGTGGGTATTGTAGAGTCTTGTTCATTGTCCGGTACCTTAGTGTGTATGGGGCTGTCATTGGGCGTTCTCCTGGGATACGGCTATTTCCGGCAGCGCGCCGGGCAGTTGCCCCGAAGCTCCCATCCACTCGAGCCAGCTTTGGTAGAGGGCGGCTTCCAGTTCGAGACCGGCCTGAAAGCTGCTGGCCAACTGTCGCCGGCTGGTCAAATAGTCGCTGGTGCTGAGATCGCCGCTGCGCCAGCGTTGCCCTAAGAGCTCGGCCGCCTTGCGACCGGCCACCAAGGCCTGCTGTTGCCAGTCGAGCCAGCTCTGCTTCAATCTGGGTAAGCTGTAGTTGAACTGTTGTTGTTGCTGTTTGAGCGCCATCTCAATGCTTTGGTATTGCGCCTTGGCGGCGGTGACCGCCTCCATTGCCGCCTTAATCGACTCGCTGTAGTCGTTGCGCAGATGCAGCGGCACAGAGACGCCAATCCCCAGCTTGTTGTCGGAGCCTTCCCTCTCGGCGTTAAGGCTGAAATTGGGGTCGGCCGCCGCCTGGGCCTTGGCTTGATTGACTTGCAGCCGCGCCAACTCCAGTTGTAATCCGGCGCTGGTCAGCGCCGGCACGGGCGCCTCAGTCGCAGGCAATTCGAGACGGCCGGCGAAACTGCCAAAGGGAAGCTCTGCCCGGCCAAAACGCGCCAGAATGCGGGTATCGGCATCCAGCAGCGCCTTCTGGGCCAAGGCCAGATCACTGATGGCACTGGCTTGTTCCAACTCCATCAGATTCAATTCCGCTTGGGACAAATCACCGACCTCGGCCCTTTGCCTGGCTATCTGCAACTGTTGCTCACCATAGTTTTGCTGCGCCCGCACAAACCCCAGCTTCTTCTGTGCCAGGCTCTGATCGACCAGTGCCTGCAACACCTCGGCATACAAGCGGGAGCGCTCGAGAGTGATATCACTCTCCAAGCGCATCAACTCCGTAAGCGCTAATGCGCTGGCGGCGGCGCGCTTGTCGCCCCAGTCAATGGTTTGGCTAATGGACAGGCTGTAGGTGTCATCCCCTGGGGCATTGAGATAACTCAAGCCCAACTCGGGGTTGTAGATGGCGCGATCGGCGCCCTTGGCCAGATATTGAGCCTCACGGATCCTGGCTTCCTGAGCCTGAAACTCGGGTAAGGTGAGGATCTGTTGTTTGAGCTCGCCAAACCAGGCCAGTGAGGGTTCGGTCCCCGACTTGACCTGGGCCACAAGAGAGGTGTTATCCGGTTTTTCTCCGGCAAGGGCGGGCTGATAGGTTAGCGCTCCCACGCCCAATAGACTCATAGAGACTATAAATTTCAACATAAACTTTCCTTGGAAAGACATATTTGGCAGCAAGCCAATGGTGAACATTGGCCAAAGCATAAACCTTGGAGTTAAATCTAAAGTCAAGGGTTGGCTTTGATAATTTCTGAGTTGATGCTGACCACAGTGCTGCGCAACGCCCGCCAGGACGCATGACCAGAGTTGGTTGCAAGAGAGAACCGTTTCAGGCTCTGACGACAGCCAGCACAAGACAAACGCAATGGGACACAGGCAAGCTATGCCCGGGCTTCACACGCACTGATGATCAGAAAGATCAGGCTATTGGGGGGCGGTAATCCGGAGTGGAGAAATAGGGTTGAAAAGCGGGCTCCAGACTCTGGGGCCTGGGGTGCATCAAGGGAGCCGGGCTCAGTGCCAGGGTAACCGGCAGTGACAGATGACCACCATGACACTGACAGTCGAGGCAGAGATCGAACTGTTGGGATTCAGTATGGGTCAGTTGATGACTGTGGCTGACAAAGGGAATATCGGCTTCCAAGGCTTCATCTGTGCCACAGGTACAATCCACACACTCGCTGATGACCGTGACTTCGGTGACAAATTTGAGATGAGGATGGTTGCTTTCTTCCTCGGCCGGATTGCCCAGATGCAACTGATGCGCGCCAAGATTAGCGGCGCAAAATTGCAGCACCACCAAGGCGATAAGCATATGAGTCAGTTTGCGGACAAATACAGTCAAGAATAATTCCGGTTAAGGGAAGAAAATGGCCCGTGCCCAAATAGACCTACAGGCCAAGATAAAGTTCAGTTATTTAAACACGCAATGTTTGGCGTAATCGGCCGCTTCATTAGCGCTCCAATCACCCTTGGGCTTTTCATCCATCTGCTTACACCAGGCTTCACTGCCCACTTCAGGGGCACAAGCACTCAATCCAGCGGCAAAAGCCAGCGCCAGAGATGCAGCAAAAACTTTGGATAATGACATCGAAATTTCCTTATCTGAGTTACTTAATCGCCACAGAATAGCAGAATAACCGGCTTTACCCTATAGGAGGTTTCGGCAACTAGCAGGCCGAACGCTTGGCTATCCAACGAATAGCTTCATCTTTATGCTCCAGCGGATACCAGGCCAATTCAGCGCTGACAAAGGGCCCCAGCAGGCGCACCGCATTGCCTACCCAGTCTGGGCCGCCGACAAATACCAAGGCATCGAAGGGGGGCAGTTGCACCTCACCGGCTCCCGAGAGTGATGCCATTTCCCAGCCTTCCAACAATACATCTGCCTCTATGTAGAGGCAGACCTGCCCCCACTCCTGGCGGTAGCTCTTGATGGCGGGACGCAGATAGGTGCGGTAATCCTCGGCTGTGATACGGCCGCTGGCAAACAAGCTGATCACGCCTTTGGCAATATCCGGAATTTGACACAACATAAGCAAAACTCCATTGAACCTTCGACACCTGCCAACGGCACGGCATCTGATGACTATGGGTTACTCCCTTATAGTAAGTTTAGCCTTACAAGACTTTCCGCCTCGTCGAGTAAGTAAACTCTCCCATGGGATGGTAATATAGCGACTGCCTCAGAAAACAGCTATTTTGCCATGATAAAGATCTCAAACCGTGTCCAAGTTTCAGAAAATGAAATCGAATGGCAATTTATCCGCTCCAGTGGTGCCGGGGGCCAGCACCTGAATAAGGTCTCCACTGCGGCCCAACTCATCTTCGACATCAAGGCCTCATCACTGCCGGATTTCTACAAGGAAAAGCTGCTGGCCAAGGCGGATCATCGTATCAGCCCAAGCGGCAAGATCATTATCAAATGCCAGCAAAGCCGCAGCCAGGACGCCAACCGCCAGACTGCCCTGCTGCAGTTTATCGAGCTGGTCGCCTCAGTCGGCGAAGTGGCCAAGAGACGAATTCCCACCAAGGCCACCCGCGCCAGCCAAAGGCGCCGGGTTGACAGCAAGAAGCAACGCGGTGAAGTAAAATCGCTGCGGCAGAACAAGATCCGCTTCTGATAAGACCAGTCTCGCTGCGGGAATGGACAATAATTGCTGACAACAGGAAGGAATGTGCAGCGATTGTGCGGCTATTGGTCGACAAATTCGACAGCTTTTGCTGAAATCAGGGAGGCACAGATCCAGGTGCGAACTCTCCCTCAAGGCAAGGAAAACAATATGAGCAGTCAGGCAAAAATACTCTTGGTGAATGGCCCCAATCTCAACCTGCTTGGTCGCAGAGAGCCGGAACATTACGGTCATCGGACGCTGGAGCAGCTGGTGCAGGGACTGCAGGACAAGGCTCTTGCCGCCGGAGTGGAACTGGAACATATCCAGTCCAATGCCGAATACCAGCTCATAGAAGCTATCCACAACACAGATGCCGGATTTGTGATCATCAACCCGGCCGCCTTTACCCACACCAGCGTAGCACTCAGAGATGCCCTGCTGGGGGTCGCCATTCCTTTCATCGAAGTGCACCTTTCCAATGTGCATGCCAGAGAGCCGTTCCGCCATCACTCCTTTTTTTCCGACAAGGCCAAGGGAGTGATAGTTGGACTGGGGCCAAAGGGTTATGAGTTTGCCCTGGAAGCCGCCATAGAGGCACTCAAACAAGGCTGAGCAGAGGAAGGTCCGGTCACCCTTAAGTGCTGAGAATGACGATGGACATCCGCAAAATCAAAAAACTGATCGAATTGGTGCAGGAATCCGGCATCAATGAGCTGGAAATTACTGAAGGCCAGGAAGCCGTGCGTATCCGCCGTTTTGGTCCGCAACAACCCCAGGCCAGTTTCAGTATTGGTAATGACAGCGTGCAAGTACTGGCGCCTGTGGCCGGTACCTTTTTGCGCAGCGCCGGAGACCATGGTGTCCCCTTGGTGGAGCTGGGCACAGAAGTTGAGCCGGGCACAGTACTGGGCTATGTGCAGGCGATGAAAGCCCTCAATCCGGTCAAGGCAGAACAGAGCGGCACGGTTAAAGCCATACTGGCAGAAAACGGTGAAGCGGTAGGACTACAGCAAACCCTGTTTGTATTGGACTAATTTCCCCCAATTTAGCTTCACCCCATATTGCGGCTGAGTTGGCGCCGCTGCGTATACAAGGACTCCAACTGGCGACTGATACTCAGCAATTGCTGCCGCAGCAATTGCTGAGACTCGCTCAAAGCCTCGACGGACATCTCGGCCGCCAGTTTGGGGGCCAAATGCAGTATCTGCTGCTCGGCCTGAGTGATTGATTGTTGCTGTACTTCCTTGATAAACAAGAGCCTGAAGCAATCAAAAAATACTGCCAATAACGTCTCCTCATCTATCCTTGCCTGTCTGAAGACAGGGTCATCGGGACGGTAGCTGATGGCGGCAACCAGATTGCACAGGGTTGTCAGCGAAGTCGCACCACCGGATAAACCGCAAGCAGACTGATAGCTTGCCAGAGTGGCAGCCAAGCGCTCGGCAAATTCGGCCTTCTGCCACTGGGCTGCTATTGCATGGATCACGCTCATATCCATCTCCTATAGGGATAAGTCACATAAAAACAGATAATTAAAGCGGTCACTCAAAGTGAGCATTTTCCCAATCGAAACTTTATATATCTCTTAACCGTAAATCAGTCGCATTTACGTCAGTGAAATAAAGTATTTCCGTTGTCGGTATCAGCAAGCTGTTGAAACTCTGATTTAATCAATAAAATTCACTCATCATTTCACTGCATCCAGAAACGGCATAGTCTTTGGTTAGTGTACAGGATACCTAAAAAGCATCAGGCAAATCTTATTGAGAACCAATTAATAAAATAGAGTAAATGTATAAATTTAGGTAACCTGCATTGGATTATTATCTATTTTTCAATATCTTTTCCATTTAAGGTAAGTATCAACCAAGGCTGTTCACCCAAAAACTAATTAAGCCCTCCCAACTAAACTCACCCATAAACCAATGGAACACAAAACCATATAAATCAGAACCATACAAAGCATCTATGACATTTCACAGGCACAGAACCAAACCTGCCAAACTCTGCCCCAAGGACTCCAGCCTAGAAAGGCGTTCAGCTCAATAACAAGTTTGTTGGAATCCAGCTCAGTTTGATAATTGTTTGAGTGACAAATGTGACGATCATCACCAGAAAGAGTGCAGTGTTTTATATGCATATAAAGGTATGGGTATTCCTTTTGGATTAATGTATCCATGACGAATTAGAAAAGTATTTCAAGCAAGATTTAGGCTGGCCTTATTTCTATGCTGATGCATATAAATAAACGGGAGTACATATGATATCCACATTAAAAATATCAGCATTCATAGTGCCGATAATATTATTGTTCCCGGCTGTGAATGCTGCCCCCTGGGCTGATTTAAGCCAAACAGAACTGGAGCAACAACTGGAGCAAAAGTTCAGTGAAGGAAAGTATTCCCCCAAGGGTGCCGACTCCTGCTTGATGTGTCATAAGCGGGATCAGAAAGTCATGGCCCTGTTTCAGGGGGGTCATGGCGCTCTGGACAACAGCCGCTCCCCCATGGCCGGATTACAGTGTGAAGCCTGTCATGGCCCCATGGGCGAACATAACCGTGGCGGTAAAGAGCCGATGATAAGCTTCGGCGCGGGTTCAAAACTGTCGAGTGATAGCCAAAACAGTGTTTGCCTTGGCTGCCACAATGACCCCAAACAGATGGCTTGGCACAACAGCTTGCATAACCTGGAGCAGGTGGCCTGCGCCGATTGTCATCAGGTGCATGCCGCTGAAGACCCCATGCTCAACCCTTTGCGGATCAACGAGGCCTGTACCAGTTGTCACACCCGTGCCAAGGCCGATATGAACAAGCGCTCAGCCCACCCTCTCAAGTGGGATCGTATGACCTGTATCGATTGCCACAACCCTCATGGTTCCCTGACTGAAAGCGCACTGAAACAAACCAGCCTCAATACCACTTGTTATGAATGCCATGCCGACAAGCGTGGGCCAGTGCTGTGGGAGCATGCCCCAGTGGTGGAAAACTGTGCCAACTGCCACAAGGCTCACGGCAGTGTTAACGAATCCTTGCTCAAAGCCCGGGTGCCACAGTTATGTCAGCAATGTCACGCCGACGATGGTCATGCAGCAAGGGCGGTGGCCCAGGGTGGCAACAGCGCCTTTGGGGCCGGCAAGAGTTGTTTGAACTGCCACAGCCAAATCCATGGTTCCAATCATCCGGCCGGCAGTTTGCTGTCCCGTTAAGCAGGAGTGTTGAAGATGAGATTTCCTTTGAATCTGTTGACCATGGCTCTGCTGGGGCTCTCAGGCTCAGTCATGGCTGCCGACTTCAGTGTCAACCGCGCCAATACCGACAAGGTCAATACCTCAGGTTTCCAATGTCGCCAGTGTCAGTTGGCTCCCGGCTTAAGCGGTGAAGTGACTGCCAATGCCGGGTACAACGACAGTGATGATATCCATAGTGGAAATGCCTTGGGAGATGGCCGAGACGGCATGATAGCCAGTGTCGATGCCGAACTCGGTTACCGCAGCCAAGGTGGCTATCGCAGCCAGCTTAGGGCCCATGATTTGGGGTTGGATAACGGCTTCGTCAGTCTCAGAACCGGTCGCCCAGGTCAGTATCAACTGGCGTTGGATTACCGCAATCTGACGCGCTTTGAAAACAGTGATGCAGCGACTCGGCTGTGGCACGACAAGGGGCTGCTGCAACCCAGCCCCAATCTACGTTATCTGGATCTTGAGCTGGAGCGGCAACAGGCCGGCATAGGGCTGAGCTATGACTTCGGCGCCTTGGCATCACTCGGCGACTTGAGCAGCTATGTGCGTTATGACAGAGAGGAAAAGCAAGGCCACCGCAGTGCCAGCCTGATAACACCAAGACCGGTCAACTTTGCCTTGCCTGTGGATGAGAGCAACGACAAGTTGCGGGCAGGTTTACAGCTCAGTGGCCACAACTGGTTTACTGAACTGGCCTATCAAGGTAGCCAGTACAGCAATGATATCAACAACCTGAGCTTGCCTTATGCCACAGACCTCTACAGCGCTACGCCGGACAACCAGGCGCACCAACTGACCTTGAACGGTCAGTACCGCCTGGCCAGCACGATTTTCAGTGGTCGGATAGTCGCCGGGAGAATGCTGCAGGATGAAGGACTGATCCAGATGACGGGAAATCCTCTGCAGAGCTGGGATGGTCAGGTCAATACCACAGACGCCAACCTAGCCGTCAGTACCGCGGTGAATAGCCGTCTACGCCTGGGCGGACAACTGGATTACCGCAAACGTGACAACGACTCCAGTGTGGCTGAATTTGTCCAGCTTGAACTCAATCCCGTCAGTGGCGCCATACGACAAAACCCACTGTTGGATATTGAGCGGCAGAGTGCCCGGCTCAATGCCAGTTATCGCCTGGCACCCGGCTATCGCCTGCAAGGTGGATATGAATTCAAGCAGGTAGAGCGCAGCTATGGCGAGCGGGAAGAAACCCGCGACCATAACCTGTGGGCCAAGCTGGGAATGCAGTTGGTTTCACCGCTGCGGCTGGATCTCAAGGCCAGTTATGGCGACCGCGGCGGCAGTCGTTATCAAGCCGGCGAGCTGACATCCAGTGAAACCAATAGCCTGTTGCGTAAGTACCACCTGGCGGATCGGCGGCGGACGGCCATGGAAATGGGGCTGCAGTATACGCCGCTGAACTGGATGACCCTGGATTTCAACAGCCACTATGCCCTGGATGACTACCGGGACACTGTAATTGGATTGACCGAATCCCGTGACTATGGATACGACCTGAATCTGTCTTTGCAATTGAGTGAACGCTTGAGCGCCTACGGTACGGCCGGTCAACAGTGGATCAGTTCCCAACAAAACGGGGATCAGTTAACGCCGTGGCACAGTGACATCAAGGATAACTTTATCTCCCTTGGGGCCGGCATAGCCTACAGCGGTTTGCTGGATGAACGCTTGACCTTGGGGGCTGATTATCAATTTGCCAATTCTGAGGGTAACACCCTGACAGAAGGCGGGGCCTATGACGACTACTACAGCTTTAACCACAGCGTAGAGCTGTACGGCCGCTACCACCTGAACGACGCCATGGCACTGAAACTTACCTATAGATATGAACGCTATTTCGACACAGATGGTAACGAGGTCGGGATAGACGCAGCGACGGGTTTAACGACTTTGGGGGTGCTCAACCATAACTACAACGCCCATCAGCTGATGTTGTCCTTCAGCTACCTGCTGCCTTGAGCAAGGCTTACATTGTGAGGATAAAAAATGGAACGTAGAAACTTTTTGAAGATGAGTGCTGCTCTTGGCGCTGCAGCCACGGTATCCGGCTGTGACTCCAGCTCTAAGGACGCTAACGTGGTGCCTCCCAAGCCTCCGGTAACTGACGAACAACTGAATTGGTCGGCATGCCTGGTGAACTGTGGCTCCAACTGTCCGGTCAAGGTATTCAGCCGTGATGGGGTCATCACCCGCGTTGAATCAGATCATGAAACCACTGATGAATACGGCGTCAACCATCAGATCCGTTGCTGCCCCCGTGGCCGTTCACTGCGTCAACGCACCTATGCAACAGATAGATTGCGCCAACCCATGAAACGGGTCGGTGAACGCGGCGAAGGTAAGTTTGTCCCTATCACCTGGGAAGAAGCCTATGCCGAGATAGGCTCAAAACTGCAACAAATAGCCCAAGACCAAAGCAAGGGACCCGAGTCTATCTACATGCACTATGGCACCGGCGCTTACTATGGTTTTGCTGCCAATACCAAAACCTGGGGACGGTTGCTGAACCTGAATGGTGGCTTCCTGGACCACCATTGGGACTATTCCTGGGCCGGCGTTTATGCCGCCTGTATTGCAACCTATGGCGATCAGTGGGATAGCATTGGCGGCACTTCGCTGGATCAAATTGCCAACTCGGATCTGTTTGTGGGTTTTGGCTTCAACCCCAATGAAATCCGTATGAGCGGCAGCGGCGAAGGCTATGATTTTATCAAGTCTCTGGCGGCCAATACCAAGGGCATCAAAGTTTGGATGGTCGAGCCTCGCTACACAGACTCAATGCGCGGTAACGAGGATCACTGGCTTCCCATCAGACCCGGCACAGATGCCGCACTGATTGAAGCCATTATTCATGAAATGATCACCTCAGGGTTTGTCACTCGCGAGGTAAAAGGCTTCCTGGATAAATATGTGGTGGGATTCGACCAACAGTCCCTGGAAAATGCCAAGGCCGCAGTCGCCCTCAACAGCGACGCCTTCATTGCCTCCCATGCCCAGTACATAGATCCAGCAGAGAACTACCACGATTACATCATGGGCGTAGGTAAATTTGCCGCCGATGGTGCCCACAACACCCAGTGGGCCGCCGAAATATGTGGTGTGCCGGAACATAAAATCAAAGCCTTGGCCACAGATATCATGAACGCCAGCGCCCCCTATATCAGCGCCGGTGCAGGTATCAGCCGCCATGCCAACGGCGATCAAGCCACCCGCGCCGTGTACACCCTGGCAATCATGACCGGCAAACTGGGCCGCGAAGGGGTTAACAACGGAGCCATGCCCACCAGCTACAGTTTTGCTGTGCCGGCAATGCCTACCGGCACTAACCCGGTTGAAGTCACTATTCCGGTATTTACCTGGTCCGATGCCATAGTTCGCGGCCAGGAGTTTACCGGCAGCAAAGATGGTGTGCGTATCGCCGGCAGCAGCAACGAGCTGGTGGATCACAATGCCACCACGCTGAAAACCGGCATCAAGGCCATTATCAACTGCGCCGGTAATGCCCTGGTTAACCAACACTCTGACAGCAACGGTACTGCGGCTATTTTGAAGGATGAAAATCTGTGTGAGTTAATCGTGGTCTGCGATTGCTGGATGACACCATCAGCCAAGTTTGCCGACTATCTGTTGCCGGACAGCACCTGGCTTGAATCCAACGACTTTGCCAACGACAGCTATGCTTCGGGTCAGATGGCCTACGCCACCTTTATGAGCAGCGCTTTGAAACCTTTGGGCCAGGCTCAATCCATGTATGAAATCTGCAGCGGTATCGCCCGCGCCATGGGTAAAGAAGCCGCCTATACCGAGGGTCGTACAGGCGAACAGTGGTGTGAGCACCTTTATACCCAGACCAAAGCAATGCATCCGGACATCAATTGGCCCGATACTTATGCAGAAGCGCAAAAGGCCGGGGTATTCCGTAAATACATGCCATCGTCGACCATTGCCATGCAGGCCTTTGTGGCCGACCCGGTTGCCAATGCCAGACCAACCATCTCAGGCAAGATCGAGCTGTACTCCATCTCTCTGGCCCGCAAGGCAGCCACCTGGACACTGCGCCCGGGAGATCAAATCACGGCATTACCCAAATATGTTGTGACCTGGGACGGATATCAGGATCAGGAAACGATTGATAAAGGCTTTAATCTGCAATTGTGTGGCTACCATACCAAGGGTCGCACCCACTCCAGTTACCACAATGTGCCCTGGCTGCGCGAAGCGGTGGAAGACGCACTGTGGATGAACCCAACTGACGCTGCTGAACATGGTATTGCCGACGGTGACATAGTCTGGGCCTATAACGAACGAGGCACCATTGAAGTACCGGTGAAAGTGACCCCCAGGGTCATACCCGGTGTTTGTTCCCTGGGACAGGGTGCTTGGTACAGGCCGGATCCGGCAATGAGTACCGGGCCTTCCGGACATACTGTCGATCTGGGCGGTTGCATCAACACTTTGACCAAGTATCACCCGTCACCCATTACCAAGGGTAACCCTCAACACACCAACCGTGTTGCTGTTATCAAGAAAAGATAATAGAGGATCAAAAAATGACTCAGCAAACTCAATATGGATTCTACTTTGACAGCAGCAAGTGCACAGGTTGCAAGACTTGTCATATTGCTTGTAAAGACCGCATGGTTGGCCTGTTACGCTCAAAAGACAACGTTAGGGAACTGGGGGTGGCCGCCTTGCCCGGAGTGATTTGGCGACGGGTGTATGAATACGGCGGTGGCAGTTGGAATCAAAACGGTGACGGAAGCTATGAACAGGACGTATTTGCCCACTACGCCTCCATAGGCTGCAACCATTGCAGCGAGCCTGTCTGTGTTAAGGCCTGCCCCACAGGTGCCATGCATAAACAGCAAGACAAGGGTTTGGTATTGGTCGAGGAATCTTTGTGTATAGGCTGTCAATCCTGCGCCCGAGCTTGCCCTTATGATGCCCCGCAATTGGATACTCAGCGCAAGATCATGACCAAATGCGATGGTTGTCAGGATAGGTTGCAGGAGGGGAAGAAGCCTATTTGTGTTGATGCCTGCCCACTCAGGGCCTTGGATTTCGACACCATGGATAATCTGCGGGCCAAATACGGCGATGGCGATGGCCATTTTGCCCCGCTGCCATCACAATCCATCACCTCACCCAACCTGATAGTCAAAGCGCCACGAAATGCCCGCAGCAATGGGCAGATCCTGAATATCAGGGAAGTGTAACCCTCAAGAGAGCAGCCTTGGCTGCTCTCCTTCTTTGGAGTTTTATGGCTATCTCAACCGATACACTTTTCTGTTTGCAGAGTATCGCCAACGTATTGCATAAGGTGTTGCTGGATCTGCCCACGGCAGAGCTGGTTGAACACTTTACGCTGAGCGATATCGCCACGCAGTGGCCCAGGCTGACTCACAGCCAACGCGAATCTTTGGCTTTGAACAAGTTGAGCGACTATCTCAAGCACTGGGATGGAAGCCGTGAGCAACTGATTGCACTGCAATTGGATTATGGCCAGTTATTCAACGGCCCCGGGACTCCGGTTGCGCCGCCCTGGGGTTCAGTTTATCAGTCTCCTTCAGGTTTGTTGAATGGCTCTTCCACCCTAGATTTACTGACTTTTTATCAACAGCATGGGTTGCAGATCCATTTCGATCGCAACGAGCCGGTCGACCATCTGGGACTGATCTGCGTAGTCATCGACTACCTGCTGGACAAAATGGCGACAGATAATCGAGAACAGTATTCACCAATATTGCAAAGGCTATTGACTGACCATGTCCAACCTTGGGTGCAACGCTGCCTGTCACTGGCGGAAGAACATGCTCAAACCGGCTATTATCTAGGTTTATCACTATTGGCCAGCGAGTATTTTCGTTATCTGCAAGCCGTGAGTAATGAGCTCGATGACAGCGACGCCTGAAATCAATATGTTAAATATGGATATAAGTAGATATATAGAAAACATAATGGCATAAGTTAACCTGGTTTTACGGATCGACACCACATTTGTCCAACCGAAGCCATGTTACAATTCTTACAAATGTTATATTTTGGGTGCGAATAATGTTGACTGCAATCTCACTTGGAGCAGATGAAAAAAAGAAATCGACGCTGTTCTTTCCCGGCGGAGTCAATGATCGCATTGCCGAATTTTTCTATGCCAATGGCGCACCACAGAAATTAAAAAAAGGTGAGCAGTTAAATAAAAATCTATTATTGAACAACTTTATCTATCTCGAAAGCGGTCTGATTTTCTACTCCAAAAGAACCAATGACTTTACCCGGCCAAAATTTCTGAATGCCATATTCCCAGGGCGACTGACCGACTATCATCTGTTGCTGGATGAGGGCTGCACTTGTTGTAAGAATATTCTCGCTGCCAGAGACAGCAAAATCATCACTATAGATAAGAAACTGATAAAAAAGCTGGTGACAGAAGATATCGACCTGTTTATGCAGTTCATGTATGACGCCGCCTATTATACAGAACGCCAGACCGGATTGGCCATTTTCTTGTTGACCTCATCACCGGAAGACAAACTGATCAAGTTCTTATTTGATATATTGGTTGTGCTTCAAGTTCCCTTTGATAAACATTGGTTAACCATAGATCTTAAATTAACCCGTGACGAAATTGCCGACATATTGCATATCAGCACTATTAAGTTGGACCTCATGTTTGGTCAATTAAAGAAGCAAGACTTGCTTAAACGGGTTAGTAATAAACTATGCGTTAATATCGATATTTTCAGCGACTTATCCCCCTGCCCATTGGGTAGGGAAGATGCCAGAGGCTGTCAGTCGAACAATATGCAAAAGTTCAAGCCGCAAAATATGATAAGTACCAACAATAGATATTAATCTGTTGCCCCATACCGCCATATGATTCATGGCAGATAATAATCTATATTGCCTGAAAGCAACTTGGTTTCGAACTTAATTCATAGCCCCATGAGGAATATTCAGGACGGGGTAAAGGCAACAAAAAAGGCGTCCCATGGACGCCTTTTCGATTGGTTGCAGTGGCAATTACTTTTTGCCCAGCATACCGAAACGCTTGTTGAACTTGTCGATACGACCACCGGTATCAACAACTTTCTGAGTACCAGTGTAGAAAGGGTGACATGCACCGCAAACGTCCAAGTGCAGAGCTTTGCCTGCAGTAGAGTTTACTTTGATGACGTTGCCACAAGTACAAGTTGCAGTGATTTCTGCGTATTCAGGATGGATACCTGGTTTCATTGGGGTTACCTCAAGTTAAGGCCATGTCGCTCTTCCAACCCGAAGTCGGACACCACATGCGGTTAATATCAAAAGTTCAGGGCGCAGAATAGTACAGTATCTACCCAGCGCTGACAAGTAGGCGACTACATCTGCTCGAACTTTTCTTTAGCGGCCGTCTTATCTCCATAGGACTCCAGCAAGCTACTACTGGGGCAGTGCAACTTGGCATCACTGCGAAGGTTGCGAATATTACCGCGACTGAAGGCCTTGGGATTGGCATCAAAAATGGCCAGCATGGCGCCATAGACATGGGTATGGCTGCTCTGTGCATAACGGCTGGCCACCCGCCAAAGGGTTTCTGTACCATCGAAATCCAGCATGCACCCCGGCTCACGATTATTAATTGGCTGTGCCTTCACCTGACGCCCCGGCGCGGCAACCGCTTGAGATGCCGAGGGCACACCAAGGCTTTGAGGCTCACTCTGGGGTTGACCGGCGACTTCTTTAACCCTTTGAGCTTGAACGGCTGGCGGTGGCACGACTTTGCTTGATACGACTGTGGCTGGCACAGCTCTGGCCTCTATCGTTTTGTTTTCTATGGCCTTGTTTTCTAAAGCTTGGGTTGACACGGCAACCTGCGGTGGCTCACCCGGTATCTGCTCGGCAAAGACTCTTGCCCGGTTGGAGCGCAGCGCCACAGGCACTGAGGTATCGAACAAGGGCAAGCGTTTGAGTTCATGCCAACGATTGATTCGGTATTCCCGCACCAACAATTCGGCCTGCTTGTCGGTCACTTCATCTATCCCCAGCAGCAGCACCATGTAACGGTTGATGGGTTGCACCATGAGTTTTTCCGCCGCACCTTGCTGCCTGACAATAAACTCAAGCCGGGTCATATCCTCACTGTCGGCCACCACGTTGACCTTGATCAGCGGCAGATGCCCGAGTTCAAACATTCTTTGATTGATACTGACATGGGCGGTTTCTGCTCTGGCAACAGACGTTAGCAACATGAGTACAAGCATCAGTAAACCCGCTCTCATCCATATCCTCTCTAATTCGATTTGTCGTTACCCAGTTTAGGTTATCCGGCTTAGGTTCTCTGACTTAGGGTCTCTGGTTTGGATTCGTTAAGTCAGCACGTTCAAGCTGCGGTTTTTGCGGCTTTTTGTTTCCGGGACTGGTTCTCTCATTCTAGCCTGAGTAAACTGACGGGCAACATGTGCCGTGATTATTTGCGAAAACTCTGACTATGCCGCAGTTTGTAGAAGTTGCCCTTCCCGTTCCCATGCGGCAGAACTTCAGTTACCTGATGCCCAAAGCTTGCCCCTGGCCACTCGAGCCGGGAATGCGGGTGCGCGTGCCCTTTGGCCGCCAGCAACTAATAGGCCTGGTGACAGGCCTGAGTGATAAGTGCGAACTCGAACCCAAACAACTCAAGCCGGTATATCAAGTGCTGGACAGCGCGCCATTGCTGCCACCAGCGCTGTACCAACTGACCCTCTGGGCCGCCAGATACTATTTCTGCAGCCAGGGGCAGATGTTGACCCAGGCCCTGCCGGTGGCGCTGCGCAAGGGTGCCGATGCCGCGCCGGAGAAAATCAGTTATCTGTGTCTGACCAGTGCGGGCCAGGAGGCCACACTGGAGTCGCTGAAACGCGCTCCCGCCCAACGCAAACTGCTGCAACAGCTCAAACAGGGGGAACTGACTACTGAAGAGGTCAATGCGCTGGAGCTGAGCAAGAGTGCCATCAAGGGGCTGCTGGACAAGGGCTGGGCCGAGCAACGAGAGCGGTCAGTCAGCGCCAATCTTGAATGGCGGCAACAGCTAGAGCTGGGGGAAGAACCTCACAGGCTCAACCCGGAGCAAGCCGTGGCGGTCGCCAGCCTCAATGCCCAGAGCGGCTATCAGTGCAGCTTGCTTGAAGGGATCACGGGCTCAGGCAAGACAGAGGTCTATCTGGCGGTACTGGAAACCATACTCAAGGCTGGCAAGCAGGCGCTGATCCTGGTGCCGGAAATCGGCCTGACGCCGCAAACCATCAACAGGTTCAAACGCAGATTCAAAGTCACGGTTGCCGTGATCCATTCCGGCCTGACCGACAAGCAGCGCCTCGACGCCTGGCGCCTGGCCCGCAGTGGCGAGGCGGCTATCATAATCGGCACCCGCTCGGCGCTGTTCACTCCCATGGCCTGGCCCGGGATCATCATTCTCGATGAGGAACACGACAGCAGTTTCAAACAGCAGGAAGGCGTGGGTTATCACGCCCGGGATCTGGCCGTCATGCGCGGCCATCTGGAGCAAGTTCCTGTACTGCTGGGCAGCGCGACGCCGTCGCTGGAGAGCCTGCAAAACGCCCTCAGCGGCCGCTATCAGCATCTGCAATTGGGAGAGCGGGCAGGCAATGCCCTCAAGGTGCGCCAAGGACTGATCGATATCCGCAACCAACCACTGCAGGCCGGCATGTCACAACCGCTGCTGAACGAGATGCGCCTGCATCTGCAGGCCGGCAACCAGGTGTTGCTGTTTCTCAATCGCCGCGGCTTTGCCCCTGCCCTGCTGTGCCACGAATGTGGCCATCTGCACGAGTGCGATCGCTGTGATGCGTTTTTCACCCTGCACCAATCTCTCGGCGAAATTCGCTGCCACCACTGCGGCAACCAGTATGCGATTCCACGCCAGTGCCACAACTGCGGCAGCACCATGTTGCAGGGCCAGGGCATAGGCACGGAACAATTGGAGGCGGCGCTCAGCAAGGAGTTTCCCGAGTATCCAGTGGTGCGAATCGACCGGGATACCACCAGCCGCAAAGGCTCGCTGGAACAGCACTTAAGCGCCATTCATCGCGGCGAATACAAGATATTGGTGGGCACCCAGATGCTGGCCAAGGGACATCACTTTCCCGATGTCACCCTAGTGGGGCTGCTCGATGTGGATGGCGCCCTGTTCAGCGCGGACTTTCGGGCCCCTGAGCGCTTCGGCCAGCTCTATACCCAGGTAGCCGGTCGCGCCGGCCGCGCCAGCAAGCCGGGCACTGTGCTGCTACAGACCCATCAGAGCGACAACCCTTTACTCAGGGATCTTATGCACAGAGGCTATGGCGAGTTTGCCCGCAGCCAGCTCAATGAACGCCAGCAGGCACTGCTACCCCCGGCCTGGCATATGGTACTGATCCGCGCCGAATCCCACCGCGCCGAGGATGCCGATGCCTTTCTGGCAGCCTTCGCCGCCATGTTACCCATGGACAAGGATTTTGAAGTGATAGGCCCACTGCCGGCGCCGCTGGATCGCAAGGCCGGCAAGTATCGGCGCCAGTTGTTGGCTCAGGCCAAGGACAGACGCAGGCTGCAACAGGTGTTTGAACAGCTGCTGCCCCAGGCCGAACAGCTGCCCGAGGCCAAGCGCTGCCGCTGGAGTCTGGATAGAGATCCTCAGGATCTGCTGTAACTGATAAGAGTCCGCAGGATCTGCTGTAACTCCCTTGAACGGCTTTAGTCCGGCTCAGAATTGACCGTGAGGCCCCTGCTTGTCCTGCGGCTTGCGCAGTAGCTTATAGGTCAGCCAACTGCCGAGCGCCAGCACCAGAGTAATCACCGGCGCCGCCATCAACGCCATGGTCAACAGCTTGCTGATCCGCTCCGGCAGAAACGGCATCATATAACCCAGCGATACCAATAGCCCTACCCAGAAGAAGGCGCTCAGGGCCGCAAAAAAATAGAAGCTCTTGATACAGGCCATGCGCACGCCCATCACCAAAGGCAGCAGCGAACGCACCAGCGGCAGGAAACGGGCACAGAAAAGCGCCACCAGCCCATGACGCCCAAGGAGTTTATCCACTGCCGCCAGGCTGTCAGGCGGCACCTTGTAGACCCAGCCCTGCACCCTGGGCAGACGATTGAGCAGCCGCCCCTGAACAAATGCCAAATAGCTGCCGCCTGCGGCCGCCACAAACAGCAACAGATACACCAGCAAGGGGTTGAGGATCCCCATGGCCGCCAGGGTACCTGAAAGAATGACCACACTGTCGCAAGGCAAGGGGGCCGCCGGCAGCAAGGCGCTCTCCAGAAAGATAAAGCTGAAGATGCAAACATAGATACTCAGGGCGATACCCGGAGCATGTAGCGCGGTAAAATCCTGCTGCCAAATAGCCTGTAACACTGTGGTGATGGAGTCCAGCATCTTTATCTCCATTAAAACTATCGGCACGCGCCGATGGGGAAATCTTGGATCCGAGAAGGATCGGAGAGACATCATACTCCCCCAAAATGAAGATCAGCGATTCTTAAACAAAGATTCATCCATAATAGTGATCTTAAAAGGCCCCCGGCTGCGGCAAACTCAGGCAACAACAAAATTTGCTGATAAAACCGTACAGGTGATAGCAATGTTACCGCCGAAAGCGCTAGAATGTGCGGTTATTCCCCTTTTAACCTTTATCAGTCAGTGTCGATAAAACGCCAATGAAATCACATATCCAATCTTTGCTTGAACAGACAGTAGCCACTTTGAAACAACAGGGGCTGGTCCCCGAAGAGACTGCGCCAAGGATTCAGGTAGACCGAACCAAGGATAAGAGTCACGGCGACTTGGCCACCAACCTGGCCATGATGCTGACCAAAGCTGCCGGCAAGCCGCCTCGGGAGCTGGCACAACTGATCATCGACAATCTGCCGGCCTCCGGCCATGTGGCCAAAATAGAGATAGCCGGCCCCGGCTTTATCAACTTCTTTATTGATGACAATGCCCTGGCCAAACAGCTGCAGGCGGCACTGGCTGACGAGCATCTGGGTATAAACCTGCCCAAGTCGCAGACAGTGGTAGTGGACTACTCCTCCCCTAACCTCGCCAAAGAGATGCATGTGGGCCACCTGCGCTCCACCATCATTGGCGACAGCGTTGTCCGGGCGCTGGAGTTTCTCGGTCACAAGGTGATCCGCCAAAACCACGTCGGTGACTGGGGTACCCAGTTCGGCATGTTGCTGGCCTATATGGAAGAGCTGCGGGCACAAAATGGTGAAAACGCCAACCTGGAGCTGTCGGATCTGGAAAGCTTCTATCGCGCCGCCAAACTGCGTTTCGACGAGTCGGCCGAATTTGCCATCCGCGCCCGCCAACTGGTGGTCGAGTTGCAATCCGGTGACGAGTACTGCAACAAGCTGTGGCGTGAATTCAACGATATCTCTCTGAGCCACTGCCATGAAGTGTATCAGCGCCTGGGCGTCAGCCTGACCCGCGCCGATGTCCATGGTGAAAGCGCTTACAACGACGATCTGGAACAGGTGGTCAAAGATCTGGATGCCCAAGGCTTGCTGTCTGAAAGTAACGGCGCCAAGGTGGTATTCCAGGAAGAATTCCGTAACAAAGACGGTGAAGCCCTGCCGGTAATCATTCAGAAGGCCGATGGCGGCTATCTCTATGCCACCACAGACCTGGCAGCCATGCGCTATCGCTCGGGTACCCTGCATGCCGATCGTGCCCTCTACTTCGTGGATCTGCGCCAGGCACTGCATTTCCAGCAAGTGTTCAGCCTGGCCCGCACCGCAGGTTTTGTGCGCCCGGAAATGACACTGGAACACATGGGCTTTGGCACCATGAACGGTGAAGACGGCCGCCCATTCAAGACCCGCAGCGGCGGCGTGGTGAAACTGGTTGACCTGCTCGATGAAGCCAATGTCAGGGCGCTGGAGCTGGTACGCAGCAAGAACCCCGACATGGACGAAGACACCCTGGCCGAAATTGCCCGGGTAGTGGGCATCGCCTCGGTGAAATACGCCGATCTGTCGAAGAACCGCGCCAGCGACTATATCTTCAGCTTCGATCAGATGCTGAGCTTTGAAGGCAACACAGCGCCATACCTGCTGTACGCCTACACCCGGGTTGCCGGGATCTTCAAGCGGGCCGAAGGTGTGGATTTGAGCAATGCCGTTATCGCTCTGGAACACGACAAGGAAAAAGAGCTGGGCAACAAGCTGGCCCAATTCGGTGAAATCCTTGCCCGTATGGTCGACAAGGGCCAACCCCATGTGCTTTGTGGTTATCTGTTTGAACTGGCGGGTGCCTTCTCCAGCTTTTACGAAGCCTGCCCTGTGCTGGCGGCCGATAACGAAACCCAGAAGCACAGCCGTCTGCTGCTGTCTCAGTTGACCGCCAAGACCCTCAAGCAGGGCCTGTCACTACTGGGTATCGAGACCCTGGAGCGCATGTAATCCATGGGACGCGATTACGCCAATAGCAAACCCAAGCCCCGCAAGCCTGCCAAGCGGGGCGCTCGCAAGCAACCGCAGCCCAAGCAAGGCTTTCCTGTGCTGTTGCTTGTGGTGGTAGTGGCCGTGGTGGCCGGCTTTGGCTATTTCCTCTGGAGCCTGAAGAGCAGCGCCCCCGAGGCCGAAGTGGCTAAGCCTCAGCCACAGACTAAGCCGGTGCCCCAGAAGAAAGACCCCAACGCCCTGCCGCCCAAGCCCAAAGAGGAGTGGACCTACCTCAAGGAGCTGGAAAACAAACAGGTAGAAGTGGATCTGCCGGAAGAGAGCAACAAGCCATCTCGCCCTTATCAGATGCAGTGCGGTTCCTTCCGGGTGCAGTCCCAGGCCGACGAGATGAAAGCCGTGATCGCCTTCCAGGGGCTAGAAGCCCAGGTGCGCAAGGTGCAAGGCACCAGCGGTGTCTGGTACAAGGTGGTACTCGGCCCCTATGACAGCAAGCGCGATGCCGAGCGGCAGCGCCACGTGCTGCAAAGAGCCGGTCTCAACGGCTGTATGATCTGGTTCTGGGAAGAATAAACTCCTCTCAATTTAAAAGCTGCAAACAATAAGATTTGCAGCCTTTTTGTTTTTCAGCACGAAAGCCTCTGCCGGGCACTTGATATTCCCGCCCCCAACCCCATATAGAAAACTATCACCTCATTAGTTGGCCTTGCTGTGCCCCCAATGGGCCGTTTCATGCAGCAGACCCTGGGGATTTGACCCATGACGGACGCGCCGTCCGCCCGAGAAGAGGATCTATCGTGACCACTATCGTATCTGTACGCCGTAATAATCAGGTTGTTGTCGCCGGCGACGGCCAAGTGTCTCTGGGCAACACTGTGATGAAAGGCAATGCCCGCAAAGTACGCCGCCTGTACCACAATAAGGTACTGGCCGGTTTTGCCGGTGGCACCGCCGATGCCTTTACCCTGTTTGAACGCTTCGAGGCCAAACTGGAGATGCATCAGGGGCATTTGATGAAGTCGGCGGTCGAACTGGCCAAAGACTGGCGCAGCGACAGAGCCTTGAGAAAACTCGAAGCCATGTTGGTAGTGGCCGATCATGAAAGCTCACTTATCATCACAGGTAACGGCGATGTGGTACAGCCGGAGCATGATCTTATCGCCATAGGCTCTGGTGGCAACTATGCCCAGGCCGCGGCGTTGGCGCTGCTGGAAAATACCGAACTGGGTGCCCGTGATATTGCCGAGAAGTCGCTGACCATAGCCGGTGATATCTGCGTATTTACCAACCAGTTCAAGACTATAGAAGAACTGAATTACTGATCCCGAGCGTGAGGAAGCATTATGTCTGAAATGACACCCCGCGAAATCGTCCACGAACTGGACGCGCATATCATAGGCCAACAGAAGGCCAAACGCTCTGTCGCAGTAGCCCTGCGTAACCGCTGGCGCCGCATGCAGCTGGATGCCGGCTTGCGCCAGGAAGTGACCCCGAAGAATATTCTGATGATAGGCCCAACCGGTGTCGGTAAGACAGAGATCGCCCGCCGTCTGGCCAAGCTGGCCAATGCGCCTTTCATCAAGGTTGAAGCGACCAAGTTCACCGAAGTGGGCTATGTGGGTAAGGAAGTGGAGCAGATCATCCGCGATCTCACCGACGCCGCGGTCAAACTGACCCGCGAGCAGCAGATGAAAAAGTGCCGCTCCCTCGCCGAAGAAGCCGCCGAGGAGCGGGTTCTCGATGCCCTGCTGCCCAAGCCAAAGAGTGAATGGGATCAGGAAACCGAGGACAAGTCTCACACCCGTCAGGTGTTCCGTAAGAAACTGCGTGAAGGCCAGTTGGACGACAAAGAGATCGAAATCGATGTCTCGGCGCCGCAAATTGGCGTCGAAATCATGTCGCCTCCCGGCATGGAAGAGATGACTAACCAGCTGCAGAGCCTGTTCCAGAACATGGGTCAGGGACAGAGCAAGCGCAAGAAACTCAAGATCAAGGATGCCTACAAGCTGCTGGTCGAAGAGGAAGCCGCCAAGCTGGTCAACCAGGAAGATCTCAAAGAGCAGGCCATTGAGCTGGTCGAGCAGCACGGCATAGTGTTCCTCGATGAGATAGACAAAATCTGTAAGCGCGGCGAAACCTCAGGCCCGGACGTATCCCGCGAAGGGGTACAGCGTGATCTATTGCCTCTGGTGGAAGGCTGCACTGTCAACACCAAGCACGGCATGGTGAAGACAGACCACATTCTGTTTATCGCCTCCGGCGCCTTCCAGATGAGCAAGCCATCGGATCTGATCCCCGAGCTGCAGGGCCGTCTGCCGATTCGGGTCGAGCTGGATGCCCTGACCGCCTCCGACTTCAAACGGATCCTCACCGAGCCCCACGCCTCGCTCACCGAGCAGTATGTGGCCTTGATGGGCACCGAAGGAGTCAGTATCGAATTTACCGAGTCCGGTATCGAGCGTATTGCCCAGGCCGCCTGGCAAGTCAACGAGCGTACCGAAAACATCGGCGCCCGTCGTCTGCACACTGTGATGGAGCGGCTGATGGAAGACATCTCTTTCGAGGCCAGCGACAAGTCCGGCAGCAAGTTTGTTATCGATGCCGAATATGTCGATGCTCACCTGGACAACCTGGTTCAGGATGAAGATCTGAGTCGCTTCATTCTCTGATTTTCACCTCAAAAAGCCTCCTTCGGGAGGCTTTTTTACGGCGCTTTTTTGCCTTCGGCGCGCGCATTCTTTATCATCCTCTCCTTTGCCCAAGCTGGAACCCAAGCTATGAAACTGACTCTGCTGACTCAAGAGCTGTACAGCAAGCTCTACCGTGATATTCAGGAATTTCGCGCCACTTTCGACCTGCCGGTCAACTCTCCTGACACCCTGGATGCCAAGGCAGACACACTGCACACCTCACTTATCAGCGAAGAGCTGACCGAACTGGCCGAGGCCGGCGATAAAGTTGAACAGGCTGACGCCATAGTCGACAGCGTGTATGTGTTGATGGGCCGCTTGGTACACTTGGGCTGCACCCAAGTCGGAGAGCGACTGGAGATCAGCTACCTGATAGATCTGCTGCTGCAGGTTGCCGCCAACAAGGCAATCGACTTTGAGCCCTGCTGGGATGAGGTACATGCCAGCAACATGAGCAAGGTGTGCCGCAATGAGCAGGAACTGGCGGATACTGTGGCTCACTATGCCAAGCAAGGGGTGGAAATTGTCGGCAGCCGTCAGGGCGATTTCCTGATAGCCAAGTGCGCCAAAGATGTGGAAATGACCGGCAAGACAGTGCGCCAGGGCAAAGTGCTCAAGTCTGTCTATTATCGTCCGGCCAACCTCAAGGCTCTGGTTTAGCCCCCTCGAGTTTGCTCAGCTCCCTGTAGGTCATCCATTGTCCTTCAGGGGGCAAGGTCTGACTCATGTCCAGCTCAGAGATGTTTTGCGGGGTGACTACCCGGATCTCCGGGCTGACCCGCCCAGGCACTTTTTCGCCCTGCAGCAGCCTCACCGCCAAATCAACCGAAATTCTCGCCTGCAGTACAGGTGAGTCTGTCACTGTTGCCATCAACTTGCCCTGCTCAACCAAGGCCATGGTTTGCGGATTACTGTAAAATGCCAACACCCGCCCGGGAAACATTCTGGCCGCCACAGTGGCCGCCACCGCATTGCCCAGTAGATAATCGGCCTGAAAGCGCCGGGTCAGCGCCCGCACCAAGTCGGCCTGCACAAAGGTTTCAGTGACACCATAACCGCCTTCAATCAGCTCGACTTGTGAACCGCTAAGCCCCTGTTTTAGTCCCAACTCGGCATCCATCACCCAAGCCGCTCCCGAAGGGCCGGGAAACCAGGCCAGGCTGAAATCCTGTCTGCCACTGGCGGCAAACAGATATTGCACCGCGGCTTGAGTCATATCGACAAAAGACACCAACGAGCGACTGTCTACCTGATTGCTGTTAATGCCATTGACCAGATCCACAACTTTGGCGCCCTTGGCCCTGAGCCTCGGCAACTCAGCGTTGAAAAGCTCCGCCGAGACTGCCGCCAGAATATAACCTTGGGCGCCGCGGGCCTCGCATTCATCTAGCTGGCGCAGTTGCCGCTCCGCCTCAGTGTAGCCACCGGCATCATAAATACCTATCTCGACGCCCAGCCTGTCCGCCTCCTCGGCCAAGCCCCAGGCGACACCCCACCAATAATGATCTTTACCGTGGGGTAAAAGAGCACAGAGGCGCCAGGCTTTGTTGGCCCGCACCAGCGGCTTATACAATTGCGCTTCACCATCGGCACGCACCTTGACCGGATACCAGGTTGCCGTGGCAGGAAAAACCAGCAGCAATAAACTGCAGAGGAGATATTTCATCTTTTATTCCCGAGAGTCACTCTATTAACCTTATACCAATCGCCATAAAGTGGTGCCTTGATCGCGCATTCGACTGACTCGGGACGAAAGAGAAGCAGAATTCAGCTACAAAAAAAGCAGACCTCCTGGTCTGCTTTGTCAGTGAGTTAAAGTGGTTAGAACTTCACTAGGGTCCCTTTCAGTGCCACCCCGGCCATGATGGCACCGGCGCCACACTCATATTCGGTCTCGCTGGCAAACTCACGCTTCTTGTAATAGGACTGGATATTGACCACAGCGTCCATCCCCTCACGCTCGGCGCGCTCCTGCAACGCCTTTAGCGCACTCAACATCACCCACTCACAGGCTTCGCGATCCGACTTGCCAAAGGCATTGGTCTTTTTATTGGTGATCACCTCACCATAGCTCTTGCTGATCTCCGGGTGAGCCTGAGTGGCAAAATACAGTGGCACATCGTAAAGGGCTTCTTTGGCCTTCTCGGTCTGCAGCAGTTCCTGCACCGGATACTGGGCTATGGTGTCGCGGGCCGCGGCGTTGGCACTGACCATCAGGGCCAGCAGCGCCAGAGCAAGTGATTTTTTCATCTATATCTCCCTATTGCGGCTCCACGCCGCAGTCAAAGCTTTGATTGCAGTCCATCTAAAGATAGGGTCACTCCGCCGGTTGCAGAAGTGACTAATTCGCAATGATACAGGCAGTTACATACACTAGACCAGAAAAAGCTCAAGCCCTGATAAAGGCCGCCATCAACTCACGGGTCAAGTCGGCGGCGGGAATTTCCCGACATCCATCCGGATTCTGACCACACCAGAGCGGGCTGAAATCACTGCAGTCACGTGCTTCTGCCGCAGCGCGCAGCGGCGCAATGGCATTGGCCGCCAATGGGAAATCCGGCGCTTGCCCCAAAGGCCCCAGCTCACGCATCAAACGGGTCATTATGCCTCTGGCCGGACGGCCACTGTAGAGATTGGTCAGCGCCGTATGG
Organism: Shewanella sp. 38A_GOM-205m; assembly: GCF_000518445.1. Classification (NCBI taxonomy): domain Bacteria; kingdom Pseudomonadati; phylum Pseudomonadota; class Gammaproteobacteria; order Alteromonadales; family Shewanellaceae; genus Shewanella; species Shewanella sp. 38A_GOM-205m. Next base: position 45,831 of record NZ_JADP01000004.1, on the reverse strand, counting down.
CGATTCATTTGCGGATCTTTCAGCGCTTGGCGATGCAGTTCACTGATCTCGGCCTCCGGGCACAAGAGATAGACCGTGCCCACCTGCACCCCGGCCGCTCCCAAAGCCATGGCCGCCTGCACTCCGGCGGCGTTGGCAATACCTCCGGCGGCAATCACGGGCACTTTCACCGCCTGAACCAGGCGCGGTAGCAGGGCAAAGGTACCACTGTGCTCGGTCAAATCATCACTGAGGAAATGGCCTCTGTGACCACCGGCTTCCAGGCCCTGGGCTATGATGGCATCCACACCTCTGGATTCGAGCCACTTGGCCTCGGCGACGCTGGTTGCCGAGGCAATCACCTTGGTGCCCCAGCTCTTGACCCTGAGCATCAGCTCGGTGGAGGGAAGCCCGAAATGAAAACTCACCACTTCGGGACGAAAGGGTTCTATAACCGCGGCGACCTCGGCATCAAAGGGACGCCGCTCGGCGCCACCGCCGAGATCTTCGACCTCGAATTCACGGTAATAGGGCGCCAGTTGCTGCAGCCAGGCATGCAAACGCTCGACTTGTTCCTCGGGTGGCTTGTGGCAGAAGAAGTTGAGGTTTACCGGCCGGTCACTCTGGCGCCTGAAGCTCTCTAGCGCCAGCTTGAGTTTGTCATGGGATAACATGGCGCAGGGAATAGAACCAAGCGCACCGGCGGAAGCGACGGCCAATGCCAGCGGCACGCCTTGGGCACCGGCCATGGGGGCTTGAATAAGCGGCAATTCAATACCAAAGAGTTGTTCTATCAACATACCAAGACTCCTTCTTGCTTCAGTCCTCAGCGGCGCTATTCCCGCTGCTTGGTTCAATCATCCGGCTGTTCAGACTAACGGTTGGCGGTTGTTTGCGCCAGCAAAAACGCCGCGATAATCGCGGCGTTGACAGTCAAACTCAGTGTCGTTCAGAGCAGGTAATCCATCCCCAAGGCGACAAACAAGGCCATACCCGCCCAGTTGTTGTTGAGAAATGCCTTGAAGCAGGGAGCCCGCTGCCGGTCGTAAATCAGCCTCTGCTGATAAAGCCCAAAGCCGATAAAGGCCAGCAGCCCCACCAGATAGAGGGCACCTCGCTCGGCCACATAACCTGCAGTCATAAAGCAGGCCAGCGCTGCCAACTGAAACAGGCCGATGATCTGCCTGTCGTAACGGCCGAACAGAATGGCGGTGGACTTGATCCCCACCTTGAGGTCATCGTCCCTGTCGACCATGGCATACATGGTGTCGTAGGCGACAGTCCAGAACCAGTTGGCGGCAAATAGCCACCAGGCTTCGACAGGCACTTCACCTGTCTGGGCGGCATAGGCCATGGGAATCGACCAGCTCCAGACTATGCCGAGGAACATCTGCGGCATATTGGTGTAGCGCTTGGTGAAGGGATAGATAATGGTCAGCAGCATGCCGACAAGGGAGAGTTTAACCACCAGAGGGTTGAGCAACAGCACCAAACCAAAGGCAAACAGCCCCATGACCACAAACAGGCCCAGCGCTTCTTTGACCGTGACCTCACCACTGGCCAAGGGCCTGGACCTGGTGCGCTCGACATAGGTATCCAGCTCGCGGTCGGCATAGTCGTTAATGATGCAGCCACAGGCACGCATCACAAACACACCTACGATAAAGATGATCAGCACCTTGAGATCCGGTAAGCCCCCGGCCGCCAGCCACAGCGCCATTAAACAGGGCCACAGCAGCAGAAAAGTTCCTATGGGTCTGTCCAGACGCGACAGACGGGCATAGACATCAATTTTTTCCCTCAAGTTCATCGGTAGGCTCTCCAACACATCTCAGCCTTAAATTTGCCAAGCATTATGACTCAGCAACAGTGTGATTGACACCGCAAAACGCGAATTTTCCTACCCGGGCTGTCAACAAGCAGTTAACTTGGCGTAGGCCACCACCAACCACTTGCTGCCGAAGTCATCGAAATTCACCTGCACCCTGGCCTGTGCTCCCTGGCCTTCAAAATTGGTCACTATCCCCTCACCGAATTTGGGGTGCAGCACCCGTTGGCCAACATTGAAGCCCGTGTCATTGAAGCTGCTTTGCGACTTGCTAAACCTGTTATTGGCCATGGGAGTTGCCACCTGCGCCTTGAGACGGATCTCCTGCAGGTACTGAGGCGGGATCTCCTTGATAAAGCGCGATGGCCGTGAGTAGTTTTCACGGCCATAGATGCGGCGTGACTCGGCATAGGTGATATACAGCTGCTGCATGGCGCGGGTCATGCCCACGTAACACAGGCGCCGCTCTTCTTCCAAACGATCGCCCTCTTCCAACGACAACTGGCTGGGGAACAGCCCTTCTTCGACACCGGCCATAAACACCAGCGGGAACTCCAGCCCCTTGGCCGAGTGCAGCGTCATCAACTGCACCGCATCTGTGTGAGCATCAGCCTGGCCTTCTCCCGCCTCCAGCGCCGCATGGGACAGGAAGGCATTCAACTCACCCATGTCAACCAGCTCTTCCGGCACTTCGAAGGTGCGCGCCGCAGTGACCAGTTCCTCGAGGTTTTCCACTCTGGCCTGAGCCTTTTCGCCCTTTTCCTGCTCATACATGGCCTTGAGCCCGGAGTCCTGGATCACTATATCCGCCTGGCGATAGAGGGGCAGCTCTTCGGTGTCGCTGCGCAACTGCACTATCAAGTCCATAAAGCTGCGCACCGCATTGGCGGCGCGGCCGGCCAAGACCTTCTCTTCCAACAAACGGACGCAGGCCTGCCACAGGGTCAATTGCTGCTGCCGGGCCGTGGTTCTGAGAATATCCAAAGTGCGATCACCTATACCTCGGGCGGGAGTGTTGACCACCCGCTCGAAGGCGGCGTCATCGTCGCGGTTGGCAATCAGACGCAGGTATCCCATGGCATCCTTGATCTCCTGACGCTCGAAGAAGCGCAAGCCGCCATAGATGCGATAGGCCAGCCCCTTGTGCAGCAAGGCCTCTTCCAATACCCGTGATTGAGCATTACTGCGATAGAGGATGGCGCAGTCACTGAGACTGCCACCCTTGTCCTGCCAGTCGCCAATGCGGCCTATGATGAAGCGGGCTTCATCCATCTCATTGAAGGCACAGTAAACTGAGATCGGCTCACCATCGACATCTTCGGTCCATAGCTGTTTGCCCAGCCGATCCGGGTTGTTGGCGATAAGTTCGTTGGAGGCCTTGAGAATATTGCCGCTGGAGCGATAGTTTTGCTCCAGGCGAATAGTTTCGGCATTGGGAAAGTCCTGTAAAAACTTGTGCAGGTTTTCCACTTGGGCGCCGCGCCAGCCATAAATGGACTGGTCGTCGTCGCCCACTATCATCACATTGGCGCTCTTGCCTGCCAATACTCTGATCCAGGCATATTGAATGGCGTTGGTGTCCTGAAACTCATCCACCAGAATATTGCGGAACCTATCCTGATAGTGAACCAGAATATGCTCCTTGTTGAGAAACAGCTCGTGAGCCCGCAAGAGTATCTCGGCAAAGTCTACCAGCCCGGCGCGGTCACAGGATTCCTGATACACCTGATAGATTTGCACCAGCTTCTGCTCCATGGGGAAGAGGCCGCCATCCAGATGTTTCGGCCTTAGCCCTTCATCCTTCTTGCCGTTGATATAGCCGGCCACCATCCGCGGCGGATACTGTTTCTCATCCAGATTCAGGCTTTTGAGGATGCGCTTGAGCAGCCGCAGTTGATCATCCGAGTCGAGGATCTGAAAATTTTGCGGCAGGCCGGCATCCTGCCAGTGAGTGCGCAGCAGACGATGGGCCAGACCATGGAAGGTACCGATCCACATGCGGCCCATATGGTTGCCGACTATCTTCTCCACCCGTTCCCGCATCTCAGCGGCCGCCTTATTGGTGAAGGTCACCGCCATAATGGAGTATGGGCTCTGGTTTTCCACCTGCAGCAGCCAGGCAATCCTGTGAGTCAGTACCCGGGTCTTGCCGCTGCCGGCACCGGCGAGCACCAGCATGCTGGATTGAGGTGCGGCTACCGCCTCACGCTGCTTGTCATTCAGGCCATCCAATAAAGAAGATACGTCCATTCGCGCCTCCACAAAAACGAGCGCGCATTATAGCAGGAAAGACCCATAGCTCCTACGCGCCTTGGCAGGCTACTGACAGAACTGGACTCTGATGCAGGGGGCACAGCAGAGTCGGCTCTATCTGTATTCCTCCTGCTTTGACCACAAACAAGACACTGCATTTGGCATTGATATTAAATCATTACTAAATAATGACTTAACAATATAAACAATCAAAAATACTAAAAATTAAAACAATTACCTATTAAATTGCCACAACTCACAGTTTGCATCCGGACAAACACCTAGGATCTTGAAACATTCACTATATATTTCATACATTTGTTTTGGAGCCGGGTTGTGAACCAAGCCATCTTTTCCAATCTTTCTTTGCGCAAGTTGTTGATCACCTTGTTCGCCGCGCTGCTGGCGCTGTTTTGCCTGTCATTGGGCACCATTGCCTATCACCTGCAGGAGGTGAAAAGCCAGATAAGCCTGCTGGAGCGGGAGTACCACAGCAATGATCAGGCCGCCTCTTTGCTGCAACTGGTATCCGGCCTCAGACGGGAACAGCTGGGATACAGCTTGAGACGGGTACTGAATGCCCCCATGAGTGAGGAGTCACGTCAGTACCTGCAGGATCAGACCCTGGCGATCAACTCGGCGCTGGCGCAACTGAAACAGGGTGCCGGGCAAGATACCCTGGTGCAACTGCACAAGCTGGATGCGCCACTGCAGGCCTTTATGGGACTGCATAAACAATTTTTGGATCGAGACAGCAGCGACCTGCCGGAAAACACCGCCAACATGCTGACCTCCATGGAGTCCTGGCATATTTACAACAATGTCGAGACCGAACTCAAAGCCTTGATGGAACTGGAAACCAATAAGGTCAGCTCTGCCAGAAGCGCCAGTGAACAGGCAATTCAATCCCTCAGCAGCAGTCTGGTCATCGTCTTCTGCCTCTTTGTGACTCTGGCATTGGGAGCCGGCTGGTTCCTGCTGCGGCGAATTTTTATCCCCCTTGGCGCCACTACCCAAGTGCTGGAGCAGATAGCCTCTGGCGATCTCGCAACCGAAATTCCGATGGAAAAATTCAGCAGCAGCGAGTTCAAACACCTGGCCGAAACCCTGGGACAGATGCGTAACACTCTGCATGAGATGATTTCCCAGATAGGCGCGGCCTCGGTGCAACTGGCCGCCGCCGTGGAAGAGATGACTACAGTCGCCGCCGAAGCCGCCGAAGAGATGCAGCAACAGCGCTCTGAGGTCGATCAGGTGGCTACCGCCATGACAGAGCTGCAGAGCTCGATTGCCGATATCTCCCGCAACACCACCCAAACCGCCGATCAGGCCAACCAAGGGGTGCTGGCCACCACAGAGGGCCAACAAGTGGTGCTGCAGACACTGGATACCATTCAAAGCTCAGATGCGGAAATCACCGCCGCCAGCGAAGTGATAGGCCAGTTGCAAAAAGACTCAGATTCCATTGCCATGGTGCTGGAAGTGATCGCCCAAATAACAGAGCAGACCAATTTATTGGCCCTCAACGCCGCCATCGAAGCCGCCAGGGCCGGTGAGGCAGGAAGAGGCTTTGCCGTGGTGGCCGATGAGGTGCGCACACTCGCCAGCCGTACCCAAAGCTCGGCGCTGGAAATCAAAGGCACCATAGAACAGCTGCAGCAAAGAGCTCTGCACGCCAACGAAGTGATGCAAAAGAGCCGCGAGCGGATGCAGGGCAGTGTTCGCTGCGCCAATGAGGCCAGCGATGCGATTGAAAGGATCAGTGCCGCTATCGGCATCATCAACGACATGGCGATTCAGGTGGCCAGTGCCACCGAGCAGCAAACAGCGGTTACCGGTGAGTTGGGGGTCAACATCACCAATATCAGTGATGCCGCCTCCAAGGTGTCCATGGGGACGGGGCATGTGTCTCAATCCAGCCAGGAGCTGAGTCAGTTGGCCCACAACCTGGCGCATTTGATCAGCCGTTTCCGCACCTAAAATGAGATCTTTGTCACACCCATGCGGCCACGACGGCCGCATGATAATACCATTCCAACTTGGAGAGACTGACTATGGGATATTCAATCAAAGACTTGGTATATAACGGTGAAACTCACGGGGTGCACAACTGGTCGACACTGGAAGGCAGCCAGTTTTACTGGCATCCGGATTGGCTGCATATCGCCGAGGATATAACCGGCCACAAGGCAACGGCCCATATTCAGGCCAAAGCCGCCAAGGCCAGCCATGAGGAGGCTAAGGCCACCATAGTCCAGCACCTCAACGACAAGAAGTAACCTCTGGAACGCCTAAATAAGCCTCCCACGCGGAGGCTTATTTATTCTTGGGCTAGTGCCCGGACGCTATTGCCTTACGGGCAAGATTATCCACCCAGGCTGGAGCGATAAGGCGGACAAAACGCCCCAGACGACCACGCCAGGAGGTGATCAACATTCGCCCCCGCCCGGCTATGACCGGCAGCATCATCTGCGCGCATTCTTCGGCGGTCATGATCTTACTCTCTGCCATGGGAGAAGTTCCGAGCGGTTTACCCTCTCCATCCAGCGCCCGCCGGTGGATCTCGGAGACCACAAAGTCAGGACATATCACGGTCACAGCAACATTGTCCTCGGCCAACTCGATTCGCAGTGAATCAAAAAAACCCACGACAGCATGTTTGGAGGCGGCATAACCACTGCGGGTTGGCACCCCGGTCAAACCGGCCACGGAAGCCACCACCACCACTTGTCCTTGGGAAGCCTTCAGATGCGGCAGTGCTGCATGGGTCAGCCAGGCCGGTCCCAAATAATTGACCCGCATCAGCTGTTCGAGTATGTCCAGCTGCTTGAGCTCATCGAAACGGCTCCACATGGTCATGCCGGCATTGTTGATCAGTATATCCAGCCGGCCGAAGCGTTCGATCACCGTGGCTATCAAGGCTTCACAGTCCTGTTGTCGCCCGACATCACTACAAACCACCAGTGGCGCACCGCCAACCGACTCGACCTCCATCGCCAGGGTACGCAACCTGGACTCATTGCGGGCACTGAGTACCAGTTGTCCGCCAAGCGGCGCCAGTGCCAGAGCGAGCGCCCGCCCAATACCTTCCGAGGCGCCGGTAATCACTATGACCTTATCAGCAAGTCCTTCCATCTGCAGTCCATTGTCAGTCGAAGTTATCAGGCTAAGCTCGCATACTCCTCCTGCAAGTGCAATCCCTGCTGCCGGCGCTCGTGGCGCTTCTCCCACTGCAAAAACTGCTCCAGAGGTTTGGGGCGCCCTATGGCGTACCCCTGGGCATAGTCGACCCCTATCTCCAGCAGCTTATCCATGATCTCCTGGTTTTCGACAAACTCAGCCACTGTCTCTATGCCCATAACCCGGCACACATCGTGAATCGATTTGACTATCGCATAGTCCCTGGCATTGGTCGCCAGATGCCGGACAAAGCAGCCATCTATCTTCACATAATCCACCGGCAGCTCCCGCAGATAGCCGTATGAGGCAAAGCCACTGCCAAAGTCGTCCAGAGCAAAGGCAAATCCCAAGCGGCGCAATTGGTTGAGCATCTCCATCGCCCGGGTTCGGTTCTGAATAGCGCTGGTCTCTGTGATCTCAAAGCAGACACAGGAACTGGGAATGCCATAGCGTCCCTGCATCTCGGCGATGTAATCCAGCATACCTTCACTGCCCAGGCTGTTTCCCGAAAGGTTGATGGAGATACAGATCTCCGGCCATAGCTGAGAATGCTCGGATAGCCAGAGAAATGCCTTGCGGATCACTTCCCTATCGACTTCCGGCATCAACTTGAAACGCTCCGCCGCCGCAATAAACTGTGCCGGAGGCAGAATACGACCACTGTTGTCTCGGATCCGCAGCAAGATCTCCAGCCTTTGACGGCGACAACAGCCGTTGAGTCCTTTAATCGGCTGGAAATAGAGCAGCAGCTCTTTATCCTCTATGGCTCTGGCAATACGCACCGCCCACTTGGGGGCATTGCGTTCATTGGCCAGCTCTTTGTTGCGATCATCGAAGAAGTGAATTTGACTACTGCCCTTGCGCTTGGCCGCCAGACAAGCGATATCGGCATCCTTGAGCAGCTCGGCGGGCGCAGAGCAAGGGCCTCTATGGAAGGCCACGCCACAGCTGACCCCGACTCGGTAATGGGCGCCGCCACAGGGCAAGATCTGCAGACAAACCTGCCTCACCACCTGCTTTAAGAACCTGGCAACTTCCAGAGCACTGCGGTTACGGATAGCCAAGCCAAATTCATCACCACCGAGTCTGGCCAACATCTCGTCACCCTGCAGACAGGACTCTATGGCTCTGGCAACCATGACCAGCATCTGATCGCCGGCGTCATGGCCGCAGTTGTCATTGATAAGCTTGAACTGCTCCAGATCCAGATAACAGAGTGCCAGGGTCTCGGCGCCTTCGGCGTATCCCGGCAGCCGCTCTTCAAAGGCGCTGCGGTTGTAAAGCCCGGTAATACCATCGACACTGGCCTTCAACCTCAGTTGCTGTTTGAGGGTTTCCTCCTGGGTAATGTCCCGCAGCACAGTCACCACGCCTATCACCTGGCCCTTGTGATTGCAGAGGTTGCTGACCGCCCGCTCCATGATTCTCGGCTGCTGCATCTGCAGCGTGACCTTGCTGTATTCGGGAACCCGGCTGCCGCTGGACATAAAGTTGAGCAGTTCTTCGTCCAGTTGATTATCGCTCTTAAGCAGGGTATCCAGAGTCCGCCCCAAAGCCTGTTGACTGCGCAGCCCGAGTAGGGATTCCGCCTGAGGATTGAGATAGATAACCCTGGCCTTATTGTTGGTGAGGATCACGGCTTCGGCAATGGATTCCAGGGTGATTCGGGAACGCTCTTTCTGCTGAAAAATTCGCAGCAATAGGTTATTGATCCTGTCGGCCAACACCTTGAACTCGGCGCCGCCGCTGCCGCTGACATGGGTATAGCGTCTGGCGCTGGGATCTATCTCCTTCAGCTCTGTCATCAAACGGTCGAAAGGTTTCAGCAAGCCGCGTCGCAGCCAGAGATAACCGGCGGCCACCATCAGCATGCCGCCGAGCAACAGCAGCATGACAACCAACAGGCTTTGCCATTCCAGCCGCTCGAAGGCGTCTCTTTGTTGTTTAACCTGCAGCGCCAGCACAGGCCCAATAAGGGTGGGCACTTGGATTTGACTGGCCAGCTTAAGATGTTGCCCCGGGCTCACCTGCTGTTGCAGCGGTGCCAGCGCCACGGAATGGATAAGGTCAGCCTGTCCCAGGCTCTGCAGGTGCGCAGGGGTCAGTAAACGAGTGACGATCAGAGCCTCGTCATCATCGAAACGATAGAACCCCAGCTGCAAAGGTTGCTCATTGACTATCACGGCGCCAAAGGCTTCCTTGTCCAGGGTGGAGAAGAGTCCGGCGGGAGGGATTATCTGCCCGGACACCCGGGTCTTGCCGTCTGCCAGCGCCGTCACCTTACCCTGATGCAGATGAAACAAACTGATATTGGAAGACTGCAACCCCTCCAGCCAACCTTTCAGCAGCGACTCGCCCGGCGTTTGAAGAATGGGAACATAGAGGCGCGCCAGTTGTAACAGGCGCCTGGACTCACGGGTAAACTGCTGCTCAATTCCGACATACTCATGCTCCAGCGTTTGCTGCCGGAACTGACCCAGACTGTATTCAAACCAAAAATTCAAACTGTAGGCGACCGCAAGCAGGGCAGGAATACAAAACCCCAGGATAAATACGCCTATTTTTTTGCCAATGTGCATCTTAAACCACGGCTGATTGTTACCGGATACCAAGAATGGCCGGACTCCGGCAGGCAACATACCTCATTTAACGTCCGGTTAAAACTCTTGACTGGCGTCATTGCCCGTTTGCCGCCACTTTGCCCGCGACAAACTGCACCAGCTTGCCCTGACTGTTATCCAATTGTGTTGATTTGGCGCAGTAAAAGGCGGTTAGGTATGTGCTTTTGAGCACAATTTGCAAAATTGAAAATCCCAATCGCCGCAGATTAGCCATTCCCCGCCCCGAAAAAGTGAAGCTTTCGTGATAAACCGGCGACCTTGAGGTGAACTCCAGGGTAAACACTGGACTTATCCCCATAAGAAGGAGCAAGCCGATGAAACCCAAGTTACTACTGCCACTGCTGTTGAGCACACTGCCACTGAGCCAGTTATCCCAAGCCGCCCAGTTGGAGATCAGTATCAACAACCTGACCCATGGCAACCACTTTACCCCCTTGCTTATCGCCGCCCATGACGGCAACAGTCACCTGTTTCAAGCCGGAGAGCCCGCAAGCTCTGCCCTGCAGAAGATGGCCGAAAGCGGAGATATCAGCGAACTGCAACAGGCAGTCACAGCCAACAGCGGCGTGACTGTGGCCAACCCAGCCGCCGGCTTACTGGCCCCTGGCGCCAAGGTTGAAAAGGTAATGCTGGATAGCGGCGCCCTGACCCATCTAAGCCTGGTGGCCATGCTGCTGCCCACCAATGATGCCTTTGTCGGCTTGGACGGTTGGGAAATACCCAGCACTCCGGGCAGCTATACCCTCTATCTCAATGCCTATGATGCCGGGACAGAAGCCAACGACGAGCAGATAACCGGTGGCGGCGCGCCTGGAGTTCCCGGCATTCCGGCGGCGCCCGATGGTATGGGCGGCCAGAACGGCACCGGCGTGATGGACGACTCGAGCAATGACAGGGTGCATATCCACCCGGGACTACTCGGGGATACAGATCCCAATGGCGGCATCAGCGATGTCGACAGCCGAATCCATCGTTGGCTGAATCCGGTCGCCGCCTTGGTCGTTACCGTCAAATAAAGGAGCGGCAGATGAACACTACAAGCCCTAGAGAACCGACTCAGGCCCGAGTCTTTGCCCTGCCCCTGGTGCTGATACTGGCACTGGTAATGCTGACAGCCTGCTCGGACAATGACCATCCCGGCACGTCACCCCAGCCACCGGAACCTAAGCCTGCTACCAGCAAATTAGATATCCGGGTGACCAACCTGACCGCCAACCAACCTCTATCACCTATCGCCCTGTTGACTACCGACAAAGAGCTGCAACTCTGGCAAAACGGCTCGCCGGCAAGCCTGGCACTCGAGCGACTCGCAGAAGGTGGCGACAACAGCGAATTGGCCAATATCAGCGGAGTCCACACACTGATGAGCGCCGAAGCTCCGCTGGCCCCCGGGATGACCCAGGACTTCAGCCTGAACCTGACCTCAGAAGAGAATATGACCTTGGCCCTGGTCACTATGCTGGTGAATACCAATGACGCTTTCAGTGGCATTCAGCAGGTAGACCTGAGTAACCTGGTAGCCAATGAGAGCTTGCAACTGCTTGCTCCCGCCTATGATGCCGGCACCGAAGCCAACTCAGAAACCAAAGGCAGTATACCCGGCCCGGCCGATGGCGGTGAAGGCTTTAACCGTGCCAGGGATGATGTCGATAGAGTGCATCTCCATCCTGGGATTATCTCGGCCGATGACGGTCTGGCCGACTCGGTCTTGGCGCCCTCGCACAGGTTCGATAATCCGGTGCTCAAGATAGTGATCTACCGTAAGTCCTAGTCTTCAGCGCTTTGCTCCCAAGATAAGAGCCTGAAAGAAAACCCCGCGGCGCCGGGTCAACTCCAATACCCAGAGTTGATTCGGAGCCCAAGATGATCCCTTCCAGCACACCGCAGATCCTGCTGCTTGCCCATGATCAGAGCCTGGCCGATATCCAACGCCTCAATCTCGAGACTCTGGGATGCCAGCTATGGCAAGCGACGAGTTTTCAACAGGCCAGAAGACTGCTGGCGAGTAAACCTCTGGCCCTGTTGATCATGACACGCCAACTGCCTGATGGTGACATGCTCGGCCGTTGTCAGATGCTCAGGCAAGAGTATCCGAATCTGCCGCTATTGCTTCTGGGGGAGTCCAACAACGAGGCCGATGTGGTTCTGGCTCTTGAGGCCGGTGCCGATGACTACCTGCTTCAAAGCTGTGGCACTTTGGAGATACGTGCCCGGATCAGGGCCTGGCTCAGACGGGGCGAATACATCAAGCTGCCGGGTCAGCAACTCGAATTCAACGGCCTCAGCATCAATAGCGCTACCCGCGAGGTCAAGGCCTTTGGCCGGCCACTGCAGTTAACCGCCAGAGAGTTTGATCTCTTGCTGTTTATGGCCAAGCGGCCGAGACAGGTATTCAGCCGGATGCAACTGTTGCAAGGCGTTTGGGGTTCAAATTATGCGGGCTACGAACACACGGTCAACAGCCATATCAATCGCCTGCGCACCAAATTGGCCGCATGTCCCAAGAGTGAGCCCATAGTGACTACCGTATGGGGTGTGGGATACAAGTTTTCACCACCCGAGCAGGCCAGCCATTACTGAAAAAGCAATAAAAAAGCCCGCAATGCGGGCTTTTTTATTGAGCGAATGCTTACTTGTGGTACTGGGCAGACAGCTCGTGTACCGACTTGACGAAGGCTCCGGCGTGCTCAGGATCCACATGCTGGTGGATGCCATGGCCCAGGTTGAATACATGGCCCGTTCCTTGACCATAGCTGGCCAGGATCTGTGCCACTTCCTCACGAATACGCTCAGGAGATGCGTACAGAGTCGATGGGTCCATATTGCCCTGCAGGGCCACCTTGTCACCCACACGCTTGCGGGCATCGCCAATATCTATGGTCCAGTCCAGACCCAGAGCATCACAGCCGGTTTCAGCCATGGCTTCAAGCCACAGACCACCGCCTTTGGTAAACAGGGTCACTGGCACCTGACGGCCTTCGGCATGACGGTTCAGACCATCGATTATCTTCTGCATGTAACGCAGTGAGAACTCGCGATAGGCCGCATGAGACAGCGCGCCGCCCCAGGAGTCAAAGATCATCACGGCTTGAGCGCCGTTGGCAATTTGGGCGTTCAGATACAGGGTTACGGAATCTGCCAGCTTGTCCAGCAGCATGTGCAGGGCGGCAGGCTCGGCATACATCATCCGCTTGATCTTTTCGAAAGCTTTGCTGGAACCGCCTTCAACCATATATGTGGCCAGTGTCCATGGTGAACCGGAGAAACCGATCAATGGCACTTCACCCTTGAGTTCACGGCGAATGGTGCTGACGGCTTTCATCACATAACCGAGCTCATCTTCCGGATCCGGTATAGCCAGCTTCTTGATGGCTTCAATGGTGTCGGTTGGACGCTCAAAGCGAGGGCCTTCACCGGCTTCGAAATACAGGCCCAACCCCATGGCATCAGGCACAGTCAAAATATCGGAAAACAGGATTGCCGCATCCAGTTCAAAACGACGCAGCGGCTGCAGGGTAACTTCACAAGCCAGTTCGGCATTACGGCACAGCGCCATAAAATCACCGGCTTCGGCGCGGGTAGCGCGATATTCTGGCAGATAGCGGCCAGCCTGGCGCATCATCCAAACTGGGGTAACATCAACAGGTTGCTTGAGCAGCGCACGTAAATAACGATCGTTTTTTAATTCTGCCATTGGGCTTATTCCTACTCCGATTGAGATCTGCTGGGGCGGTAGTTTAGCATTTGCGGCTGTATTGTAACCTGTGTCTGAGTATTTATGTGACCACAGGCATGGATAAATACTATTCCAGTGAGAAGTTTGCGTACTGCCAAGCCATCCAGGCCGCTCCACAGGCAAACTGATAGGCACCAAGCCATGGGTGTGAACCAAAAGCAGTAATCAAACAGATAAACGGAATACAGGGGAACTTGATGAAGCTCAAGACTTGCCGACACAATCGGCCCGGGATCACATTCTCACAACAAAAGTATAAAGATTGAGGCGTCAGACTAATGTCTTATGACAGAAAAAAGTTGCACAGGTTCCCACCCTTTGGTATAAAAAGTCTGCGCTAGCAAGAACAATCAAGAAGCTCGTCACATCGAGCCTGTTAAAACTTTCCTCGCCCAGCTGTAGTTTCTACCGCTGGGCTTTTTATTTCCCATTCCACGCCTGGATACACAATTTAACATTTGAGTTGTTTTTGTATACAAAACAACTGGTTTGTCCATGTGTAAAAAAGTCGTCTACACACCGAAAAGAGTTGATCACTGGCTAACTTGTCACCTAAATTAGGAACAAGTGCGGCGATAAGGATGAGAAGATCATGCTGAAACAACTTGAACAGGCCGAGCAAAAATGGGGCGGAGCCAATGCTCTGGTAGATCAATGGTTGAACAACCGCAGAAAGTTACTGGTTTATTACTGTAAGTTGGCCGGACTGGCTCCTTATGAAAACCGTGACAAGTCCCTGCCCTGTGTCGATCAGGTTCGCAGCTTCTGCAATCTGCTGGTGGATTATGTCTCGGAAGGTCATTTCGAAGTCTTCAACAAGGTAGTCGACGCCTGTGACGAACAGGGACAATCGAACAAGGCACTGGCACAGCAGTTGCTGCCGAAGATTGTCGAGACCACAGATCAGGCCCTGGACTTCAGCGACAAGTATTCCGAGCTGGAAAGCGACGATCTGCTCTACCAGCTGGATAAAGATCTCGCCGAACTGGTGCACGCCCTGGAGACCCGCTTCCAGTTGGAAGACAGAATGTTGGAAGTGCTGCACAATAAGAAGTTGGCACCGACCATCAACTGATCCCTTAACGAGTCTGCAGCTTATCGCCGTTCCTTGCGTCTTATTGCACTCGCTTTCAGCTCGTTTCAGACACAAAAAAGCCAGCTCTATAAGCTGGCTTTTGTTATTGCGATAACTTAAACCGCTGACTGGAAGATCACTTCACCGGCCTTCTTGGTGTAAGACTCCAGTTGGTCGAAGTTCAGGTATCTGTAGGTATCGGCCGCAGTTGCGTCCAGTTCCTTGGCATATTCCTGATACTCTTCAGGGCTTGGCAAACGTCCCAGCAGCGCTGCAACGGCAGCCAGCTCGGCAGAGGCCAGGTACACATTGGCACCTGTACCCAAACGGTTCGGGAAGTTACGGGTAGAAGTCGAGACGACAGTCGCGCCTTCGGCAACCCGTGCCTGGTTACCCATACACAGAGAACAACCCGGGATCTCAATACGGGCACCGACGCGGCCGAAGATACCGTAGTAACCTTCTTCGGTCAGCTGATCCTTATCCATCTTGGTTGGCGGAGCAATCCACAGACGAGTCGGCAGCGTCTTGGCGAACTTGTCCAGCATCTTACCCGTGGCGCGGAAGTGGCCTATGTTGGTCATACAGGAACCGACAAACACTTCATCAATCTGGGTGTTGGCGACCTGAGACAACAACACGGCATCATCGGGATCGTTCGGTGCACACAGAATAGGCTCTTTGATCTCATTCAGATCGATCTCAATAACCGCTGAATACTCGGCATCCTTGTCGGCTTCCATCAGTTCAGGGTTCGCCAACCACTCTTCCATGCCCTTGATACGACGTTCTATGGTACGACGGTCGCCGTAGCCTTCGGCAATCATCCACTTGAGCATGACTATGTTGGAGTTCAGGTACTCGATGATAGGATCTTTATCCAGCTTGATGGTACAACCGGCGGCAGAGCGCTCGGCAGACGCATCAGACAGTTCGAATGCCTGCTCAACCTTGAGGTGCTCCAGACCTTCGATTTCGAGAATACGACCGGAGAAGATGTTCTTCTTGCCCTTCTTCTCAACGGTCAGCAGACCCATTTCGATGGCCTTGTGCGGAATCGCATGCACCAGATCACGCAGAGTGATACCAGGCTGCATCTTGCCCTTGAAGCGCACCAGCACAGACTCAGGCATATCCAGTGGCATAACGCCGGTAGCGGCGGCAAAAGCCACCAGGCCGGAACCAGCTGGGAAAGAGATACCGATTGGGAAACGGGTGTGCGAGTCACCACCTGTACCTACGGTATCAGGCAGCAGCATGCGGTTCAGCCAGGAGTGAATAACACCGTCACCTGGACGCAGGGAAACACCGCCGCGGTTCATAATGAAGTCAGGCAGAGTGTGGTGCGTATTCACGTCAACAGGCTTGGGATAAGCGGCAGTGTGACAGAAAGACTGCATGGTCAAATCGGCGCTGAAACCAAGACAGGCCAAGTCTTTCAGCTCGTCACGTGTCATAGGGCCGGTAGTATCCTGAGAACCGACAGAAGTCATCTTGGGTTCACAGTATTGGCCGGGACGGATACCTTCTACGCCACAGGCCTTACCTACCATCTTCTGCGCCAGGGTGTAACCCTTGCCGGTATCGGCAACGTCACCTGGACGCACGAAGACATCGGAGGCTTCCAGACCCAGAGCTTCACGGGCCTTGTCGGTCAGACCGCGGCCGATGATCAATGGAATACGGCCACCGGCACGCACTTCGTCCAGCAGCACATCAGTCTTGAGTTTGAATTCAGAAATAACTTCGTTGCTATCGTGACGGGTCACTTTACCGGCATAAGGGTAGATGTCGATAACATCGCCCATCTCCATATTGCCCACATCCAGCTCAATCGGCAGAGCACCGGCATCTTCCATGGTGTTGAAGAAGATAGGGGCTATCTTGCCACCGAGGCAGAAACCACCGGCACGCTTGTTGGGCACGAACGGAATATCATCGCCCATGAACCACAGCACAGAGTTGGTCGCCGACTTACGGGAAGAACCTGTACCAACCACATCGCCCACATAAACCAGTGGGAAGCCCTTGGTCTTGAGTTCTTCAATCTTCTTGATTGGGCCTACTACGCCTGGCTGATCCGGCTCAATACCGTCGCGGGCGTTTTTCAGCATCGCCAGGGCGTGCAGTGGGATATCGGGACGTGACCAGGCATCAGGAGCCGGAGACAGGTCGTCGGTGTTGGTTTCGCCTGTGACCTTGAATACGGTCAGAGAGATTTTATCGGCCAGCTTGGGACGGCTGAGAAACCACTCGGCATTGGCCCAGGACTCAACCACTTGCTTGGCATAGGCGTTACCCGCCTTCATCTTCTCAACCACATCGTGGAAGGCATCGAACATCAGCAGGGTGTGGGACAGAGCCTTAACCGCCAGCGGGGCCATCTGCTCGTTGTCCAATTGGCGGATCAGGGGTTCGATGTTGTAACCGCCCTGCATGGTACCCAAGAGTTCCAGCGCACGCTCAGCGCTCAGGATTGGGGATTTCACCTCACCCTTGGCAACGGCATCCAGGAAACCGGCCTTAACATAGGCGGCTTCGTCAACACCTGGGGGAATACGATTTTCGAGCAGGTTAAGAATAAATTCTTCTTCGCCTGCAGGTGGGTTTTTCACTAATTCAACAAGCTCAGCCACTTGATGTGCATCCAATGGCTTAGGGACTACGCCCTCAGCAGCACGCTCTTCGACGTGTTTACGATATGCTTCTAGCACGGCAACATTCCTCTTTGTTAGGCGCTCTTACGACTGCACGTCTTCATGAATGAAGCTGACAGCCCCACAGGATCGACCCGTAAATTCCGGCCTGCAGTATACTACAGCTTTGCAAAAGTATGAATGAGATCACACTAAGGCAACTGAGAAATCGTGGCAAAATCCCAAGGTCGGCGACACACTAAGCCCCTCATTAAACAAAGGAAATTAGACAATAGTTTGAAAAAATGATTTTTTCATTTAAATACAAATAATTAGATTGTAGTAATCGAATTAAATTCAAACGCCTTCAGCCAAGCATCTCCTAATCTCCCCTGCCGGGATAATTTTGCATCCCGGGGCCGCTTTTCGTTATCCTGCGTCCAAATCCGCGCCGTTTTTGAGACTTTTACATGCAAGCACCCGCAATACAGGCCGTTATTTTTGATATGGATGGGATATTGATCGACTCAGAACCCGTCTGGCAGCAAGCCGAGTATCAGGTTTTGCAGCAGCTGGGGATGACTGTCAGCCGTGAAGCCATACAGCAAACCACTGGCCTGCGAATCGATCAGGTGGTGGACTTCTGGTTACAGCGCTTTCCCGAGGTCAAAGTAGAACCTCAATATATCGCCGATCAAATCATAGCGGCGGTAATCGCCTATATCCGCCGCGATGGCAAGCCCATGCGCGGCGTTGTCGATGCCCTCAGCGCCTGTCGCAGCCGAGGCCTGAAAGTGGGCCTGGCCACCTCATCCTCCTGGGATATTATCGATGCCGTACTTGGCAAACTCGTCATCACAGAAGCCTTCGATGCGATACAATCGGCTCAGGATTTTCCACTCGGTAAACCCCACCCTGAGGTTTATCTCTCCTGCGCCGCCAAACTGGCACTGCCACCAAGCCGCTGCCTGGCGGTGGAAGACTCTTTCAATGGCCTGATAGCCGCTCGCGCCGCCAATATGCAGACCTTGATAGTCCCGGCAGCCGAGCAGCGCCAGGATCCCCGCTGGGCTGCGGCGCATTATCAGCGTGATAGCCTGGAAGCCCTGCCGACACTGCTTGATACCCTGTAAGCCCGAATACAACAGAGCCAGGCATCTGCCTGGCTCTGTTTTCTGATAATCCGCCTTACCAGATCTTCACTCTGTCCTCTTCCGACAGATACATCTTGTCAGTCGGCTTGAGGTCAAAGGCTTTGTAGAAACCTTCCACGTTGCGGGGAGTGCCCATGGCGCGGTAGTGGCTGGGTGAATGCGGGTCAGTCAGCAGACGACGTCCCAGCTCCTCGTCACGGTAGTTGCGGCGCCACACCTGTGACCAACCGACGAAGAAACGCTGATCGCCGGTCAGGCCGTCCATTACCGGTGCTTCTTTACCGTTGAGGCTCAGGTGATAAGAGCGCAGGGCAACGGTCAAGCCACCCAGATCGCCTATGTTCTCGCCCAGAGTCAGGTCACCGTTGACGAACTTGCCAGGCAGAGCTTCAAACTGGCTGTACTGGGCAGACAGCTGCGCACCGCGCTTCTGGAACTCTTCGCGGTCTTTGTCTGTCCACCAGTTGCGCAGGTTA
Organism: Shewanella sp. 38A_GOM-205m; assembly: GCF_000518445.1. NCBI lineage: Bacteria > Pseudomonadati > Pseudomonadota > Gammaproteobacteria > Alteromonadales > Shewanellaceae > Shewanella > Shewanella sp. 38A_GOM-205m. The sequence continues at coordinate 26,893 of NZ_JADP01000004.1, read as the reverse complement.
CCGTCGCCGTCATACTTGGCGCCCTGATCATCAAAACCATGGCTGATCTCGTGGCCGATCACCGCGCCTATGCCACCATAGTTCACTGCGTCATCGGCTTCCATGTTGAAGAAAGGCGGCTGCAGAATGGCGGCCGGGAACACGATTTCGTTCATCACAGGGTTGTAGTAGGCGTTCACCGTTTGCGGTGTCATGTGCCACTCGCTGCGATCGATTGGCTTGCCCAGCTTAGCCAGCATGTCCTGGTACTCGAAACGGGCATAACGCTGGTAGTTACCCACCAGATCGTCGGCCTTGATCTCCAGATTGCTGTAGTCTTTCCACTTGTCCGGATAACCTATCTTGTAGGTAAACTTGGACAGTTTTTCCTGAGCCGCTTTCTTGGTCTCAGGTGTCATCCACTCCAACTCATCAATGCTGACTTCAAAGCCCTTGATCAAGTTCTTGATCATCGACTCCATCCGCGCCTTGGCTTCCGGCTGGAAGTGACGGGCAACGTATTCTTTACCCACCAGCTCACCAATCACTTGATCGGCGCCATCGACGGCCCGCTTCCAGCGTGGTTTTTGCTCCTGAATACCCATCAAGGTTTTGCTGTGGAAATCAAAGTGCAGATCGACAAACTGCTGGCTCAGCAAGCCGGCATAGGAGTCCACCAGATGGAATGCCAGGTAGTCTTGCCAGGCCGAAACAGGGAACTTGCCGAACTCGGCGCCCAGCTTCTCAAAGTAGGAAGGTTGACGCACTATCACGTCCTGGGTCTTACCGGTAAGACCGGCAGCCTTGGCGAAACCGTCAAAGTCAAAGCCGCTCATCAACTGCTGCAGCTCTTTCAGGCTCATCTTGTTGTAGGCCTTGTTGGCGTCGCGAGACTCGACCCGGCTCCACTGGCTCTGGGCAATAAAGAGTTCAATGTTGGCGACATTGGCTGCGGCGGCATCCGCGTGAGGGTAACCGGCGGCGCTCATCAGATTGCGGACATATTCACGCATCGCTTCGCGGTTGGCGACAAACTTGGGATCGTCCTTGAGGTAGTAATCACGATCCGGCAGTGTCAGGCCGCTCTGGTACAGGTAAACCCCGTACTGGCTGGAATTCTTGGCATCGTTGTTAACGTAAAAACCAAAGGGAATGCCGGAGCCATCGGTCAGCAGTTTGCCCATCAGTGCGGCAATATCGGCGTGGCTGGCGGTTTTGGCGATATCTGCCAGTTGCCCTTTGAGCGGCGCAATCCCCAGTTGGTCAGTCAGAGTGCTATCCATATAGGCGGCATAGAAATCGCCTATCTTCTGCTCCACTGAACCTTCGGCCTTATTGGGCTTGGCGGCGGCTTCTTCGATAATCTGTTTCAGGGCTGCCTGGCTTTCTTCGTAAAGAACAGAGAAAGCACCATAGTTGGATTTGTCGGCCGGGATAGGCGTAGTGGCCAACCACTTACCGTTGACGCTGTAGTAGAAATCGTCCTGATGGCGAACTTGATGGTCAAAGTTTTCCAGCTCAATACCGGAGGCCTTTTTCACTTCTACTTGCGACTGCGGCGCTTGCTGGCTGGCACAGGAAGCCAGACCAAGGCTGAGGGCGATGCCCAATGCCAGGGTGCTTATTTTGCTCATTTTCTTCCCCGAATTTGTGATTGTTCAGATAGTTATATTGTTACAAAGATACCAGTTTCAAACCTTAGCACTCCCTGTGACCAGTCTGTAGTGGATTTTTGTAAATATCTATGAACACTACAAAGCGGGTCACAGACGGGCCAGGCCCGCATTAGAAGTTTTTGCCGATAAACAGGTAGACAGCATTTTCGCCATTATCGCTGAAACCAAAGCCCAGTGCCGCCGGCCCCAGTTGGGTATCTGTACCCAGGAACAGGCTGCTGGAATAGATGAGATCGTTAAACATCACATGTTCATCCAGCCCCCAGACATTACCCGCTTCCAGACTGGCCCCCAGGTATAGAGGGAAGTCCTTCATCCCCAGCGCATCACGGCCGAGATCATACTGATAGATAAAGGCACCAAACACCTTCTGGGCGCCGGCAATAGAGTTCTTGTGGTAGCCGGAAAGATTAAGGAAACCGCCGAGGTCCGATACATAGAGAGTAAAGTTGCCATCTTTATCCACGGTTGAATAAGAGGCCTTACCGACGAAGGAGTGATTGCCGACACTGACCACCCCTTTCCAGTCTGCTTCAATCTGCAGCGAGTGCTCGGGGTCTGTCTTGAAGTCGCCCTCCTCATACTCCTCATTGCGCAGGTAGATATTCAGGGTGAAGCGATTGCCCGAGGTAGGGAAGCTGATGCTGTCCAGAGTGTCGTAGCCAAACTTGAAATAGGCGCCGTAGGTGTTGAACTTGAGATCTTCAAAGAAGGCCTCGTTGGACACCACCCCCGACTCACCTGTCAGCCCCAGCTCAATCCGGCCCTGTTTGACATAGTTGTACCCCAAACCCAGGTCGATTCTGTGGCTCTTGCGATCCAACTCGAAGTAGAGCTTGTTGGCATCAAACAGATCCCAGCTCTTGATCTCGTATTGGTAACGGGCGCGGGCATAAAACTGCTGATCCCGGTCCAGAGGTTGATAAAACTCGGTGCCGAGCAACTTCTCGAAGCCCATCTTCACTTCATTGCGCCACTCACCGCCATTTTCGGTGAGGTCTGTCATGGTCAAAGCAGCATCCAGAGTCACTGCCGAGTCCAGCGAAAAGTCGTCTTCCCAGTTAAAACCAAACTGGAAGTAGTTGGGGCCCCAGGACTTGGCCTTGGTGGTCACGGTTAACACCCGGCCTTCATCTGTGTCCTGAAACTCGGCGCTGACCCGCTCGAACTTGTTCAGCGAGTAAAGCCGGGCAATGCTTTCGTTCAACTGCTGCTTGGTGACTCTGTCACCCACCTCGATATCCAGTATGTCATCCAGCAGCGAATCACTGACTTTGGACTGATTGTTAAGGACTATGCGGGTAACGGGTCTCTCCAGATTATCGAGCCAGTCACGACTGGCGTCGCGCTTTTGCTGCACATAAGCACGGTATTCCTCGGGAGGCACCGCCAGTTGGCCCAACCTGGCCGTATGCTGCACCGCGGCCGTCACCCCGGCTTCCAGCGCCTTGGGCATATCAGCAAAGTCTGTGGTGCTGAGCTTATCTATGGCCGGACGGATCAGGATATCGTCTTTGGTCAATAAGGCCTTTTGCCGCTCTGTACTGGCATTGGTCAGCATGGTGGACAGCTGGTTCAACACCGCTATGGTGCCGTTGAGCTGATCCTTTTTCACCAATGGCGAACCTATATCGACGGCAATAATGACATCCGCGCCCATGGCCTTGACCACATCCACAGGCATATTGTTGGCAATGCCACCATCCACCAGCAACTTGCCATCGATTTCAGCCGGTTGCAGCGCTCCCGGCACTGTGGCCGAAGCCTGCATCGCTTCCACTATGCTGCCACTGCTGATCACCACAGGCAGACTGGTTTCCAAGTCGGTGGCCACTGCCCGGTAGGGAATGGACAATTCGTTGAAACTGTTGAACTCCCGCACCAGATCTGTGGTGTTGCGGTACAGCTGCGACATGGTTTGCCCGAGGAGCACGCCACTTGGCGACTGTACTTCACCGCCGCGGATCCCCAGGTTAAGCGGAATATTGTATTGATCTCTTTGCTGCTTATCACGATAGCTCATGGCCTGGCGCGGAATGGTATCCGAATACCCCTTGGACCAGTCTTCATTCATCATGATGGTTTCAATTTCAGTGGCACTGTAACCCAGCGCATAAAGGCCGCCGACATAGGCGCCTATGCTGGTACCGGCGACGTAGTCGACCGGAATATTGTTGGCCTCGAGCATTTTGAGAACCCCGACATGCGCCGCGCCCTTGGCACCACCGCCACTGAGAACCAGGCCCACTTTGGGACGTTCGGCCGCCACGGCAGCCACACTCAACAGAGTGCCTATCAAAACCAGTAAGCGCAGAGAGGTCTTCATACCTAGCAAGAGTTCCAGAATTAGAGTCGGCATATTCTAACAAAGAATTTACAGTAAAGAGAAAGTTCCAAGTGAGTATAAGCAGCGATTATTGGTGGTGCGTCTCGTAAAACCAGGATGCCAGTTCGGCGGCCGGCACAGGTTTGGCAAAGTAATACCCCTGAATGATGTGGCAGCCTCTGTGAGTGACCTGTTGCAACTGCTCCCGGGTTTCCACCCCTTCGGCCACGACCTTGAGCCTGAGGTTACGGGCCAACTCGACAATACTGCTGACAATCGCCTGATCGGCACTGTTGCCGGCAATATCTTTGAGGAAAGAGCGATCTATCTTCAGAGTGTTGACTTCAAAGTGGCGCAGATAAGCCAAAGAGGAGTAGCCGGTACCAAAGTCATCGATAGCGACTTCTATGCCGTGGGCTCTCAGCTGTTTCAGATGCTGGCGAGCAATCTGCAGCTCTTTCATCAACACCCCTTCGGTGATCTCCAGCGCCAAATATTCGGCCGGCATCCCGGTTTCTTCGAGGATATTGAGCACGCCACTGATAAACTCCGGGTGACGGAAATGCACGGCGCTGACATTCACCGACAACTTGAACGGCTCGGCCGCACTCTGGCTCCAGCGGGCACCGTCCTCACAGGCCTGGCGCAGTACCCAACGGTCAATGGCCACAATCAAACCACAGGACTCGGCCACCTTGATGAAAATATCCGGCCGCACAAAACCTTCACTCGGATGATGCCAGCGCAGCAAGGCCTCCATGCCGATAAACTTTTGCTGCTCCTTGACATCAAACTGGCTCTGATAATAGAGCTCAAACTCGCCCTGCTGTATGGCGTGGCGCAACATAGCCTCCAATTTCAAGTGGTACAGCGCCTCGGCATTACGCTCACAAGAGTAGTATTGGAAGTTGCCGCGCCCCTCTTCCTTGGCATGATACATGGCCTGATCGGCGTTCTTGATCAGCGCCTCCGGCTGCCTGGCATCGTCGGGCCAGATGCTGATCCCTATACTGGTGGAAATAAAAAACTCCCGCCCATAGAGTTCGAACGGCCGAGCTATTTGCGCCAACAGGCGCTCACACAGACGGTTGAGCTTATCTATCTCGGCTTCATTCACCAGGATCACAAACTCATCACCACCAAAACGACACAGCACCTGCTCCTGATCCATCACAGACTGCAGCCTATTGGCCGCCTCCACCAGCAGGGCATCCCCCATACTGTGGCCGTAAGAGTCGTTGACATGCTTGAACCTGTCCAGGTCCAGAAACAGCAAGGCCAGTTTCTGCTGTTTGTCATCGGCTCTGTCTATCGCCTGCTGCAAGCGGTTGGCAAACAGCGAGCGATTCGGCAAGCCGGTCAGCACATCATAGTTGGCCAGACGGCGCAGATCGGCTTCGGTGCGTTTCCGCTCTGTGATGTCGGAGAACACCACCACATAGTGCTGCACCCGTTCCTTGAGATCCTGCATAGAGGAGATATTGAGCCACACGGGACAACGCGACCCGGCCACGCCGACAATTTCCAGCTCGCCGGTCCAGGATTCCACCCCTTGCAGCAGAGTGGCAACATTGTCTTTGTGGAAGTTTTCGCTAACCACCAGCTCGCCGAAGTGCCGTCCTTGCAGGCTATGTCTATCCTGACCCACTATCGACTCAGCCGCTCTGTTGGCTACCTTGATGACCTCATCGGCATCCAGAATAAACACCCCTTCAGAGGTGTTTTCAAACGCCTGAGCCAGCAACTCGACTTCGTCTTCCAACTGGCGCTTGATGGTAATGTCAGAGTAAATCCCGGCAGCCTTGCTGACCTTGCCGGACACCGGATCATGACTAACAGGCCTGCCGCGCACCCTGAGCCAGCCCCAACTGCCATCACGGCGGCGATAGCGGTATTCAGACTCGAACCTGTCGCTCTCTCCTTCGACCATCTTGTTCCATTCATCCAGCGCAGTGGCCTGGTCGTCCGGATGCACCGGCAGCTTGTCTATGGCGATAAGAATAAAGTCTTCATCACTCCCCAGCACGCCGCCGCGATTATCCAGATGAAACAGGCCTGTATCGCGGCGCCACTCCCAGAGATCCGATTCACTGCCCCTGAGCGACTGCCTCAGCCTGTCATCACTCTGGCGCAGCGCCAGGTTCATAGTCATAAAACGCTGCACCTGACGCTGACGCAGCAAGACTATGGTGAACACCATAGCCAACAATGCCACCACCAACAGTCCTTTGAACCAACGACTCTGCCACCAGAACAGGTCAACAGTGAAAGGAAAACGGAAAGGTTCCGACTGCCAGATACCGTTATTTTGGCTAAGCACCTCCAGTTGGTAGGCACCGGGGATCAACCCTGAAAGGTTGATCTGTGACTGATTTTCCAGCAGTAAATAGTTCAGCTCATCCTCGCCGGGACGTCGTAAACGGTACTTGAGGCTGATAGGCGCATCGTCCAGATAATCCATACTGGTCAACTGAAAGCTGAGCATTCTGGCCCCCGGGGCAATGAGCTGTCCCGGCGTAGGCACCAGACTCAGCTCTGTCTTGTTGTCATAGTAGGCGGCAATGGATTCGAGAACAGCCTCATGTCTGGGAATACGATTAACCATGGCGGCGACATCCAACAACATCACCCCATCCGGCGTGCCGACATAGAGTCCCCGCTGCGGCTCAAAGAAATAGGCGTCCTCATTCAGCTCTTTACCCAGCAAGCCATCGTCATCGTTGAATACCTTGATTTCACCGCTGTGCTTGTCCTGACGGATAAGCACATAGGTACAGCCAACCATACGGTAGTCGCCGGTATCCTGCAGGAAAAACACGGTATTGCAGTCCAACTGCCACTCTTTAGTCAGCCGCCGAATCTTCATGGTCTGCAAGTCCAGCTCTATCAGACCAGCTTGACCTGTAGCCAGCCAGAAACGATCCGGACTGAGTTCCAGCAACTGACTGACAGCCGGAATGTGCGGCAATTCGTCAAAGGCAGTCACCAATGAACGATAACCGCCACCCTGTTCCAGATAACCAAATGACTTTTGGCCGCCGATCCACAAACGTTCACTGCTGTCGCGATAGACGCCATAGATCACCGGACTACTGCCGCTGTATTCGGCATCCGGCAAGTCCTTTTTGTTGATGCTGCCTTGGGTCTGATCCCATTCAAAGAGGCCTTTGCTGGTTGCAAACCACCAAAGATTACCTTCGTGCAAGGTATTGAATACTATCTTGTGACTCAAGGACTGACCGCTGCCGTTCCAATCACCCAAGGATTGACCTTCCAGAGTCTGCTTATTCATCACAAACAAACCGTTGGTGGAGGAAAGCAGCAGGTGCTCAGAGTCCAGATTATCTATCTTGTAGATGCTGTCATTGACCTCCATCCCTCTGGGAACTGCCGTTTTGGTCTGCTGAGTCTTGCGGTTAACGGCAATCACGCCCGAGTCGGTTCCCAGCCACAACATCTCGTCGTCGGCCAATATGGTCCACACCATTTCATCACTGAGCTTATAGGGTTCAGAGGCGCTGAAACTATCCAGTAAAAACTCGGGGGAGTCGGCCACCACGGCCAACGAGTGTCCTGTGCCACCGACCCAGATCAAACCATTGCTGTCCACCTGCAGGGCTTTGATATATTCGATATCGGCCCTGAGCTTTAACTGCTCTTTGAACTGTTTTAATTTGCGGGTACGCGGGGACCATTTCAGCAGTCCCTGCTTGCTGGCAATCCACAGGTTACCCTTGAGATCTTCGGTGATCACACTGGTGAAAAAGGGGATTTCTGCCACACCCTCTATGCGGTTGCTTTCGAGGTTAACCCGATAGAAGCCTTTACTGGCCGCCATCCAAATCTGTTTGTTGCTGTCGAGAAACAGGGCATTGAGGCGGCCATAGCTCTCCTGCCAGGGTAAACGTTGCTTGACACTGCCATTTTGCGATCTCAGCTCCACACCATAGGCGTTACCCAGCAGCAAGTCGCCGTTCTCAAGCTGCTGGATTTGACTCCAAGGCAGGTCACTGTCGTAGGGTAGGTCAAATAGTTTCTGCAGTTGTTGCAGGTCCTGACTCAAGCGCCAAACCTGGCCTTTTTCGGTTAACAACAGCCAGTCTCCGGTAACCGACCTCAGGCTCTTCGTCAGTCCGCCGCCTTGATATTTGGGGAACAGCTCATCGCTGCCAAACTGACGGAAACGGTTATCGGCAGTGTGGAAGAGGTAAGCGTGCGATAAGGTACTCACCAGCATCTGCTGCTGCCCGAGAGACTTGACCAGGGGCAGATATTCATCGGCCATCCGCGATTCCAGGCCGTCGCGGTCCAAACGGCGGATACTGGCGTTACTGAGGCGATACAACCCCTGCTCGGTGGAGAGCCAGATAAATCCCCGCTCATCCATACTGATGTCGAGAATACTGGTATTGGTCAAGCCGTCTCTGGAGGAGAACACCCTTTTAACCAACTCATCGGCGCATGTCGGTGCTGCCCCCAAACAAAGGCAGAGCAATAACCCAAGACCTGCTGTTATTAGTTTTCTTATCATCGGCTGATGAATAACCTTGGTGACCAATCTTGAATGTACCAGCTAGGACGCTGAATTTCATCTTGCAAACAACAATTCATTTACATACCCGAGCCAAAGCACAAAAAAATCGGGCCCAGTCAACTGAGCCCGATTTCAATACTTCCTGGGGACAAACGCCCAATCAGCAGATTACTTTTTCTTTTTTGCCTTTGGGTTAGGCAGATCTGTGATTGAACCTTCGTAGATCTCGGCTGCCAGCCCTACAGACTCGTGCAGAGTCGGGTGAGCGTGGATGGTCAGCGCCAAATCTTCGGCATCACAACCCATCTCGATGGCCAGGCCGATTTCACCCAGCAACTCACCGCCGTTGACACCCACAATGGCGCCACCAATCACTCTGTGAGTCTCTTTATCGAAAATCAGTTTGGTCATACCTTCGCTGGCATCGGAAGCGATAGCACGGCCGCTGGCTGCCCATGGGAAGGTAGCAGTCTCGTAAGCTATGCCCTGCTCTTTGGCTTCTTTCTCGGTCAGACCAACCCAGGCCACTTCAGGATCTGTGTAAGCGATAGATGGAATGACTTTAGGATCGAAGAAGTGCTTCATACCGGCAATCACTTCTGCAGCCACGTGGCCTTCATGCACACCTTTGTGAGCCAGCATTGGCTGACCCACGATATCGCCCACGGCGAAGATGTTGGCAACATTGGTACGCAGCTGCTTGTCGACATTGATAAAGCCACGCTCATCAATCTTGACCCCAGCTTTGTCGGCATCGATCAGCTTGCCATTGGGAGTACGGCCAATGGCCACCAGCACTGCGTCGTAACGCACTGGCTCGGCAGGCGCAGCCTTACCTTCCATAGACACATAAATACCGTCTTCTTTGGCTTCAACCGCTGTTACCTTGGTTTCCAGCATCAAGTTGAATTTCTTCTTGATCTGCTTGGTAAAGACCTTAACCACGTCTTTATCGGCCGCAGGGATCACCTGGTCGAACATTTCAACCACGTCGATTTCACTGCCCAGAGACGAGTACACAGTACCCATTTCCAGACCTATGATACCGCCGCCCATGACCAGCATCTTGCCTGGGATCTCTTTCAGTTCCAGTGCATCGGTAGAGTCCCAGATACGTGGATCTTCATGAGGAATGAAAGGCAACTGAATTGGGCGAGAGCCGGCAGCTATGATGGCGTTGTCAAAGTTAACCACTGTGGTTTCACCGTCGGCACCTTTCACTTCGAGGCTGTTGGGGCCAGTGAACTTACCGAAACCGTTAACCACCTTAACTTTACGCATCTTGGACATGCCGCCAAGACCATTGGTCAGTTGGCCGATCACTTTCTCTTTAAAGCCACGCAGCTTGTCGAGATCTATCTTTGGCTCGCCGAACACAACACCGTGATCCGATACCGCTTTGGCCTCTTCAATCACTTTGGCTACATGCAACAGGGCTTTGGAAGGAATACAACCCACATTCAGGCATACGCCACCCAGAGTGCTGAAACGCTCAACAATCACTGTCTCCAGGCCTAAATCTGCCGCGCGAAAAGCCGCAGAATAGCCAGCAGGGCCAGCACCTAATACCACTACCTGAGTTTTGATTTCGTTACTCATTTTTTCCTCTGATTTCTTTCATTCCGTTGGGGACTGCCAGCCCAACCTGCGATGCGCCAGCTCGAAAGTGCTTGTCTCGTAAGGTGGGCGCATTTTAACCCGTGTTTGACACTGATCACAATAAACAAAAGGCCGCCCCGAGGGGCAGCCTGTTGTGTTAGAGGATCATTGTACGAATATCGGACAAGATACCTGACAGAGTGACGCTGAAGCGCGCCGCCAGGGCCCCGTCGATCACCCGGTGATCATAAGACAGTGACAGTGGCAACATCAGCCTTGGCTCAAACTCTTTGCCATTCCACTTGGGCTTGATCTCAGACTTGGACACCCCGAGAATCGCCACATCCGGATAGTTGACGATAGGCGTAAACGCGGTACCGCCAATACCCCCCAGGCTTGAGATAGTGAAGCAGCTGCCTTGCATGTCGGCTGCCTTGAGCTTGCCGTCGCGGGCCTTGATCGAAATTTCGGTCAGCTCACGGCTGAGCTCGATAATGCCTTTCTTGTCCACATCACGCACCACAGGCACAACCAAACCGTTTGGCGTATCGACCGCCACCCCGATGTGGAAGTACTTCTTGCGGATCAGCGATTCACCGTCCGGGCTCAAGCTGGAGTTGAATACCGGGAACTGCTGCAGCGTCTTGGCAACCGCCTTCATCATGAACACCAGCGGAGTGATCTTCACATTCAGCTTCTGCTTGGCAGCCAGTTCGTTCTGCTGCTTGCGGAAAGCTTCCATCTCTGTGATATCAGCCTCATCGAACTGAGTCACATGGGGAATGGTCACCCAGTTGCGGTGCAGGTTAGGGCCGGAGATCTTCTGGATCCGGGTCAGTGGTATTTCTTCCACTTCACCGAACTTGCTGAAGTCCACCTTAGGTGCATCGATAACCTGCAGACCACTGCCGCCGCCGACTGAGGTCGCCACCGTAGCCTTGGGCCGTGACAGTTCATATTTCACATAGGCCTGCACATCCTCTTTGAGGATACGGCCCTTGCGACCTGTACCTTTCACCTGAGTCAGGTCAACACCGAACTCACGGGCCAGGCGACGTACCGCCGGAGAAGCGTGTACCGCACCTGTGTTAGGCTGGGCACCGGCACTCGGATGATGCGGCACAGGTGGGCGACTCTGCGCTGCAGGCGCGGCCGCCGGAGCCGGTGCGGGGGCTGGAGCCGCCTGAGCAGGGGCTTCTGCCGGTGCAGCAACTGCTGCGGGAGCGGCGCCTTGGGTCTCAACCGTGGCAATCACGCTGCCCTGAGACACCTTGTCACCCACTTTGACGGTCAGAGAAACCAGCTTGCCACCGAAGGGCGCTGGCACTTCCATGGTCGCCTTGTCGGTTTCCAGAGTGATCAGCCCCTGATCGGCACTGATCTCATCACCTACCGCTACCAGCACTTCGATAACGTCCACATCGGCAGCATCACCGATATCGGGAACCGCAATCTCTTTCACTTCGACTGTGGCAGGCGCAGCTGCCTGAGCGGCCGCCGGCTGTGCGGCTTCAGAAGCCGTTGCTTGCGGTGCTTGCGGTGCTTCGGCAGCAGCACCAACTTCCAGCAGCAACACCAAAGAGCCCTGCGAAACCTTGTCGCCAACCTTCACTTTCAGTGACTTGACTGTACCCGCCTGAGGCGAAGGTACATCCATGGTCGCCTTATCGGTTTCCAGAGTGATCAACCCGGCATCGGCTTCGATAGCCTCACCTTCGCTCACCAGCACCTCAATAACATCGACATCTGCGGCATCGCCAATATCCGGCACAGTCACTTCGATGACCTGGCTGCCGCCGGCTGCAGGTGCGGCTGGCGCCGCCTGTGCTGGAGCGGGAGCCGCTGCCGGGGCAGGCGCGGCTTCAACCTTGGGCGCTTCTGCAACAGGTGCAGCTTCTGCGCCTTCGGCGGCCATCAAGGCTATCAATGTGCCTTCAGACACGCTGTCGCCAACGGCCACTTTCAGCTCTTTGAGCACACCGGCGAATGGCGCAGGAATATCCATGGTCGCCTTGTCGCTTTCAACGGTAATAATGGAGTCTTCAGCCGCCAGGCTGTCACCCACATTGGCACAGATCTCAATAACCTGTACCTCGTCCCCGCCAATATCGGGAACCAGTACTTGTTTCATATCAGCCATTCTGCTTCCCCTCTTACGCGTGCTGTGGGTCGTTCTTGTCGGCGTCGATGCCGTATTCGGCAATGGTCTTGGCCAGAACATCTACCGGCAGCTCGTTCCTGTCCACCAGCGACTTGAGCGCAGCAACCACGATGAACTTGGCATCCACTTCGAAGTGGTGACGCAGGTTGGCACGGCTGTCAGAGCGACCGAAACCGTCGGTACCCAGCACCTTGTAGTCACAAGGCACGTAAGCGCGCAGCTGCTCGCCGTAGATCTTCATGTAATCGGTCGCCACAATGGCAGGCGCATCTTTGGCCAGCACTGTGCTCACATAAGGCACCTTGGCGGTTTCTGTTGGGTGCAGCATGTTCCAGCGCTCAACCGCCTGACCATCACGCGCCAGTTCGTTGAAGCTGGTAACGCTGAACACATCTGTGCTGATACCGAAGTCTTTCGCCAGCGCCTGTGCCGCCTTGCGCACTTGCTCGAGAATAGTGCCGCAACCCATCAGCTGGACTTTGCCTTTGCCGGAACCGGCAACGCTTTCCAACTTGTAGATACCCTTGACTATGCCCTCTTCCACGCCTTGTGGCATTTCAGGCTGAACATAGTTCTCGTTCATTGTGGTCAGGTAGTAGAAGATATCTTCCTGATCTTCGCCATACATGCGGCGAATACCATCCTGAACGATAACGGCAATCTCATAACCATAGGTTGGGTCATAGCTGATGCAGTTAGGAATGGTGTTGGCCAGAATATGGCTGTGACCATCCTGGTGCTGCAAGCCTTCGCCGTTCAGCGTAGTCCGGCCGGAAGTACCTCCTACCAGGAAGCCACGGGCGCGCATGTCGCCGGCGGCCCAAGCCAGATCGCCGATCCGCTGGAAGCCGAACATGGAGTAATAGATATAGAAAGGGATCATCGGCGTATCATTGACCGAGTAGCTGGTGGCAGCCGATACCCAAGAGGACATGGCGCCCAGCTCGTTAATCCCTTCCTGCAGTACCTGACCGGACTTGTCCTCACGATAGTAAGCAACCTGATCCGCATCCTGAGGCACATATTTTTGGCCTTCGTGAGCGTAAATACCCACTTGACGGAACAGACCTTCCATACCAAAGGTACGGGCCTCATCCGGGATGATAGGTACTATCTTCTTACCTATGCCCTTGTCTTTCAGCAAGGCGGTCAATACCCGCACAAAGGCCATGGTAGAAGAGATCTCACGGCCGTTGGAGCCTTTGAGAATTGCATCGAAAATCTTCAGTGAAGGCACTTGCAGTTCTTCGCTGAACTTCTGCCTACGGGCTGGCAGATACCCCATCAGGGCTTCACGGCGTTCCTTGAGGTATTTAACCTCTTCGGAATCCGGTCCCGGATGGTAGAAGGGGATCTCTTCCAGCTTGTCGTCAGGGATTGGAATGTTGAAGCGGTCACGGAAGTGACGAATGGCTTCAATATCCATCTTCTTGACGTTGTGGGCAATGTTCTTGCCTTCACCGGCATCACCCAGACCATAACCTTTCACTGTCTTGGCCAGGATCACGGTTGGGCGACCCTTGGTCTTCTTGGCTTTATCGAGCGCGGCGTAAATTTTCACCGGATCGTGACCACCGCGGTTCAGGCGCCAGATGTCATCGTCTGACATGTTGGCTACCATCTCGGCAGTTTCAGGATACTTACCGAAGAAGTGTTCACGGGTCCAGGCTCCGCCTTTGGCTTTACAGTTCTGGTATTCACCGTCAACGGTTTCGTTCATCAGTTGCAGCAGCTTGCCGCTGGTGTCACGGGCCAGCAATGGATCCCAGTAACGACCCCAGATAACCTTGACCACTTCCCAACCGGCGCCGCGGAATTCACCTTCCAGCTCCTGGATGATTTTGCCGTTACCGCGCACAGGGCCGTCGAGACGCTGCAGGTTACAGTTAACGATAAACACCAGGTTATCCAGCTCTTCACGAGCGGCCAGGCCGATGGCACCCAGCGCTTCCGGCTCGTCACACTCGCCGTCGCCCAGGAAGCAATATACGGTTTGCTCGGAACAATCCTTAATGCCACGGTCAGTCAGGTACTTGAGGAAGCGCGCCTGATAGATGGCCTGGATAGGACCCAGCCCCATGGAAACCGTAGGGAACTGCCAGTAGTCAGGCATCAGCTTGGGATGCGGATAGGAGGACAGGCCTTTGCCATCCACTTCCTGACGGAAGTTGGCCAGCTGTTCTTCGCTCAGGCGACCTTCGAGGAAAGAGCGGGCATAGATGCCGGGGGCAATGTGTCCCTGGAAGTAAACCAGGTCGCCGCCATCTTTCTCGTTGGGAGCACGGAAGAAGTGGTTAAAGCACACATCATAGATAGTGGCACTGGATGAGAAACTGGAAATATGACCACCAAGCTCCAGATCTTTCTTGGAACCACGCAGTACCATGGCCAACGCGTTCCAACGCACAATGGCGCGAATGCGACGTTCCATCTCCTGGTTGCCCGGCATATGAGGTTCTTGCCCGGCAGGAATGGTATTCAGGTAAGCAGTAGTGGCAGTGTAAGGCAGGTGAGTACCGTTACGGCGAGCCTTTTCGATCAGCTTTTCCAACAGGTAATGAGCACGTTCGGGACCTTCCTGCTCCAATACGGCCTGCAGGGATTCTACCCATTCCTGTGTCTCTAACGGATCCAAGTCTTGTAGCATATTTTCAGACATGACACTGTCCTTCTATACATTGTATTAATAGTGATTACGACGTCCTAAGGTGGGCACTGGGCCGCCCCTGGGCTACACGCCGCTCTTCAAACGGCGCAGGCTACGCTGCAACCGGCTATCTTCTTCCCGTACCGACAACATGACTTCCTCGATATAACTCAAGTGGTCATTGGATGCTTCACGCGCGGCTTCGGGATCGCGGCGAACAATTGCGGCCAACAAGGCCCGCCTATGTTCATTTGCCATGGAAGAAGCTTCTTCGCGACGGCTCAGAAGCTCCAGGTTTTGCGCCACATTTTGATGCAGCACAGGAGTTAAACTCAGTACCAGATGCAACATGGCAACATTGTGTGATGCCTCGGCCACAGCCCGGTAAAAATGCACAATGGCAGCGGCTTGCGCTTCGATACCCTCGGCGTCTTCCACTTCCTGGATCATCCGCTTGATATTCTGCATATCGGCGTCTGTTCCGCGCAGGGCAGCAAAATAGGCCATCATGCCTTCGGTGGCATGACGGAACTCCAGCAAGTCGTATTGACTCTCCGGATCACCCTGCATAAGTTCGACTATGGGATCGGCAAGACTCTGCCATAACTGTTCTTTGACGTAGGTACCACCGCCCTGACGGCGCAGCAGTAATCCTTTGGCTTCCAGCTTTTGAATCGCTTCCCGCAGTGAGGGGCGGGAGACTTCAAATTGCAACGCCAACTCGCGCTCAGGAGGTAACTTCTGACCCGGCTGTAGGCTGCCTTCAAGGATCATCTGTTCCAACTGATTCATGATGACGTCAGAAATCTTTGGCTGACTGATTTTGCTATAAGCCATCTGGCCCTCAGCTCCTATTGTAAATTGGTCTTACCAATTTCTACGAGTGAGCGCACTTTATCAAATCACACTTTTAAAGTCCAGTTAGTGATCTGCATCAAGTCAACTCACGATGTGTGAGCATAGCCTATATTTTTTCTTCTGGGGTCAGACCAATTAACAAGCCTCAACCAGCCTATTCCTTCACCGCTGCTCAACCTAGGAAAGTTGCAACAAACTCACCTTCCCTGCAGCAGTTAACCCATCAAAACGCCCAAGCCGGTTCAGGGCTTGTTTAACTGACCAGACCAAAGATGGTCAACAGCGACAAAATAGTGATCAGCAAGGTCGAGTTGCGCTTACTGAGAGCCAGCAGCGCCAAGGTAGATTGTACTGAAACCGGCACATCTTCATCTTCCGGCAGGGTTTCGGCGGCCAGGGCCACTTCTGTCACTATTTCTCTCGGCTTAGAGTCCAGACTCAACGCCAGTTGGCACCAACGGGGAAAAGCATTGCTGAAATGGCCGCACAGCACATAGCCAAAACCTATTATCCGTGCCGGCAACCAGTCGAGCCAATACAGCAGGGTATGTACCACGGGCCACTCTTTGCCAAGGCGCTGACGCCTTTCATCAAAAAAACGCACGCTGCAATAAAACACGGCGCCTACTGGGCCAAACAAGATAAGGAACAGCGCCACGGCGCCATAATAACGATAGTTGAGCCAGGCTACACTCTGCCCCACCCGGCTGCCCAGTTCACGCTCGCTGACCGCATCCAGGCACTCACTGCAATCCAGCTCACCGGCAAAATGAAAACTGGCCTGCACATCACCACGGCAGGCAGCCTGCACATAACGCTTAAACAGGCGTCTTTGATACTGATGGGAAAAACACACTACCGCCAGTGCCACCCACAACAGCAGCGAAGGCAAACCCCAGAACCATCCATTCACTACCCATAGTGCCACTGCCACTGTCACGGCAGGCAATAGCAGCGCCAGTATCATACCGCCCACAGTACCCAACTGGCTGTCGGTAAACATCTGCTTTTGATACCAGCGCAGCCCGCTGTCCAACTGCCAGCGGGCAGGCAAGAGCTTCAAACGTTCAACAATAATTGCGACCAACAGGGAAAACAGTGCCATCTTTTCTTCTCCTTGCTATCTTGAGGCCTGCGGCCATAACAGAGCTACACCAGTCACAACGCCTGTAAATATCTTTGCCAATCAAATCCCGGGCCAGGGTCTGTCTTGCGCCCCGGCGCGATATCGCTATGACCCACTATTCTCTCTTTGGTGATATCCGGGTAAGCCTGCTGCAAACTCTGGGTCAGGGTAGTAAGTTTATGATACTGCTCTTCGGTAAAGCCGGAATCATCTGTGCCCTCCAGCTCTATACCAACGGCAAAATCATTGCAGCCGCTGCGACCTTCAAAGTTTGATACCCCGGCATGCCAGGCGCGCTGATCCACAGAAACAAATTGGCGCAACTCGCCATCACGGCGAATCAGAAAATGTGCCGAAACTTCCAGCCCTTTCAGCCCGGCGAAACTGGCATCAGCCTCAATGTCCAGAGTGCCCAAAAATAGCTGCTCTATATAAGGCAAACCAAAGCGGCCGGCCGGCAGACTGATATTATGGATCACCAAAAGGCTCACCTCGCCATTGGGCCTGTGATTAAAGTGAGGTGAAGGGCTGGGCTCAGCCTCTTTATACCAGCCTTCAACCCATAGCTTATGCGCCAAATGCTCACTCTCCTGACTCGAATAACCATACATACAGCAGCACCTTGGCTGCAGTCACATTGGCTCAAAATAACTTCGAGCCTAGCCACAGCCAATTGTGCCTCCAACACAATACCAGCAGCGCCCCTTATTATGCTAATCTAGCGGCATAAATTTCCCCAATAATCCCGAGTCAATCAAGGACGCGCATCATGCTCGAAAATGATATCAGGGTCAGTGTCAAAGCCGCACTGGACGAAGACCTTGGCCACCAGAAGGCCTCCGAGGGCGATATCACCGCCCTGTTGATCCCCGAAGATAAACACGCCGAAGCTACCCTTATTACCCGCGAAGAAGGTGTCTTTTGCGGTAAGGCCTGGGCCGAGCAGGTATTCAATCAGCTCGGAGGTGAAGTGGCGTTGCACTGGCATGTGGATGATGGCGACCTTGTGCTGCCCAATCAGCTGCTGTGTGAACTCTCCGGCCCGGCGCGCCTGTTGCTCACCGGCGAGCGCACCATGATGAACTTTATTCAAACTCTCTCAGGGGTAGCCAGCCTGACCAAAGTCTACTGCGACAAGCTGGTCGGCACCCAGTGCCGCTTGCTCGATACCCGCAAGACGCTTCCCGGCCTGCGCACAGCGCAGAAATATGCCGTCACCTGCGGCGGCGGCAAAAACCACCGTATCGGTTTGTTCGATGCCTTCCTGATCAAAGAAAATCATATTATGGCCTGTGGCAGTATCGCCAATGCCATCTCCGCAGCCCGTGAGCTACGCCCCGAAAAACCTGTGGAAGTGGAAGTAGAGAATCTGGAAGAACTGGCTCAGGCACTGGAAGCCGGCGCCGACATAGTCATGTTGGACAACTTCGATGTGACTATGATGCTGCAGGCAGTTGAGCTCAATAACGGTTTCAAGGCCAAAGGGCTTGGCGCCAAACTCGAAGTCTCCGGCGATGTCACGCTGGAAACCATAGCGGCTTTCGCCCAAACCGGCGTCGACTACATCTCGGTCGGAGCTCTGACCAAGCATGTGCGAGCCATGGATCTCTCCATGCGCCTCAAGGGCTGATAACCTCTTTTAGGCATACCCTGATATCTATGGGTATGCCTTTCCAGTCTGGGCCCAACGGATAGCGGTTAAACCTGCAGCTGAAGCAAGCCGTGGCAAAGTACTTGGCGCAAATCGATAAGTTCCAAGAAGTCGTACCAAGGTGAACTTTGCCATACTGGCCCCCTCATAATCGACAAAACACCACCATATTCAAATAGCTAGAACAGCTATTCAGCAATATGTCAGTAAGCATCAGTCAATGATGCTCTCTACCATCTGCTTGGCCAGTTCTGATACCGGTTGCAAACAGGTAAATGCTTGCTCACAACCCACCCAATCACCAAGAAACAAAATTGCAACATTTGTATTTAAGCAAATGATAAAATTACCTGTTTTTTTGACAACGCCACTTCCCTGACACTTATTTCAGCAACTGTCAAAATACTGTTGCCGGTAAAACTTGGTGTTCAGTAACATTTTTGATTTTTTTCCGAAATTTACGCTGCTTTTTACCGATTGTGGATTCCATTTTCAGTAACTTTATACTAACTTTTATAGCAGGCGAGATGGCCGTTTTTGGCCAACCTCACCGACAAGGTAACCACCCAAACTGATATTTGTTTATGGCATAACGCAGTTACAACTGTAAAATACATGCTTTGAGTAAATACTCAGTTCCTTGAGGTGCGGTTTGCCGGAACGACATACGATAAACTTAAATGGTTTTGCTGAACTGATTGAGTCTGATCCAACACGCTCTGGGGCATAAAGCCACTCGAGCTGGAATCGCCAGCAACACAAACTGAACAGGTTTCGGGCTGGTAAGGAATAAGAGTAACAGGGACTAAGTTACCGATTCGCTCAAGACGGCAACGATGGAGAAAGCAAATGAAAGGTATCAAACTTAACAAACGCGCTCAGGGCTTCACCCTGATCGAACTGATGATCGTAGTAGCCATTATCGGTATTCTCGCGGCAATCGCACTGCCTGCTTACAAGGACTATGTCACTTCTGCACAAGGTGGCGCTGCTATGAAAGGTATCACAGCATTTACGCAAAAGGTTCAAACTTGTATTGAAACAGGTATTGGATGCGACACTATTGGCAAAGAGATCGATGGGAATGCCAAGTTAACCACAACAATAACTTTTGCAGAAGGCGCAGCTGGTACTTTAGTATGGACTGAACCAAAGTGTGTTCTGACAGCAACATTCGCAGCCCCTACTGCTACTACTCCTGGCTTAAGCTTTGCAATGGCTAAAGGCGCAAGCGGTACAGATGATGATTTAGCGATCTGTAAAAAAGGTGCAGGAATTTAATAACAGTTAAATACGCTGATTATTATTGGGAACAGATGAGATAGGCATGCCTACTTCTGGGTTACATTTAGGATTGTCCACTCTGTTTATCCGTAAAGGGCTACTCGATGAGGGTAGCCTTTCGGATGCCATTAAGCAGTCGCAAAAGAACAAGCAAACACTGGTCACTACTCTGGTGACCAGTCAACTTTTGTCAGCACGAACTATCGCCGAACTCTGCTATGAAGAATACGGCACCCCGCTGCTGGATCTCAATGAGTTTGATTTAGGCAGTATTCCGGAAGAGTTTCTCAATAAAAAGCTGATCGATAAGCATAGATGCCTGCCGTTGTTCAAACGTGGCAACCGTCTCTATATCGCCACTTCAGACCCAACCAATATTGCCGCTCTGGAAGATTTTCAGTTCAGTGCAGGCCTGCATGCCGAAGCGATACTGGTAGAGGAAGATAAGCTCAGTAAAGCGCTGGAAAAAGTGCTTGAAGAGGACTTGAGTTCATTGGATCTGGATGGCCTCGACGAGGAATCCCTCGCCGGTATTGAAGTCAGCGATACCGACAAACGTCAACAGGAAGAAAATGAAGGCAAAGACGATGCGCCTATCGTCATCTATATCAATAAGATTTTGACCGATGCCATCCGCAAGGGCGCATCGGATCTGCATTTCGAGCCTTACGAGAAACGCTACCGCATCCGTTTTCGTATTGATGGCATCCTCCACGAAGTTTCCGAACCACCAATTTCTCTCTCGGGCCGTATATCAGCCCGCTTGAAGGTAATGTCCAAACTGGATATCGCCGAGCGCCGGGTACCTCAGGATGGCCGCATCAAGATGAAGCTGTCCCGCAACAAGAGTATCGATTTCCGGGTCAGCACCCTGCCCACCCTCTGGGGTGAAAAGATAGTAATGCGGATCCTCGACTCATCTTCCGCGCAATTAGGAATCGAAAAACTCGGCTATGAGGAAGACCAAAAACAAGCCTACCTGGAGATGCTGGCAAGACCCCAGGGGATGATCTTGGTCACCGGCCCTACCGGCTCTGGTAAAACCGTATCCCTTTATACTGGCCTCAATATCCTAAATACCGAAGAGCGCAATATCAGCACTGCCGAAGACCCGGTAGAAATCAACCTGGAAGGAGTCAACCAGGTACATATCAACCCCAAGGCTGGACTGACCTTCGCCTCGGCGCTGCGCTCTTTTTTACGTCAAGACCCGGATGTGGTGATGGTGGGGGAAATTCGCGACCTGGAAACCGCCGAAATCGCCATCAAGGCGGCGCAAACTGGCCACTTGGTACTCTCAACCCTGCATACCAATTCATCGGCCGAAACTCTCACCCGCCTGCTCAACATGGGTGTCCCTGGTTATAACATTGCCAGTTCAGTCAATCTGATTATTGCCCAGCGGCTGGCCCGCCGCCTTTGCCCCGAATGCCGCCAACCGGAAGATATCCCCGAGCATGAACTGCTGCAACTGGGCTTCACTCAGCAGCAGATAAACGCAGGCTTTACCCCTTACAAGCCCTGTGGCTGCGAGTTCTGCTCCGGTGGCTACAAGGGCCGGGTCGGTATCTATGAGGTAATGAAAATGTCCGACGAAATCGCCAGAACCATTATGGAAGGCGGCAACTCGCTGCAGATTGCCACCACAGCCAAACAACAAGGGATGCGCGACCTGCGCCTTTCCGGCCTTTTAAAAGTGATTCAAGGCGTCACCAGTATCGCCGAGATAAATCGGGTCACCAGCTACTGATTGAATTATTAGGCCAATTAGCCGTCCGGCGAAGGTGATATAACGCTGGAACTAGCCAAATAGATAACAACCTGTGAACAGGCAACCTCCCGCGAGTCTGGCTAAAATTAACTGCAAACTAGCAAAGAAGCATATTGCAAGGAACAATTATGGCAACCGCAACGGCAACAGCAAAAAGCAATAAAGCCAAAAACAAAGGCGCCAAACCCCAGCCCAAGATCCATACCTTTACCTGGAAGGGACTCAATCGTGACGGCAAACTCAGCTCCGGCGAACTGCGCGGCACCAGTATCACCGAAGTAAAAAACCTGCTTAAGGGGCAGGGGATCAACCCCAAGACGGTACGTAAAAAATCAGCGTCTATGTTTGGCGATAAAAAGATCAAGCCGATGGATATCGCAGTGATCACCCGTCAGATAGCTACTATGCTGGCTGCCGGCGTACCACTGGTAACAACTATTGAGTTGATCGCTCGCGGCCATGAAAAAAATAAGGTTCGTACTCTACTCGGCACTGTGCTGGCCGATATCCAAGCCGGTATTCCACTCTCCGATGCCCTACGCCCACACAGAGTTTATTTTGACGACCTCTATGTCGACTTGGTGGCTGCCGGCGAGCATTCAGGTTCTTTGGACGCCGTATTCGACCGTATCGCCACTTACAAGGAAAAATCCGAAGCATTAAAATCCAAGATCAAAAAAGCCATGTTCTATCCCACAGCTGTGATTGTGGTCGCTATTGCTGTTACTGCTTTATTATTGGTGGTTGTAGTACCTCAGTTTGAGGAGGTATTCAGAGGATTTGGTGCAGAATTGCCAGCTTTTACTCAATTCATTGTTAGTTTAAGTAGAGGCTTGCAAAGCACTTGGTATCTATTTTTGGCCGGTATCGTTATCAGTGTCTGGCTGTTTGTCCGTGCTCATCGAAATTCAGAAAATTTCCGCAACCGTATCGATGAAATAGTGCTGAAGATCCCCGCGATAGGAGATATCCTCCATAAAGGAGCCATGGCCCGTTTTGCCCGCACTCTGGCCACCACTTTTGCTGCTGGGGTGCCGCTGATTGATGGCTTGGAGTCTGCCGCCGGCGCATCCGGTAATTATGTTTACCGCAAGGCACTGTTGAATGTGCGCACCGAAGTGATGGCCGGTATGCAGATGAATGTGGCTATGCGCACTACCAAGCTTTTTCCCGACATGCTGATCCAAATGGTGATGATAGGTGAAGAATCCGGCTCATTGGATAATATGCTCAATAAAGTCGCCAATATCTATGAGATGCAGGTAGACGATGCCGTAGATGGCCTTTCCAGCCTGATAGAACCTATTATGATGGTCGTTATCGGCACTATAGTCGGCGGACTTATCGTCGGCATGTATCTGCCTATCTTCAATTTGGGTAAAGTGGTAGGTTAAGCCTGGCTATTCGCCGAAGTGTAATAATAAAACCAACACTTAACTGTTTTTAGGGTCGCTTAATATCGCATGTCAGAATTTATTGCTGTATTGAGCCACAACCAGTGGCTCTTTCTTGTTCTCTGTTTTTTGTTTGCCTCTGTAATAGGCAGCTTTCTCAATGTGGTGATCCATCGCCTGCCGGTAATGATGAAGCGCGAATGGCAGCAGGAATGCAATCAATACCTGCAGGAATATCAACCCGAATTCGCCAAACAGCTGGGTGAAGCCAAGCTTAATGCACCGATAGATAACTATCCGGCCAAATACAATCTGATACTGCCGAAGTCTGCCTGCCCCAAATGTGGCGCCCATATCAAACCCTGGCACAACCTCCCCATAATCGGCTATTTGTTGCTTGGCGGTAAATGCGCCTCCTGCAACACAGCTATTTCCGCGAGATACCCAATATTTGAGCTGCTGACCGCCCTGCTTATCAGTACTCTAGGTTGGTATTTTGGCCCGACACTGCAGTTTGTTTACGCCACTATTCTCACCTTTGGATTGATAGCCCTCAGCGGGATAGATTTGGATGAAATGCTGCTGCCGGATCAGATTACCCTGCCGCTACTGTGGCTTGGTTTACTGGTTAATATCTCAGGCACCTTTACTAATTTGACCGATGCCACCATAGGGACCGCTGCCGGCTATTTAAGCCTCTGGTCGGTCTACTGGCTATTTAAACTGCTCACCGGCAAGGAAGGCATGGGCTATGGCGATTTCAAACTGATGGCATTGTTTGGCGCCTGGCTTGGCTGGCAAATGTTACCTCTAATTATTCTGCTCTCTTCTCTGGTCGGTGCCCTAGTAGGCGTGTTACTTATTCTGTTCAAGAACCTTAATCGGGGTAACCCTATCCCCTTTGGCCCTTATATTGCTATCGCAGGTTGGGTCGCTTTGGTGTGGGGGCTACAGATTGTCGACTGGTATTTGGGAACACTCTAAATGGCCGAATTTATTGTAGGGCTCACCGGCGGTATCGGCAGCGGCAAAACTACGGTCGCCAATCTGTTTGCCGAACAGGGAATCGTCTTGGTCGATGCCGATATCATTGCCAGGGAGGTGGTCGCCAAAGGCTCTGATGGCCTCAGGCAAATTGGCGATAAATTTGGCCCTCAGATGCTGACACCCGAAGGCAATCTGAATAGAGCGGCGCTGAGGGAACAGATATTTCATCATCCGGAAGACAGGGAATGGCTCAATGCCCTGTTGCATCCCATGATACGCTCTCGCATGTTGGCACAGGTTAAGGCGGCAAACTCCCCTTATGTCATCATGGTGGTGCCTCTGCTTTTTGAGAATGGCCTGGATAAACTGGTGAATCGCACTCTGGTGGTAGATATTTCACCCAAATTACAGTTACAGCGAACTATTGAGCGGGACAAGGTGTCTAAGGAACAGGTTCAAAACATTATCAATAGCCAGAGCGACCGCAATAGCCGACTCAACAAAGCTGATGATGTGATTGACAATCAGGGAGAAATCACTGCGCTACAAGCTCAAGTACTGGCGCTGCATAATAAATACTTACAGCTGGCAGATCCTATACACCCATGAACACGACAGAACTGATATTCGAACAGCCGTTAAATGAAAAGATCCGCAGCTATTTGCGTCTGGAATATCTCGCCCGTCAATTGGACAATAACCTCCAGCAAGATCATCAACATAGATGCTTCTACCCACTATTCTCCCTCTGTGAACTCACCGAACGCTGTGATTACCGCAGCGAAGTCATCAAAGATATCGACCGCCAATTAATCCAACTGCAAAGCTGGCAACAGCAGGACGATGTAGATCAGCAGCAACTCCAGTACTATCTCGAGCAATTCTCCCATGCCAGAGAAGAACTGCAACGTCCACAGCGCCCCGGCAGTCAGCTTAAGCAAGACAGATTCATATCGGCGCTCAGACAAAGATTCAGCATGCCTGGTGCTTGCTGTAACTTCGATCTGCCACAACTGCACTTTTGGCTGGCTAAGCCTTGGGAAGAACGCTGTCAGGAGTACCTCCAATGGACCAGTCACTTCAGCAGCCTACTACAGCCCATCAGTCTGCTGTTGCAACTTACCCGTATGAGCTGTGAATATCGTGATGCTGTAGCCCATGCCGGCTTTTACCAAGGCGACAGCCAACAAAGCTTGTCGCTGGTCAGAGTCAAGCTGGATGCAGAGCAAGGCTGCTACCCCACCATTAGTGGTCACAGAAACCGCTTTGCCATTCATTTTGTGCAGTTCGAACAACAAAAGCATTCCGACAAAACCGTCAAATTCCTACTGGCGACCTGCGGCTAAACTCTTTACCATGGGCGCCATCAGTTAGCCCAAGAGATACAAAAATGCCTATCACTGTTAAGTGCCCCACCTGTCAAAAAGAGGTGGAATGGGCCCCCGAATCCAAATTCAAGCCCTTCTGTAGCGAGCGCTGTAAACTCATCGATCTCGGTGATTGGGCCTCGGAAAAACATGCCATCCCGGTCAAGCCAGAGTTTGATGAACAACTGCTGGATGAACTGGGCTACGATGAAGGTAATTTCTTCAAGGATCAGTAATGACAAAAAGAGTACATGTAGCGGTCGGTATCATTAAATCCGGCGAGCAGATCCTATTGGCCAAGCGTCATGGGCATCTGCACCAGGGAGGAAAATGGGAATTTCCAGGAGGTAAAGTCGAAACCGGCGAAACCGTCACCCAAGCCTTAGCCAGAGAACTGACAGAAGAAGTCGGGCTTAACATAGCCGCCTCTACCCCTTTTATGCTGTTGTCTTATGACTATCCAGATAAGCAAGTGTTACTGGATATTCACCTGGTCACTGAATTCAGTGGCAATGCCTATGGCGTAGAAGGACAGGAAGTCGAATGGGTGCACTTGGATAAACTCCAGGAATATACTTTCCCGGATGCCAACCAACCGATTCTTGATAAAATCCTTACAGAGTTTTCAAACTAACCCCTAAGCCAGCCGCCTAAGCTGGCTTTCTTGTTATCCCTATCTTTCAGATTCAGATGTCCCAAATCCCCTCATCGTTGATGGCACAGGTTGGCATACTATGGATACGATAATACCTTTCTCAAATCTCACTTTGATTAAGTTACCCGCCTATTCCCCAGAGCTGAACCCAATGGAGCAAGTTTGGCAATGGCTCAGACAACACTGTCTTTCCAACCGAGTATTCGATTGCTACGAGCAAATTGTTGAGCAAGTATCCCGAGCCTGGAATACCTTCATTGAGGATACTGGTCGGGTGAAATCTCTGTGCTTCAGAGACTGGATGAATCTGCCCAGACAAGCGGGTCAATCTATTCTCAATATCTCCACAGCACCATCTCACATGGGGGCGAAAGACATCTGTTCATCAAGCACAGCTTGATAGATGGCTGTAGCGCGAAGCAGCTTGGCTGCGAGCTGAGGGGCACACACTGCGCCAGCAGCTTTGGGCTGCATGTTAAGTCGTGCTCGCTGGAGACAAAAGTGGCGTCTGGCGATGGCCAGCTTCGAGCAAGCTCTCCGCGTTCGTCTGTCGCATCAAACTGAGTTTGATGAACGCGACAACCTCACCCTACTCCACATGGGATTGTGCCTCACTACGTTCGGACTCTTTATCTTCCCCATGTGAGAGTGGACATTTCAAAATGCAATTAAAACGAAAAATCCCCAACACAAAGTGTTGGGGATCCATCGTTTTATTAGGCGTCTGGCGATGACCTACTCTCACATGGGGAGACCCCACACTACCATCGGCGCGATTGCGTTTCACTTCTGAGTTCGGGATGGGATCAGGTGGGACCACAATGCTATTGTCACCAGACATATTCTTACTGGTTAATTGTCCGTCTGACGGTATTGTT